>NZ_JBEYXN010000025.1:0-115818 GCF_040704625.1 Streptomyces sp. NPDC046866
CCTGATCCAGCCCGGGAACCTGGTGCCAGGTCAGCACCCGCGACCCCCACGCCGGCGCCCGCCCAAACCCCCCCCCCCCCCCCCCCCCCCCCCCCCCCCCACACAGCAGCAACGCAGCCGCCGTACCCGGCTCGTCCCACAGCAGACAGGTCGGCCAGGACCCGTTCATACCGGCTAGCCTCAACCCGATTCCGGGAAGGCCTCGCCACCTCCAGCACCCGACCCGCACGCAGATCCCGGAGTACCACGCGCTGGAGTGTCGAAAGAGACGGGACACGCCCCACACCCCACTCCTCCAGCCCACCATCAGCGTGTGCCCGCTCAATCCGCCGATGCAAACCGCAGACGTTCCCACCCTCTTCCGCGAGCACCGCCCACAGCGGCTCGCTCAACGCGAACCCGTCCCGGCGCGGCCTCGCCTCGATCCGCCCCGCCCGCCCCTCAGCGAGCCAACGCCACACCGTCCGCTCCGACACCCCGGCAAGCTCCGCAGCGACCCTCACATGCAGCCGGGACACGACCCCCGACTCCTCCACCGCGAGCAAACGCCGAACCACCACACCCCGACCCGCGCCAGACCCCGCAGCCGAAGCCCCTGCCTCATCACGTACACCACGACCCGACCGACCAGCCATACCCGCCAGCACAACCCAAGCAGGCCACTCCGAACACAGGAACTTCCAACCCTGTGACAGCCACGCCATCCACGTGCTATCAGCGCATGGCAGCCCCCTGGTCACCCCATGACAGCCACCACGAAGCCAGGAACCATGCTGCACCACGCTAGAAACCCATCACACACCGATGACACCCAAACCCCGCCACCACACCCCCAACTCACAACCGTGTTGTAGTGGCCGGCCAGCTGGCGGCGCATCTCCGCCTCGGCTCCTCGTCGCCCGGCGGCAGCAGCTCGTCCAGCAGCCGCGCCGCGGCCTCGACCTCCGCACGCGGGCCGACCTCAGCCTCCAGCGCCAGGAACATCGCCGCCGCGTCCGGTTCCGCGCAGCCTCGGCGACCAGGTCCAGCTGCTCGGACCACAGCCGGTACACCGCCTGCAGGAAGCCCTAATCGCCGCAGAAACGCCGGTCGAGCCGGATCGTTACCTCAAGTTTCGCCTAGATCCAGTGACACCGCGGCGGAAGCATTCTTAGGTTCGTCTTACACGCGTCTTGACGCTTTTCACGTACCCCGCGGTTCCACGCGCACCGGCGATCCCGCTCCGCGTCCCGCGTCCCAGAGGAAAGAGTTGCAACATGAAGGTCCCCAAGGCTGGTGCGATGGCCGCTGTGATCGGCCTCGCCCTGACCGCCACCGGCTGCGGCGGCGACGAAGGACCCAAGGGGACCCTCTCCATCGGCATCGCCTTTGACCAGCCCGGTGTCGGCCTGCGCGAGGCCGGCGACACCTTCTCCGGTTTCGACGTGGACGTCTCCAGGTACATCGCCAAGGAGCTCGGCTACAAGCCGGAGCAGATCGAGTTCAAGAAGGTCGACAGCTCCGACCGCGAGCTGCTGCTCCAGTACAACGAGGTCAAGTTCGTCGCCTCCACGTACTCGATCAACGACAAGCGCCGGGAGAAGGTCGACTTCGCTGGCCCGTACTTCACGGCCCACCAGGACCTCCTCGTGCGCGCCGACGACGCCACGATCACCAAGGCCGAGGACCTCAACAACAAGAAGCTCTGTTCCACCGTCGGCTCCACCTCGGCGCAGAACATCAAGCAGAACCTGGCGCCGAAGGCCAGCCTGCTCGAGCTCGACGGCTACTCCGAGTGCGTGATCGCCCTCCAGGACGGCCTGGTCGACGCCATGACCACGGACAACGCGATCCTGGCCGGCTACGCCGCCCAGAAGGGCAACACGGGCAAGTTCCGGCTCGTCGGGCTGAGCCTGAGCAGCGAGAGCTACGGCATCGGCATCAAGAAGGGCAACAAGGATCTGCACGCCAAGATCAACGCCGCCCTCAAGAAGATGGTCCAGGACGGCTCCTGGGACGCCGCCGTGAAGAAGAACTTCGGCCAGGCCAACTTCAAGCACGAGCCCGCCCCGCACGTCACCTCCGCGAGCAGCTGACCCGCCCGGGGCAGCGGCAAGGGGGATCCGGCCCCCCTTGCCGCGCCACGACCTCGGTGCAGGAGGGCCTTGAGCGCCCAGGTCGGCATCGGTGTGCGCGCCGATGCTGGTCTTGCAGCAGGGTCAGAAGTGCAGCGGCACCTGGTAGGAGGCATCGCCCTGTTCCTCGAGGCGGATGTCCAGCCCCAGTGCCGCGAGCACGTCCGTGACGGCCGTGGCGGGATCACCGAGGGGCGTCAGGTCGAACCACTCCCCGCGCACGCGGTACTCCGCGAATCGCGCGTGCAGCGCGGCCTCGTAGTCGCCTTCGACATCCAGGAGCGGCAGGAGCTGGGCAGGCTGGCCGGTCTGGTCTGGGCCAGCCGGGACTTGAGCGTGCCGGTGGTCTGACCGATCTTCGTCAGCGGCGAATCCTCCATGCCGACCAGGTACGTCCGTACCGCCTTAGCCGGGCCCCGGGGCGCTGGCACCGTTGGAGCGGAGGGCACCGGGTACGCCTCCTCGTCCTCCACGTCCGCTGGCCTCAGTTCCCACACGAGCGGTGTGCTTCCGCCCTGGATGGTCATGGTCTTGCCGATGGGCGTGCCGTCGGCCCTGAACGTGGTTCGGATGATCTGCATGACGAGGACGCGGCCCGTGTACCCCAGGGCCTCCGGTTGGGCTTCTGTGGCGAGCCGGGAGGTGACCTCCGTCTCCTCCCGTAAGGCTTCGCTCGGTTGGGTCTGTAAGGGGCCGCGGCGCGGGCCGGTCAGGTTCCTCCATGGGCCCCGGCCCTGGGGGCGTCCGCCCACGCGACTAAAGGCCTCGCGCAAGGCTCCCGGGCGGCACCAGGCCGCTCGTAGTACGCGTACTCCTGTTGGAGCCACCAGGGGCAACAGCGTCTGACGGGCGCAGGCAGCTGCCCCGCCTCCTCACCCCAGCGCGTCGCCGAGCAGCCGGCGCGGGGCGCCGTCCAAGTGCCGGTGGAGCAGCTGGAGTGCGCCAGGCCGCTGCGGTACGGGGGTGGCAGCCGGTCGTGGACGGCGGCGGCCATCTCGGCGGCCTCGGCGTCCAGGGCGAACTGCAGCCATTCCTCCAGCGGTGGCCGCAGGTGTGCGGGCACGCCGTCGAACGGTCCGTCGTGCTCGGCCGCGGTGGTGAGTCCGGCGCGGACGAAGGAGCGCGGGCGGGGCGTCGTCATCATGGCGGAACGGTGGCGGCGGGGTGTCGCGTCGGACTGCCCTTATCCGGCGCGACAGAGGTCGTGGTCCAGGCGTACCCGTCACGGCCCGGCCGCCGGGGGTCCACGTCGAGCGCGAACGTGTGCACGAACCGTTCCCGCCTTCGGCAGGCCGGGCAGCCGCTGTCCGCCTCCATTCCACTCCGGCAGGCTGTGGAGGTTCTGCCGCAGCAACCAGCGGCTCGGCCGGGCGGCTCCCTGTGGAGCCGCCTGGTCGACGCCTTCCACAGACGAGACATTCAGGCGCCGGCGGCACCCGTCGCCCCGAACAGCCTGGAGTGGAGGGTCGATCCCGCCAACCAGGTACTGTTCGGCCCCGCCGAACGCTGGGACGTGGGAGCAGCGTGGGTGGCTTTGGCTAGGTCGTGAGACGTGAGTGCCGATTCGGGTTATTAGCTGAGAAGTCGTCAGTAAGGGGTAATTTCTGTAAGGCCTCTATGTGCCGTAGACATGATGCGCTGTCATATTTCTGCCGGATTGCCCCGTGCATCTCGTGCACCGACCAGGGGAAGGCAGGAAAATGGGTAGGTTCAGGTACGGAACCACGGTGTCGGCCATCGCGCTGGCCGCCTTGGGATCGCTCGCGGCCGCGGGAGGTACGGCTCACGCGGAAGCGGGTCAGGACACCATCAGCATGCTGAAGCAGGAGAAGACCCAGTGGTGCTGGGTCGCCTCCGGGTTGACCATCGCCAAGTTCCAGGGCTTCGGCTCCACACAGACCGACTTCTGCAACCGGGCCCAGCCCTACTACGGCTGCAACAACCAGCCCGCCACCCTCGACGACATGGCCAGGGGCTGGAGCAGCCTCGGCATGGCCCACACCGGCTCGGGCCTGAGCAGCGCAGCCACGTTCAACCAGGTGTACACCGATGTGAAGGCGGCCCGGCCGATCGGGGCCCGCATCGGGTGGACGTCCGGGGGCGGCCACATGAACGTGGTCTACGGCTTCGACACGTCGAACAACACGATCGCCGTCGCCGACCCGTGGCCGGACACCACCACGTACACGTGGTGGAACTACAACGACTACGTGAGCAACAGCTCGTCCAAGTGGACCCATTCCCGCATCGGTATCTCCCGCTAAGGCAGGCTGACATGCGCGACACCAGCGGCACCAAGACGTCCGGCAAGCGGGCGGCCTCTGCCTTCTCCCGTCTGTCCCTCGTCATCGCAGTGAGTGCGTCCGCGATGTTGTCCGTCGTCGGTCCGGCGCACGCGGCCCCGGGCAAGGATCCTCTCCCCGCCGACATCCCCGACTACCAGGCCGCCCTCGACACGGTGAAGTCCGCCGACGTCCACAACGCGGTGTGCCGCTTCCTGCGTACTCCGGTGCCCACCGGCAACGCCGGTGAGCCGGTGCAGACCATCCCCGAAACGGCGGAGCCGTGCCAGGGGCTCCCGGCCTTCACGATCAAGGACCCGGTGGCACTGAACGAGATCACCCCCGGGTTCGTCGCGGGCACCGCCAAGCCGCTGCCCACCGAGGCGGTCAAGCTGACGCAACTGGTCTCCTCGCTCAGCACCGCCGTCAACGGCCGCAACGCCACCGTCATGCTCGCGCCCACCCAGGGCGGCGGCTGGCACCTGGCAGCCGTGCGAGACGGCGACAGCGACGCCGCCTACGCAAGCAAGGCCACCCTGGGCACGCTGGTCTTCACCGAGCCGCAGATCCGCGGCTGGTACCAGCTCAAGCTCACCACCGTCGAGCCCCTCAACGACCAAGCCCGCCAAGGACTCGGCGGGCAGGCATCGGTGTCGCTCAGCGACTACCAGAAACTGGTCAAGGCCCGCTACGCCGACAAGCTGCCCGGCTCGGAGTACGACACCACCGGCTACTCCAGCGGCTACAGCCTCCAGCGCGCGGAAGACGACGCCCCGCCCTCCACCCTGCTCCTTGCCGGCGGTTCCAGCGCGGCACTCGCCCTGGCGGCCGGAGCCGTCGTGCTCCGCCGGCGGCGCCGCGCAAGCACCCGCTGAGCCCGACCCCGGACCACACTACGGTCCGTCCCGGCAGCCGGCCGGGACGGACCGTGGCGGCGGTTCGGTCGTCGCGTGCGGGGGTCCTTCAGGTGGTGTGGGTGTAGGCCAGTAGGTTCAGGGTCTCCTGGGTGGGGGCGGGCAGGAAGAAGCGTTCCGCGCCCTCGCGGCCCAGGGTCTGGTGTTCGGTCACGCAGGGACGCATCCGGTGCTCGTATGCGGCGAAGGCGGCCGTGTGGTCGCCGCCGTGGGCGGCGAGCTCGCCGGCGAGCAGGTAGGCGCCGATCAGCGCCTGGGAGGTGCCGCGGCCGGAGGTGGGCCCGGCGCAGTAGCCCGCGTCGCCGAGGAGGGCGACCCGGCCCGCGGACCAGGTGTCCATGACGACCTGGGCATTGGCGTCGAAGAAGAACTCCTGTGCGGCGGCCATCTCGTGCAGGAGGCGCGGCACCTCCCAGCCCTCGCCCGCGAAGCGGTCCGCGATGATCCGCTTGTGTGCCTCCTGGTCGCGGTGGTCGTACTCCAGGTGTTCGGCGGCGAAGTGGAAGGCTGCGCGGGCTTCGGTGTTGTCGCGGGCCGTGAAGATGTTGGCGGCCTTGCCGGGGGTGGCGTAGAGGAGGCCGGTGTTCTCCAGGCCGAGGTAGTTGTCCAGGTTGAAGATCGCGGTGTAGATGCCGAGGTGGCGGACGAACTCCTCCTCGGGGCCGAAGACCAGGGCGCGGGTGCGGGAGTGGAGGCCGTCGGCTCCGACGACCAGGTCGAAGCGGCGGGGAGCGCCGTGCTCGAACGTGACGAGGACGTCGTCTTCGTCCTGTTCCAGGGTGGCGATCGAGTCGCCGAAGACGTATTCGACGTTCTCGGGTGGCCTCGTACAGCATCCGGGTCAGGTCGCCCTTGAGGACCTCCAGGTCCCCGGCGAAGACCGCCGCGGGGAGGGTGGCGTACGGGCGGCCCTCGGGGTCCACCATGGTCGCGTCGCCCGTCTTGGTGTCCAGCGCCCGGATGCGGTGGAGGAGGCCCATGCGGTCCAGGACGTCGAGTGCCTCACCACGGAAGTCGACCGCGTAACCGCCGTCACGGAGCTTCGGGGCCCGCTCGACGATGGTGGGGGTGAAGCCGTGGCGGTGCAGCCAGTAGGCGAGGGCGGGGCCCGCGACGCTGCCGCCGGAGATCAGCACCGTCTGGGTGGTGTGGGGGTGCGGGCGGGGGTGGGTGGGGGGCTTGTTCATCGTTGGCTCCTCTGTTGGGATGCGTACAACGTATGTGGGTGAAGTGCTTCTGGGAACTGGGGAGTTGGGGAAAGTGTTCTAGGGCGGTAAGGTGCGTGCGTACTAGTGCACTCGGGAGGGTGGGATGACGGAGCGGGGACAGGCGCCGTACGCGCGGATCGCGGCCGAGTTGCGGGGACGCATCGAGCGCGGGGAACTGCGGCCCGGGGACCGGGTGCCCTCGACCCGCGCCATCACCCAGCGGTGGGGGGTGGCCATGGCCACCGCGAGCAAGGTCCTGGCCGCGCTCGGGCAGGAGGGGCTGGTGCGGGCGGTGCCGGGGGTGGGGACCGTGGTCGCGGCCCGGCCCTCGACGGGCCAGGGACGCCGGTCCGGCACGGACGACGACGTGCAGCGGCGTGCACGGATCGTGCGCGCGGCCGTCGCGATCGCGGACGCGGAGGGGGCAGCGGCCTTGACGATGCGCCGGCTCGCAGCGGAGCTGGGGGTCTCGGCGATGTCCCTGTACCGGCACGTCAGCACCAAGGAGCAGCTCGTGGTGCTGATGGCCGACGCGGTGTTCGCCGAGGAGCACCTGCCGCAGCGGCCGCCGCCGCACTGGCGGGAGCGGCTGGAGCTGTCGGCGGCGCTGCAGTGGCGGCTGTACCGGGCCCACCCCTGGCTGGCCGGGGCCATGAACCTCAACCGCCCCCTGCTCATCCCCCATGGCATCCGGCACATCGAATGGGCCCTGGAGGCCCTGGACGGGCTCGGCCTGGACGACGACGCCCGGATGCACGCCGCCGTCACCCTCTTCGGGTACGTCCGCGGCCACGCCATCGACCTCGAACCGGAAACCGCGGCGGAACGGTCCAGCGGGGTGAACGGGGAGCAGTGGATGCAGGCCCAGGAAGCCCGGCTCGCGGCGCTGGTGGACGGCGGGTCCTTCCCGGCCTTCGCCGCCGCCCGTGCCGGCGCCGGCCTCTCCCCCGAATCGCTCTTCCGGTACGGGCTCAGCGCCCTGCTCGACGGACTCGCCGCGCGGATCGCCACGCCGCCGAGCTGACCATCGCGGCGCGCCCGGCTCCCGCCCGTCACCAGCGCTTGTACGCGGTGAAGGGGCGCGGTCCTCCTCTTCGTCGCCGTTAAAGGGCTGTGTGGTACCTCGGTCGGCTCCAGGCTGTGCAGGAAGGAACCGGACGCGCGGGGGGTGTGTGGGTACGGTCCGGTGAGCGGCCCGCCTGCGGCCGGCGTTTGACTCATTCCGATCACATCGAGTGTGGGGGGAAGCGTGGACGTTCTCACGAGGAGTGCGAAGCGGGGCACGGTGAGGTTGGCGGCCGTGGTGGCGGCTGCCGCGGCCTTCGTGGTGTGGTCGGTCGGACCCGCGCAGGCGGGCACGGCGGAGGTCAGGCGGACGCTCTACCTGACGAACAGCCCCCGGCCAAGCGACTACGCGGGCACCGACACCCGGTACATCTACCTCGCGGCGGACTACTACCTCTGGGAGGTGCTGCTGTTCGACGAGGACACCCATCAGATCGTGCCGGGGAGCCGGCAGCAGCGGACGATCTGGCTGCGGGCGGACACCTACGCCTGGCGTTGCTCCATCGGGGGCGCGGACAGTTACCTGTACCAGGACTGGTGCACGCTCACGGCAGGAACCGCCAAGGCGGAGGTGGGTCCGACGACGTTCGGGATTCGCTCGAGTGGAAATTACACGCTGATCGGGCGCCTCATCGGGTCATGACGGCAACCCGATTCCTCCTGCGTCAGGGGGACGCTTCGTAGTGGGTGGCCATGGTGGTGGCGCGGGTGTGCAGGGAGGTGCGCAGCCAGTGCGGGGTGAGGGCTTCGGCGTGCGTGCCGAGCTGCCACAGCGCCCATTCGGCGTGTCGCGGGTCCTGGAAGGTCACCTCCAGGCGCAGCCAGCCGCCGGGTTCGGTCTCTTCGGCACGCACGGCGAGGGCGGTGTCCATCAGGTCCTCGCGCCGCGCCGGGTCGATCCGTAGGCGCACGGCGACCTGGTCGCCGCCGGTGCGAAACCGGGTGCTGCGTTCCTGCCAGGCCCGGTCCAGGTCGACGCGGTCGGGGCGCTGCGCGGGTTCGGCGAGTTCCTTGGCGGCCAGGATCCGGGACAGCCGGTAGGTGCGGTCCACGCCGGACCGGGTGGCCAGCAGGTAGCCGCGGTCGCGAATGCTGACCAGGCCGATCGGGTCCACGGTGCGCCACTGCGGGGCCTGGTCGGCGGCGGCGTAGTGGATCTGCAGCTTGCGTCCGGTGAGTACCGCGCGTACGACCTCGGCCGCCATGTCGTCAGGCGGATCCTCGGCGGCCAGCCGACGTGAGAGGAGGTCGGTCTCCGGCTCGAGGAGCAACCGCTCGGCCGCGCCGGCCGCGGTGTCCCGACAGGTCTCGGGCAGCGCGTCCACCACCTTGAGCATCGCCGAGGCGAGCGCCGAGCCCAGGCCGAACACCTGTGCGCCGCGCCGTGATCCGGCGACGAGCAGGGCAAGGGCCTCGTCGGGGGTGAGTCCGGTGAGCTCGGTCCGGAACCCGGGCAGCAGGGCGAAGCCGCCGTGTCGGCCGCGCTGGGCGTAGACCGGGACGCCGGCCCTGGACAGCGCCTCGATGTCGCGCAGCACGGTGCGGGTGGAAACCTCCAGCTCGCGGGCCAACTCGCCGGCGGACAGCCGACCGTGTCGGCGTAGGAGCAGGACGAGGGAGACAAGTCGGTCAGCGCGCATTCGAGAATTTTATCGAATACGTGACAGGGGGTGTCGTGATGCGTTGGCAGGCTCATCAGCACGAGGAAGCTCGACGAATCGACTGGAGCTGATGTGGCGATGGAACGAACGGCGGTCAACCCGGTGACGTGGTCGGTGGAGATGGGGTTCAACCAGGCGGAGCTCGTCTCCGGGCACAGCCGGACCCTGTACTGCTCGGGTCAGACCGCGACGGGCGCTGACGGCGATCCCCGGCACGCCGGTGACATGGCGGCGCAGTTGGCGCTGAGCCTCGACAACCTCGAGGCCGTGCTCGCCGAGGCAGGCATGTCCCTTGCCAACCTGGTCCGTCTCACCGTCTACACCACCGACGTCGACCGGCTCGTCCGGGACTACGGCGTGCTGGCGTCGCGATTGGGCGGCGCCGGGGTGGCGCCGGCCACCTCGATGCTGGGCGTGGCGCGGCTGGCCATCCCCGACTTGATGGTGGAGCTCGAGGGGACCGCCGTCGCCTGATGCCGCCCGCCGCCCGCCGCTCACGGGCGTCAGGGTGCGGCCGGGGGCGGTAGGTGGCGGGTGAAGAACGTGCGCAGGAGGGTGCGGACGGTGGGGACGGTGGTGCGGGGGGTTGCGCGGCCGACCATCGCGGTGCGGGCCTCGGCGGTCATGAGGGCGGCCTCCTGGAGTTGGGGGACCAGGGCTGCGTAGTCGGTGAAGGCCCAGTGTGCGGTGTCGTCCAGTTGGTGGCGGGCGGTGGGGCCGGCGTGGGCCAGGAGGGCCGTCCAGGAGCGGTCGAGGCGGGCGTTGCGGAAGCCGTCGGTGCCGGCCAGGAGCAGGGGCCGGTCCGTGCCGTGCCGGGCGACGGGGAGGAGTTCGCCGTCCATCTGGTCGAGGTAGCCCTCCAGGTTGGCGGCGGCGGCGATCCGGCGGTCCTCGTAGAGCGCCTGGGCGACGGCGGTGCCGCCCGCGGAGTGGCCGTAGAGGCCGACCCGGTCCAGGCCGAGGGTGTCGAGGACGAACCGGAGGTCGGCGACGCGGGTGTCGATCATCGTGCGGAAGGTCGCCGCGTCGATGTCCGGGCCCAGGGCGGTGGTGCGTACGCGGGGGCGGCCGGGCCGGTCGTCGGGGAACTCCACCTCGCTCGCGTCGCCGGGGTGGTCGACGGTGATGACGGTCCAGCCGTGCGAGGCGAGGTCGGTCGCCAGGGAGCTGCCCATGCTGCGGGCGTCGCCGCCTCCGGGGCTGTAGAGCAGGACGGGGCGCCGGCCGGGCAGCGGTGGGGCGCCGGCCCGGGCGTGGGTGAGGGTGGCCGCCCAGTCCACGCCGGTGGCCGGCAGGGGCGGGTGGATCAGGTGGGCGAGGACGGCGAACTCGGCGGCGGCTGCGGGGGTGAGGTGGGGGGCGCGGGGGAAGCCGCGGCCGGGTCGGGCCGGCTGCAGGACCGTGGCCATGAGTTCGCGTGCGCCGATGGCGGGGTCCCAGGGGTCGGTGCGGGAGCGGTCGACGAGGTGGAGGGTGCGGGCGCCCACGGGGTGCGGGCCGCTGGGTGCGGGGAGTCGGAGGTGGGGGGTGGGGGAGCCCCCGGAGGCCGAGGCCGAGGCGGGGGTGGGGGCCGGGGCGAGGAGCAGGCCGGCGGCTGCTGCGAGGGCGGCCTTGGCGATGGTGCGGCGGCCGGGTGGGGAGGAAGGGGGCATGGCGGCATCCTGGAGGCGGGCGGGGGCCGTTGCGAGGGTTGTGGGTGCGGCCGAAAGGCTGGTGCGGAGGGGGCATGTGTGCTGCGGGTTCACTTCACTGCCGAGGATCTCGCGCGGGTGCGGTTCGCGCCGCGGCCCTCGCCCGTGCCCGAGCTGCACGCGGCGCTGATGCTGCTGGGCACCGCGCACGGGGAGCCGCTGCTTGGGCGGTGGCGGTACAGGCTGCTGCGGAGCCTGCCGAGCGCGGTCGAACCGCTGGCGGACCTGGTGCCGGGCGGGTCGGCCCCCGCCTTCCTCGACGTCCTCGGCGACTCGCTGGACGAAGGGATCGCGATGGTCAGGGCGGCCCGCCCGGAGTGCGTGCGGGCCGGGATCGAGCAGGTGTACGCCGGGCGGCCGGCCCCGCCGTGGATACGGGCCCTGCACGGCGGGGACGCGGGTGCCTGGCGGGTGGTGGACCGGGCGCAGCGGGCGGCGTTCGAGTCGGTGCTCGCGCCGGTGTGGCCGCAGGTTCAGGAGCTGCACCGGGCGGAGTTCACCCGGCATGCGCTGACGGTCGCGGGGAACGGGTTGGGCGCCGGCCTGAGCGGGTTGGCGCCCGGGTCGCGGCTGCGGGAGGGGGTCTGGGAGTGGCCGCCGGGTACGGGCGCCCGGGGGGTGCGGGAGGTTCGCCTGGGCGGGCGCGGGCTGATCCTGCGGCCGACGTTCCACTGGCGTCGTGGGCCGCTCGTCCAGGACCTGCCGGGCCGGCCGGTGGTGCTCACGTATCCGGCGGGGCGGGGGCTGCCGCCCGTACCGGAGGGGGGTGGGGCGCCCGAGGAGCCGCTTGCGGGGGTTCTGGGGCGGACCCGGCTGGCGCTGCTGCGGTCCTTGGACGGCCCGTGCACGACGACGGGGCTGGCCCGGCGGCTCGGCGTCAGCAATGCCACCGCTTCGGCCCATGCCGCGGCGCTGCGTGCGGCCGGCCTCCTCACCACCACCCGTACGGGCCGCTCGGTGCAGCACACGCGTACGGCCCTGGCGGAGCTGCTGCTGGGCGGGGGCGGGGTGCCGTAGGGCCGGTGTAGGGGCCGGCCGTACGGCGTCAGGGGGTCGCGTTCTGCTGGTTCTTGGCCCGTTTGGCGACGACCGCGGCCGCCGCGGCCGCGCTCGCGGTGAAGGCCGTGACGAGCATCCACCGCTGGTCGAAGGTGTGGCCCGTGGCGTGGTCCAGGGAGTAGCGGCCGGCGCCGGCCAGGCCGATGGTGGCGGCGGTGAACCCGAGGAACGCCGGGTACTCGAATCCGCCTCCCTGGGCGAAGAACCCGGCCGGGGCGTGGACGGACACGGCGCCCGCCATGGCGCCGGCCGCGGCGGCGCCCGCGGCCGGGGTGGCCAGGCCCAGGACGAGCAGTGCCCCGCCGCCGGCTTCGCCGAGGCCGGCTGCCAGGGCGCTGCGGCGGCCGGGGGTGAAGCCCATGTGCTCCATCGCGGCGGCGGTCTGGTCCAGGCCGCCGCCTCCGAACCAGCCGAACAGCTTCTGCGTACCGTGGGCCATCAGTACGGCCCCGGTTCCGGCGCGGAGGGCCAGGAGGGCGAGGTCGCGTCGGTTGATCCGGATCATTGGGTCTCCCTGGGACTGCGGGGCGGGTCGGCTGCGGGTCGGGCTGCGGGCCGGGTGCCGGTGTCGAGAACATCCGTATCCCCTCCGGGCTGTGGCGCCCCGCGCCCGGGGTTACATCCGCCGGACGGGCGAGCGGGGGCGAGTACGGCGCAGGGCATCGTCGTATGGATCGGCGAGATCGCTGCTTCCTGATGTGCGGTTCGTGTGCGGTCTGCGTGTGGTTCGGCGTGCGGTTCGGGGGTGCCGTGTGTAGGGTGCCGGTGGAGGTGAGCCCTGTGACCACGGAGAACGAGCTGTTCAGTGCCGTTGATGCACTGCTCGAACAGGTCGGCCAGGACCGCCTGCCGCCGCCTGCGGAGCGCAGGCGGCTCCGCGAGGCCGCCGGGTTGAGCCAGGACCAGATCGCCGCCGTGCTGCAGACCCGGCGCGAGACGGTCAGCGGCTGGGAGTCCGGCCGGAGCGAGCCGCGCGCGCCGAAGCGGGGGGCGTACGCGAGGCTGCTGGAGGGGCTGGCGGAGCGCTTCCCGGCTTCCGAGAACGTTTCCGAGGGTGGTCCCGAGAGTGGTCCCGAGAGTGATTCGGAGCGTGCCTCCGGTTCCTCCGTCGGCCCTGTCTCTGCCTCTGTCTCCCCCGTTTCCTCTGTCTCCCCCGTCTCCCCCGTTACCTCTGTCTCCCCTGTCTCCCCCGTTTCCTCTGTCGCTGGCCCTGGTTCCGGTGCCGTGAAGGCTTCGGGTCGGGTGGAGGCGCCGCCGCGGGTGCGTGAGGGGCGGGGCGGGGGAGGCTCCGTTGCCGGGGATCCGCGGTTTCCCCACGGGCCGCTGGCCGTGCTCGACGCGGGGGCCGATCGGCAGGTCGTCGCGTACTGCGTCGGCGGCCTGGTGCTGGACGTGCCGGCCAAGTCGCTGCCCACTCTGGTGGAGTGGGCGCTCGGGGAGGCGGGGCTGGGTGCGCCGCGGCTCGTCGCCAACGGGCGCGACGCCGATCCGCTGCTGGTGCTGACCGATGCCGCCGCCGAGCGGTACGGGCTGCCGGCCCGGCTGTCCCAGGAGGAGCGGCACGCCGGCCGGCTGCCGGAGGACCACAAGGTCGTCAAGCAGTTGGCGAAGGCACAGTGGCAGCTGACCCGGCGCGGGCTCGGGCCGTGGGCGCGGATCTACCGGCCCGCGCAGGGCGGCAAGCGGTCCTGCGTGCAGTTGTGCCTGCCGGGCTGGGACGCCCTGGACAGCCGTTCCTGGGGGCGGGCCGCCGAGCTGCCGCCGGCCGAGCTGGCGCGGCTGCTGGGTACGTACGCGACCCGGGTCCTGACCCCGCGCGGGTCGACCGCGGTCAACGGCCTGGAGCTGATGACCTCCCTGCACCCGCCGACGCGGGCGGGCCGGCCCGATGCCGACGGCCGCCGCCACAGTGAGCACAATCCCGGCTCGCTCGGCACCCAGCCGGTGGACTGCGCGCCGCCGGAGGCGCCGGACGGGCATCCGCTGCTCGCGCACCTGCCGCGGTTCCACCAGCGGGGCCCGGAAGAGGTGCTGGTGGAGGAGGCGTACGACTGGGCGCGGCCCCTGACCGATGAGGAGTGCCTCCGGCCGTACGTGGTGGGGATCGACGTCAACATGGCCTTCGCCGCGGGGGCCAACGGTGCCGTCGTGGGCCTCGGTGCGCCCGTCCATGTCGAACGGCCTGCCTTCGACGCGAAGGTGCCCGGCTGCTGGCTGGTCGACCTTTCGCACGTGGAGCTCGATCCGCGGCTGCCCTCGCCGTTCACCGCGACCGGCGTGCGGCCCGAGGGGCCTGCGTGGTACGCCACCCCGACCGTCGCCTACGCGGTGGAGCTGGGGTACGAGGTCCGTCCTGCCGAGGGCTGGCTGCGCAGGGAGACCGGCCGGTACCTGGACGCCTGGTACCAGCGGCTGCGCGACGCCTACGTGGCCACCATGGCCGACCTCGGCGTCACCACCGGGATGGAGCCGCAGGCCTTCCTGGAGGCGATGGCCCGGCACCGGGAGGTCGACCCCGAGCTGGCGCTGGTGCTGTCGGCGATCAAGGCGACCGTCAAGGGCGGCATCGGCAAGCTCCGCGAACGGCCCCGGGGCGGCGGCTGGCGGCCCGGCCAGCCCTGGCCGGCGCTGCAGCGCCCGACCTGGCGCCCGGACATCCGCGCGGCCGTCATCTCGCGGACGCGGGTCAACATGCACCGCAAGATGCTCAGGACGGCCGCGGCCACCGGCCGCTTCCCGGTTGCCGTACTGTCCGACTGCGCCGTGTACGCCTCCGACGGGCCCGGTCCGCTGGACTTCCTCCCGTACGAGGACGGCAAGCCCCTCAAGGGCGGCTTCCAGTTGGGCGTCTCCCCCGGCATGGTCAAGCACGAGGGCACCCAGAGCGTGCTGTGGGCCGAGGGCCTGCGTGAGGAGTACGGGGGCGAGCTCAACCTGGCCCGGTACATCAAGGACGGCCGGATCACGGCCGAGGACAGCGGAGAGTAGGCGGGCCCGATGGCCACGGTCGGCGAAGGTCTCGAGGAGGCGCTGCAGCGGGCGTTCACCCGCCCCGTGCCCAAGAGTGCCGGCGCCCGGATGCGCTTCCTCGTCAAGCAGTACAAGGGCCGCACCCAGGACGTCGCCCGGCTGCTCGGCATCAGCCGGCGCACCGTGGAGCGGTACATGAAGGACCAGCTCCGCCAGCCCCGGCCGGAGCTCGCCGCCCGGCTCGAGCGGGAGGTGCGCCTGCGGTGGCAGCCGCAGGTCCGGGCCCGGGCGAAGAAGGCCGCCGCCACCACGGGCGGCATCATGATCGACACCCGTGCCCGCTTCGGCTACACGGCCGCGCCCGGCACCACCGACGACGCCCGCATGCGCCACCTCACCGTGGCGCTCCCGCCGGAGTTCGCCGGCCGGCTCTTCGAGGCCCAGGAGGGCGGGGCCACGGAGCAGCGGCTGCGGCAGATCGCCGCCGAGGGTCTGCAGGAGACCTACTTCAAGGACCACGGCCGGCGGGCCCAGGGGCTGCTGGTCGAGTACACCGAGCTCGAGCACATCGAGTTCGAGCTGTAGGAGGCCCGTAGCGGGCCCGAGCGCGGCCGACGACACCGGTCGGCTGGTGTCGGCCGACCCGACGATCGTGCGAGCCCACCAGCACGTCATGGAGGGCTTCCGAGGGCACCTCGGATCGGTCACCATGAAGGTCCGTCGGCGATCCGAGGGTGGGGATGAGCGAGGGTGAGAACGTTCTCGACGGACCCCGGAGCAAGCCGGAGCAGGTCGGACCCGCCCCGTGGCTGGCGCTGGCCTGTCTGGTCGGGCTGATCCTGGCCTACGTCGTACTGGCGAACTTCACCGCAGAGCTGCGGGCGGTGCTGTGGGGCGAGCCCGGCACCGTGACCGAAGCCGACTGCCGGACGTACGACAACACCGCGGCCAATGCGGGAACCTCGACGTCCTGCTCGGGCACCTTCACCCCCGACGGCGGCGGCCCGTCGTTCGACGTCCCCGTCGAGGGCGACATCGATTCGCAGCCGGTCCGCGCGTGGCTGGTGGACGGCGCGTCCGGCACCGCGTACGTCTCACCCACGGTGTGGGCAGGGGTGCTCCCGGTGGGGCTGTCCCTCCTCCTGGCCGGCATCCCGGCGGCGGTGACGGTGAAGCACGTACGCCGCGTCCGCACACCACGCCCCAGAGAACCGCGTCACGGATCGGACCCGGCATCGAGTGCCTGATCGGCGACGAGCACGACGGGTACGGCGAACACGTCACCCGGCTCGACGTCGACAAGCCGGACCTGCGGGCATCCGCCGCTGAAGCGCTCCGTCACGGGCACCCGCGTGCCGGGGTCCTCCACCAGGACGAAATCGGTCCCGTCTGCGGCTCGGCAGGCGGGCGCGTCGCCGTGCGCTGGCCATGCTCGAACCCCAGCCGCCCGAGACAGCGTTCCGGCCTCCCCCTCCCCCGGCGCTCCCTCCCCCGGCCCGGGGGGACTGAAGCCCGGCTCACACGCTTCGGTCCCTGTCCCTTCGGTCCCTGCATAAACCTGCAGGTCAGGGGCTCGGGCCTCGGATCACAGGGACCAAAGGGACTCAAATCTCTAGTTATGAGCTGCTCAGGCATACCCAGTCATACTTACGCGGGCGCATACACGCACGCACGTAAAGGCCGGAAGTAGGGATTCTGAGTCCCTTCAGTCCCTCCCCCACTCCCAACAACGCTCTGACCTGCACTTTTCTCCAGGGACTGAACACACAGGGACTGAACAGGGTCTGACGGCTTCGGTACCTGCGGCGGTCCGAGCGGCGGTCGGGCGGAGCGGAAGGGCTCTGCCGCGCCCAGGGACCGAAAGGGACCGGGGGTCCTGCTGCCGGAGGGTCAGGGACCGAAGGACGGGTCAGGGAACGGGCCGCGACACGCCCGGGTGGGCACCGGCTTCGGAGAAGGGGCTTCTCCGGACAAAGCAGTTGGAAACTGCCAGGGACCGAGGGACTGAAGGGACTGAACTTCGGATACGGCGGAGATTGCATCCCGAGCGGTCACGATCTCTGGGGTAGTCTCCGACATAGTGAATCTTCAGTCCCTCTGGTCCCTGAGGTGCAGGTCGGCGCACACCTCGGAGAACAGCCCCGGGACAGCAGCAGCCCCTAACCATGCGTCAAGGAAGAGCCAGTGCCCGTCCATTCCGAGAGCCTGCCACACGGTGAGAGTGGCAGGACGGCACGGGACGTGGCCGCCTGGCTGGCCCGGCGGGGCTACCCGGTGCACCCTCTGGCCCCGGGGACCAAGACGCCCGCCCCGAACTGTCCCGACTGCCGCAGCGCCCACCACCCGCCGCAGGAATGCCCCTGCCGTGCGCAGGGCCGCTGGTGCCACGGCTTCCACGCGGCCACCACGGACCTGCCCACGCTGCTGCGCTGGTGGGAGACCGAGCCCGGATTCGGGGTCGGGGTCTCGTGCGGGCCGGCCCGGCTCGTGGTCCTCGACGTGGACGCCCACCGGACCCCGCTGCCGGACCGTCAGCGGCTGCTGCCCGGCATCCCCGTGGACGACCGGGTGGACCTGACCGGACTGCAGAACGGTTTCGACACCCTGGCGCTGCTCGCCGCGTACCGCTCGCGCCCCCACCCGTGCGAGGACGCCTCGACCCTGCGGGTGCGTACGCCGTCGGGGGGCATGCACATCTGGTACCGGGCGCCCAAGGACGGTCCGGGCTTCCGGTCGTCCACCGGCTCCAGCCCCAAGGTGGCGCTCGCCTGGCAGGTCGACGTACGCGCGGTCGGCGGCTACATCGTGGCGCCCGGCACCCGTACGGCCTCCGGCGTGTACGAGGCCCTGCCCGGAGCACGGCTCCCCGCGCCCCTGCCGCTGTGGCTGACCGCCGAACTCACCCGCACCGGGCACTCGGTCGGAACGACCCCCGCAGAGCCCTCCCACGGCCCCCTGGCGGCCCGCCCTCGCCGCCCGCAGGCCCAGGGCCCCGCAGGGGCCGGACAGCGCATCCTCGCCCCGCTCATCGACGCGGTGCGCGCCTGTGGGGCCAGCCCCGCAGGAACGGCCTTCAGCGAGAAGCTCAACCGGGCGGCGTTCACCGCGGGCGGGTTGGCCGCCGCGGGCCACTTCCCCGCCGAGGAGTGCCGCCGCCTGCTCCTGGAGGCCGCGGACGGGGCACGGCCGCACCAGCCGCGCCGCAACCGCCTCATCGTCGAAACAGGGCTCAACGCCGGAAGCAACCGACCCATCCACCCCAAGGAACGCCCATGAGCAGCGCCGAAAGCACGGGGTTCAACGCCCAGGCAGCGGCGGAACAGCTCGCCGCGTTCACCACGGAGACCGTCACGCCCGGCCGGCGCCTGCCCGCCCAGCAGGGGGCCGCCCAGGCGGCGGCCGGCACGGGGGCGGGCGACTTCATCTCCTCGGGTCTGCTGCGCAACCTCACCGACCGCGGCAACGCCAAGCTGTTCGCCCATCTCCACCACGACCGGTTCCGCCATGTGGAGGGACTGGGCTGGTACGTGTGGGACGAGTACCGGTGGAAGCGCACGGGCGGGGAGAAGGCGGCGATCTGGGCCGCCGGCGAGATGGCGGAGGAACTGCCCGACCACGACCCGCGCGGGGTCTTCACCGACCGGGAGCTGGCGCAGCACCGCAAGCGCGCGATGTCCACCTCGGGGGTGAAGGCCATGCTCACCCAGGCCAAGGCCTCGCCCGAGCTCGCCCTGGACCCCGACTCCCTGGACGGCGACAAGTACGCCCTGTGCACGCCGTCGGGCGTCGTCGACCTGCGCACGGGCGACCTGCACAAGCCGGACCCGACACGGGACCTGCACTCGCGCGCCACGCACCTGGCTCCGGAGGCGATGCCGACGCCGCGGTTCCACGACTTCCTCGACCAGACCTTCGGCGACGACGACAAGGGCAAGGAGATGATCAACTTTCTGCATCTCCTGCTCGGCTACTCCATCACCGGGGACGTGGGCGGCCAGGTGCTGCCCTTCCTGTACGGGGTTGGCGCCAACGGCAAGTCGGCCCTCCTCGACGTGGTGATCAAGATCCTCGGCGACTATGCGGACGTGGCCCCGCCCGGCTTCCTGATGGAGCGGGGCAAGTTCAACGAGCACTCGACCGAGCTGACGGAGCTGCACGGCCGTCGCCTGTTCGTGTGCAGTGAGCTCAAGCCGCACGACAAGTTCGACGAGGCCCGCGTCAAGCTCCTCACCGGTGGCGACCGGCTCAAGGCGCGCCGCATGCGGCAGGACTACTTCAGCTTCGAGCCGACCCACAAGCTGTGGCTGCTGGGCAACCACCGGCCCGAGGTGGGCACCGGCGGCCACGCGTTCTGGCGCCGGATCCGGCTGATCCCCTTCGAACGGGTCGTCCCCGACCACCGTAAGATCGACAATCTGGCGGAGGCACTGGTCCAGGAGGAGGGTCCGGGCATCCTCCACTGGATGATCCAGGGAGCCAAGGCCTACCTTGCGACCAAGCCGGCCCTGACCGGGCCGAGCGTGGTCCGTACCGCCACGCAGGCCTACGCCACCACCGAGGACCACATCGGGCGGTTCCTGGCGGAATGCTGCACCACCGGGGCGGACCTGCCCGAGCCCCGCGACCTGAAGGTGGAGCAGGGCGCCCTCTACCGGGCCTACAGTGCATGGTGCCTCGACGGCGAGGGCCTGCGCCCCGCCACCACGCGTGCGTTCGCCACACGCATCCGCGCCGAGGTCGGCGTCGCCTCACCCAGTGAGATGCTCCGCTCGAACGGGCAGAAGTTCTATCCCGGCCTGGCGCTCCTGGCCGACGAAGAACAGCCACCGCGCGACGCGAACAGGGCAAACGCGACGTGATCGGCCGACGTGTGCCGCCTCCCCGGGGCGGGCACGCCTACGATGGACAAGGAAGATGAACAGACCCAGCAGCCGGCGGTGGCCCACGGGGCCCTGTCGCATACCGGTATCGGCGTCGCTCGCGGCGTGGAGGACCCAGGGGCCCGGAAGGCCCGACGTGAACGAGGAAGGACCCAGGCCATGAGCTCGCTACTGACAGCAAGCGATCTCGCCCACGAGGACAAAGTGGTGTGGCTGGAGGACCCCGAAGAGCTCGATTACGTACGGCAGGCCCTGGACAAGACCCCGCGGCGCCGGGGCAAGCCGCGCTACCACCGCGACGGCCGGATGATCGGTTTCACCGAGCTGGGCGACACCGCGGAAGCGGACCCCGACAGCGGTCTGCAGAAGCGCCGCGTCTTCTACCTGCTCCCCCACGACCGGGACGCAGAGCCCGACGGCCTGTACCGCGAAGGGGCGCCCGGCGAGGCGGTGGACCCGCGCACGATCGCGCCGCGGCAGGTCGGCAGGAAGACCGTGCGCTCGCAGCGCGGGCTGTCCGCTCCGACCGTTGCCTGAACTCGGTCACTTCAGTCCCTTGGGTCCCTTGGGCCCTTCTGTCCGCCGATCCGTTCGGGAGGCGCGCACACGTGCGCCCTGGGGTGGCTGAAAACCGCCTGAAGGTAATGGCGAATTTCAGTCCCTTCAGTCCCTTCGGTCCCTGGGCGGTCGTCCGGATGCTCCTCGGGGCGGTCCCTGGGGCGGTCGTCGGCGGGCGTTAACGCCGTTAATGCCCGCGTGGCCGAGGGACCGGAGGCGTTCGGTCCCTGCGCCGTTCACGTGGGGGCGTTAACGGCGTTAATGCCGTCAGCGCCCCCGGCGTGGGGTGGTCGGGCTCAGATGCGGGTCATCAGGAGTTCCGTGACGGCCTTGAGGTCGTCCGGGGTGAGGTGGGCCGTCAGGGCGTCCGCGATCGTCTCGGGGGAATCCGTGGCGATCATGATGCGGGGCGTGGCGGCCGTCGTGGGCACGGGGGGCTCCGGGGCCGGGGGCCGGACCGGGGCCGACGGCCGTGTGGGTGCCGGGGTGGAGCGCTGACGGGGCGGCGCCGGGGTGTTGATCGACTCCGTGGCCGCCGCCTCCTGCTGCTCCTGGGGAAGGCGGCCGATGCGGCGGGCCGGCTCCACCTTGAGCTCCCCCGAGTCGACCTTCTCCTGGAGGGTCGGGGTGAGGTTCAGCAGGGTCAGGCGCTGGGAGACCCAGGCGGGCGTCTTGCCGAGGCGCTTGGCGACCTGGGCCTGGGAGCCGTGGACGTCGACGAGCTCCTGCAGGGCGCGGGCCTGGTCCATGGGCGCCAC
This sequence comes from Streptomyces sp. NPDC046866, assembly GCF_040704625.1. Lineage (NCBI taxonomy): Bacteria > Bacillati > Actinomycetota > Actinomycetes > Kitasatosporales > Streptomycetaceae > Streptomyces > Streptomyces sp. NPDC046866. The sequence continues at coordinate 21,161 of NZ_JBEYXN010000025.1, forward strand.
GTCGACGCGGTGGACGTTGGCGATGAGCGCCGACTCCAGGATGTCCGCCGCCGATGCGGCGAGCGAGTCGTTGACGTGGATGTGCATCGTCTTCAGGCCGGCGAGCTGCGCCGCCGCGAGGCGGCGGTTGCCGTCGATGACGACGTACGGGGCGCGGCCGAGGCCGTCGGTCTGGCCGGGGTGGGCCTCCATGAAGGCCAGTCGGGTGGCGACCGCCAGGGGCTGGAGCTGGCCGCGGGTGGAGAGGGACTGGGCGAGCTCGTCGAGTTCGGTGAGGTCCTCGCGCAGGTTGAACGGGTTGTGCGCGAGGGCCTCGATGGGGACCTCGGACGGGGGCGTCACACCGGAGGTGGGGGCGCCGGTGGCCTCCGCGATGGCGGCGCGGCGCGAGCTGACGCTCACGGGCTGGGCCCGGGCGAAGGATGCCGAGACTCCGAGTTTGTCGGCCTTGCTCATGAGATCTCCCGGGCCAGGGCGCGCAGGGCTACGGCCTGGTCGCCCTTGGGTGCGTAGACGAAAAGGGGCTGCTTCACGCGGACGGCCTCGCGCTGTTCCTTGAGGTCGGGTACGACGGCGACGACGCGCGGATCCTTTATGTCCATCCAGGCCTGGAGCGAGGACGTGGCGATGTAGCCCCGGCGGCCGTCGTAGAGGTTGACGACGAGGCCGAGGTAGTCGATGTCGAGGCTGAGGTCGTCGCGCAGGTCGTTGATCTGGGAGGTGAGGAGGTCGTACGCGTCGGCCGAGGAGTCCTCCGCCTGGACGACGATCAGTGCGCCGGAGGCGCCCGGCTGCTCGGTGTCGCGGCGGCGGCCGTAGTAGATCGCGGCGTCCATGCTCAGTCCGAGGCTGGGCGGGCAGTCGATGAGGATGACGTCGTAGTCGGACTCCAGGGGTGCCAGGGCCCGTTCGAGGGCGGCTTCGCGGGCGCGGACCGTGGAGAGGCGGACGTCGAGGAGGAAGGCGTCCGTGCAGGCGGGCAGGAGGTGGAGGCGGTCGCCGAAGCGGGCGTCCGGGATGGGGACGACGAGGTCGGACAGGGGGCCCTTGGCCTCGCCGGCCATGTGGCAGGTGAGGCTGTCGCCGCCGATGGGCAGCGGCTGCTGGCCGAGCTGCTTGGTCAGGTGGCCCTGGGGGTCGAAGTCGACGAGCAGGACGCGCATGCCGAGGCCCGGGAGGTCCTCCAGGTCCAGGGCGTTCGGATCCGGGGCGGCCGGGTGGGGGCCTGCGTCCGGGGCGTCGCCCGAGGACAGGCGCGCCAGTTGGCGGGCCACGCGGACCGGGTGGAGGGAGTCGGGGTCCTCGGCGAGGGCCTCGGCGGTCCCGGCGGTGATGGCGGTCTTGCCGACGCCGCCCTTCTGGTTGCACACGACGATGCGGCGGACGACGGAGGGCCGCTTGACCGTGGGGGCCGGGTTCATCTCCAGCCAGAGGCGGACGGCTTGGGCGAGTCCCTGGATGAGGGAGACGCCGCGGTCCTTGGCGCCGGAGCGGAAGGACTCCCACTGGCCGGCCGGGAGCCAGGTGGAGAACGACTCGGCGCCGGAGGTGTCCACGGGGGACGGGGCGGAGGCGAGCGCGCTCCACTGGGCGATGCCCTGGTGGACGGCGTCCTGGATGTCCACGCGGAGTTGGGCGGTGCGGATCTTCAACTCCTGGCGCAGCCACGGGGGGAGTTTGGAGACGACCTTTTCTCGGTCGCTCTGAGACGAGGGCGAAGTCATGAGAGGGACTTTACTAACGTTCGCAGCCGAATGTGAGCGCCACGCTTGAGTTTTGCTAACGAAAGGGGTTCGGGAGGCCCCGATGCGGCAGGGCGGCCCCGCACCCCCGTGGCGAGCACCCCGCGGGTGTGAGAACACCGGTCGAAGAGTGCGTGAGGGCGGCCGCGGTGTTAACGGCGTTAATGGTCGACCCCTGGAAGTGTGGGGCGGTTCGTTGCCGCGGTTCGGGCGCGGGCGGAGCCTGGGGCGGTGGGGGCATCACGTGATCCGCTCGGGGCCGTGCTCGTCGCCGTACCCCTCGTCGTGCTCGCGTGCGGGGCGGCCGGCGCCCTGATGCGGCGGCTCGGGCAGACGGCCGTGGTGGGGGAGATCCTGGTGGGGATCGTCCTCGGCCCTTCGCTGCTGGGGTGGCTGTGGCCCGCGGGGAGCCGGTGGTTGCTGCCGGGGGAGGTGCTCCCGTACCTGGGGGTGCTGGGGAACCTGGGGCTGCTCGTCTTCATGTTCCTGGTGGGGCTGGAGCTGGACGTCGGGCTGCTGCGGGGCCGGGGCCGCGCCGTGGTGGCGGTCAGCCAGGCGAGCGTGTGGGTCCCGCTGGGGCTGGGCGCTCTGCTGGCCTCGGCGATGTACGAGGGCTTCGCGCCGCAAGGGGCGGGACGCCCGGCGTTCGTGTTGTTCGTGGCGGTCGCCCTGAGCGTGACCGCGTTTCCCGTCCTGGCCCGCATCCTGAAGGACCAGGGCCTGTACGGAACGCCGGTGGGGGCGCTGGCGATGGCGTGCGCGGCGGTGGCCGACGTGGTGGCGTGGTGCCTGCTGGCGGTGGTGGCGGCACTGGCCGGCCCGGGGACGGCGGGCTGGGGCATCGCCGGCATGGGTGTCCTGGCCGGGGCGTTCCTGGCGGTGATGTGGTGGGCGGTGCGCCCGCTCCTCACCTGGGGCATCGAGCGGTGGGGCCGGACTGGCGCCGGGCCGGTGGTGGGCCTGTGCAGCGGGCTCTGCCTGGCCGCCTACTGCACCCAGGCGATGGGGGTGCACGCACTGTTCGGGGCGTTCGTCTTCGGGGCGGTCGCGCCCCGGGTCGAGGCGGTCGAGGCGGCCGCGGCGCGGATGCGGGAGTTCGCGGTGCCGGTGCTGCTGCCGCTGTTCTTCGTCGGAAGCGGCCTCAAGACGGATGTGGGGCTGCTGGGCGGGAGCACGACGTGGCTGTGGGCGGGAGCGGTTCTCTCGGTGGCGGTCGTGGGGAAGTGGGGCGCGGGTACGGGCGCGGCCCTGCTGGCGGGCCAGCCGGTGCGCGATGCGGTGACGGTGGGCGCGCTGCTGAACTGCCGCGGGGTGACCGAGCTGGTCGTCCTGAACGCGGGGCTCGGCCTGGGGGTCATCGGAGGCGAGCTGTTCACGATGCTGGTGCTGATGGCCCTGGCCACCACCGCGGCCACCGGCCCTGCGGTCCGAGCCCTGCGGGAACGTCCCCGCGCCGACCGAGGCGTTAACGCCGTTAATACCCCCGCCCCGGGACCCGCAGGCATTAACGCCGTTAACGCCCCACCCGCCCGGAACCCCAAGCGCTGACGCCACCCAGGACACCAGTCGGCGTTAACGCCGTTAATACGGGCCCGAGGACGCCGGACGGCGCGTGCGGGGGTGGGGCGCCTCCGGTGGAACGGGCCTGTCCACGGACGGCGCCGGTGAGCCGGAAGCGCCCGGCCGGTCCCCACGAGCGTTAACGGCGTTAATGCCGGGCGAGGCGTACGAGCCCCAGCAGCCTCGATGGCGGTCTGACGCTGAGCCAAGAGGGACCACGTAGCGATCTGGTGCGCCTCCACGCTCCTGGCGGCAGTCTCTTCGTAGCTGCCTGTGTACTTGACCCCTGGCCATCCTTCGGGGGCTTCCCGGCAGCTCTTTGGCATTCCGGGGTGGGCCGGTCTGTCAAGGGTGGCCGAAGGCCATCGCGAAGCGACGCGACCGAAGGGAGCGCCCTTGAGAGGCCGGCCCGCACCGGAAGGACAATGGGCGGCCGGGAAGCCCCCGAACACACCCCGACCCCGGTCCACCGTGGCCCCGCTCCCCAGCCCCCGCCCCGCCCGTCCCCGCCCCCCGAGTGTTAACGGCGTTAATGGTCGTGGGCGATCATCGGGGAATGAATGAGGAGCTGAGGGTCCCGCCCGTGCGGGTGGGCGATGAGCGTGCCACCCTGACCGGTCTGCTCGACTGGCAGCGCGGCACGCTGATGGTGAAGTGTGCCGGGCTGACGGACGAGCAGTTGCGCCGCAAGGCGGTCGCGCCCTCCGCCCTGAGCCTGCTCGGGCTGGTGCGGCATCTCGCGGAGGTCGAGCGCGGCTGGTTCCGCAACGTCCTGAACGGCGAGGACGTACGCGGCTACTTCCCGCGGAACGAGGCCGGGGAGTGGACGGAGTTCCACGTCGAGGACGCGGACCCGGCGGAGTCGTTCCGGATCTGGCAGGAGGCCTGCGAGCGGTCGCGGGCGATCGTGGCCGCCGCCGAGTCGCTCGACGTGGTGGGCAGCTTCGGCGAGGAGCAGTACTCCCTGCGCTACATCCTTGGCCACATGATCGAGGAGTACGCCCGGCACAACGGGCATGCGGACCTGTTGCGCGAGGCGATCGACGGCGTCACGGGGGAGTAGCCGGAACCGGTCACTGCCCGTTCGCGGTGCGGGTGGCGTCCACGGCGTCCAGGGCCAGCTGCCACGGGAAGTGTGGCGGCGCGTCCACGCCGGCCGGGCCGGGGACGAAGCCGCTCTCCCCGTACAGGACGGTGACGCCTGCACCGCGCAGGGTGGCCAGCGACTGGTCGAACTGGGGGTGGGCGGCGAGCGCGGCGTTCGTGCACGGCATCGTGACGACGGGGGTGCCCTTGCCGATCGCCTCGGCGGCGACACCGATCGCGAAGCGGTCGGTGAGGCCCAGGGCCCAGGCGTTGAGGGAATTGAACGTTGCCGGCGCCAGGAGCAGCGCGTCGGCGGCCGGCCAGACGTCGGGCTCGCCCGGGAGCTTGTACTGCCAGCGGACGGGGTGGCCCGTCAGGGCGGCCAGGCCGTCCAGGCTGACGCGGAGCCAGTGGGCGGCCGTGGGGGTGAGGCCGAGGCAGACGTCCCAGCCGCGGGACTGCGCGTCCTCGATGGCGTGGGCGACGTCGAAGACGGGTGGGGCGGCGGAGCAGAGCAGGTAGAGCGTCTTGGTGCTGGTCATACCGACATGTGATCACATTCCTTGACCTCAACCATAGTTGAGACCACATCATCGACGGCATGAGTGAACAGGAATCGGCCGTGAAGGCCATAGCGCAGGTGGTCGCCGAGGTCCAGCGCACCCAGCGGGCGAAGGACGCGGAGGGCTTCCTCGCCCTCTTCCACCGGGACGCCCTGTGGACCACGGGGCACGGCAAGGTACTCATCGGCCTCGACGCGATCGCGGAGTTCACCCGGGCCGTGCTGCCTGCGGCGGACTGGGACGGCGAGGTCACGTACGAGGTGGTGCACACGCAGTTCCTGCGGCCGGACGTGGCCGCGGTGAAGGTGCGCCAGCTGTACACGGGGGCCGACGGCGAGCCGAAGGGGGAGGGGGCGCCGCTGTACGTGATGACGCGTGACGGGGACGGTGCGCCCTGGCTGCTGACCGCTTGCCAGAACACCGAGGTGCACGCCGCCGGGTAGTCGGTCAGGTCAGGTCAGGTCAGGTCCAGGACGGCCACCGTCTGGCCACCGCTGCGTTCGCCGGTCAGGCGGAAGCCGAGGCCGAGGTAGAACGGCTCGGGCGTGCCCGGGCCCGGCTCCCACGTGACGTACGCGCGGGACGCGCCGCGGGCGCGGAGTTCGGCGGTGACGGCCTGGACGGCGAAGCGGCCGTAGCCCTTGGACTGGTGGGCGGCGTCGATGTTCAGGCGCCAGATGCCGGAGCGTATGTCGGCGGGGTCCCGGGCGGGGTCCCAGGCGATGTCGAGGAAGGCCATGACGAAGCCGACGACCTCGTCGCCGTCGACGATGGCGCGGGGCCAGGCGACTGCGCCGTGCACGTACGCCTCCGCGAGGGACTTGACCACAGGGGAGACCAGGTGTTCCTGGTCGGGCCTGACGCGGACGGCGCATACGGCGTCGAAGTTGGCGGCGGTGACGGGGGCCAGGTGGGGGGTGGAGAGGTTCATGGCCGCACCCTACCGATGCGGTGGGGTGGGGGTGTTCTGTGGCGGGCCAGCGGCCTGCCTGGCCGGCCGGTGGGCGGGCCCGGGGCGGGTGGGGGGCCGGGGTCCCGGGCCCTGCGGGGCTCGTCCCCTACCCGCCCTTTCACCGTTTCCCGGGCTCCGCCCGGACCCTCCCCCGGGATCCGCCCGGACCCTCCCCCGGCTACCGCTGGGGGGACCCCCGGCGCTCAAACGCCGCGCGGGCTGGGAGTGCCCCCCCCGGGGCGGCGAGTCTGACGGATTCCACGATGGGTTCTCCCTCTGGGCGGCGCCGGTCTGGGGGTGGTCATGTGCAGGTCATCGAATCGTCAAGGCTGCCGATCGTAGGCCCGGTGTGATCGCACGTCGCGCAGGATGCGCGGGACGGAAGTAGATTTCGCCGGTGTTCGTGGGGTCCGGTGCGGGGCGTGCTCCGTTCGGAAGCTACCGGCGCTCGGCACCATGGACCCGCCCGTGACCGCGTACCGCATGTAGTGCACTTCTTGGAGGACACACGTGAAGGACCCGAAGGACAGGCTGGAAGGCCTGCGAGCCGACATCGAGCGCCGCAACCCCGCCCAGCCCGAGTTCCACCAGGCGGTCCGGGAGGTCCTGGAGACCCTGGCGCCCGTCTTCGCCGCCCGGCCCGAGTACGCCGACCCGGCGGTGGCGCTGCTCGAGCGGCTCACCGAGCCGGAGCGGCAGATCGTCTTCCGGGTGCCGTGGACGGACGACCGGGGCAGGGTCCAGGTCAACCGCGGCTACCGCGTCGAGTTCAACAGCGCGCTCGGCCCGTACAAGGGGGGCTTGCGCTTCCACCCGTCCGTGGACATCGGGGTCGTGAAGTTCCTCGGGTTCGAGCAGATCTTCAAGAACGCCCTGACCGGCCTCGGCATCGGCGGCGGCAAGGGCGGCAGCGACTTCGACCCGCACGGCAAGTCCGACGCCGAGGTCATGCGCTTCTGCCAGTCGTTCATGACCGAGCTGTACCGCCACGTCGGCGAACACACCGACGTCCCCGCCGGTGACATCGGCGTCGGCGGCCGCGAGATCGGCTACCTCTTCGGCCAGTACCGGCGCATCACCAACCGCTGGGAGGCCGGCGTCCTGACCGGCAAGGGGCAGGGCTGGGGCGGCTCCCGGATCCGCCCGCAGGCCACCGGCTACGGCAGCGTGCTGTTCGCCGCCGAGATGCTGAAGGTCAAGGGCACCTCGCTGGACGGGCTGAGCGCGGTCGTCTCCGGCTCCGGCAACGTCGCCCTCTACACGATCGAGAAGCTCCAGCAGCTCGGGGCGAACCCGCTGACCTGTTCGGACTCCCAGGGCTACGTCATCGACGACAAGGGCATCGACCTGGCGCTGCTGAAGCAGATCAAGGAGGTCGAGCGGGGCCGCGTCAGCGAGTACGCCGCGCGGCGCGGGTCCTCGGCGCGCTTCGTGCCGGGCGGCCGGGTCTGGGAGGTTCCGGCGGACGTGGCCTTCCCGTCGGCCACGCAGAACGAGCTGGACGCGCAGGACGCGCGGGCGCTCGTCGCGGGCGGGGTGAAGGCGGTCTCCGAGGGCGCCAACATGCCGACGACGCCGGAGGCGGTACGGATCCTGCAGGAGGCCGGGGTCGCGTTCGGGCCCGGCAAGGCCGCCAACGCGGGCGGGGTCGCCGTCAGCGCCCTGGAGATGAGCCAGAACGCCGCCCGGGTGGCCTGGAGCGCCGAGCGGGTCGAGGACGAGCTGGCCGGGATCATGCGTTCGATCCACGCTGTTGCGTACGAGACCGCCGAGCGGTACGGGGCCCCGGGCGACTACGTCACCGGGGCGAACATCGCCGGGTTCGAGCGGGTCGCCGACGCGATGCTGGCTCAGGGTGTGATCTGAGCCGAGCCGGCATCCCGGTCGGGGTGAGGGGCTCCGGCCCCGGCCCCGGCTGGCCCCGGCCCCGGCCCGGGGCCGCCCCGGTCCCGTTCCCGCGCCGTTCCCCGGTTCCGGCCGCCGTAGCCTGGCCTTCGGGACCCGCCGGTGCGGGTGAGGCGATGTGACCGCAGGAGGCTGGGCGTGCTGACCGCGCTGGACGGGGTGTACGGGGACCGGGAGGACGCGGTCTGCGTGGCCGGGCGGACCGCCTCGTACGAGGAACTGCTCGGCGCGGCGCGGGCCGTGGCGGCCGACGTGGCCGGGGCGCCGGCGTTCGCCGTGACCGCGACGGCGTCCCTGGAGACGGTGGCCGCGGCCGTCGGCGCCCTGCTGGCCGGGGTGCCGTTCGTACCGCTGCCGCCCGACGCCGGCCCCGCGGAGCGCGAGCACATCCTGCGCGACTCCGGGGCGGTGCTCGTCGACGTGGACTTCGCCCGGCGCGCGTCCGGGTCGGCGGCGGCGTCCGGCTCGGCGGCCGGGTGGGCGGCGGGCGCGGGGCCCGACGATCCCGCCCTGGTGCTGTACACCTCCGGCACGACGGGCGCCCCCAAGGGCGTCGTCCTGACCGGCGCGGCGATCGCCGCCGACCTCGACGCCCTCGCCGGGGCCTGGCAGTGGAGCGCCGAGGACACCCTCGTGCACGGGCTGCCGCTGTTCCACGTGCACGGGCTGGTGCTGGGCGTGCTCGGGGCCCTGCGGACCGGGAGCCGGCTCGTGCACACCGGGCGCCCGACGCCGCAGGCGTACGCGGAGGCCGGCGGCAGCCTGTACTTCGGGGTGCCGACCGTGTGGTCCCGGATCGCCGCCGACCCGCAGGCCGCCGGCGCGCTGTCGGGGGCCCGGCTGCTGGTGTCGGGCAGCGCGGCGCTGCCCGCGCCGGTCTTCCGGGACCTGGAGCGGCTGACCGGGATGCGGCCCGTGGAGCGCTACGGGATGACCGAGACACTGATCACCGTCAGCGGGAGGGCGGGCGGCGAGGTCCGCCCCGGCACCGTGGGTACGCCGCTGCCGGGCATCCGCACGCGGATCGCGGCCGAACCGGGTGCCGAGATCGGGGAGCTCCAGCTGACCGGGCCGACGCTGTTCGCCGGGTACCTGGGCCGGCCGGAGGCCACCGCGGCCGCGTACACCGAGGACGGATGGTTCCGTACGGGCGACATCGCCGCCGTAGACGAGGCGGACGGGGTGCACCGGATCGTCGGCCGGGCCTCCATCGACATGATCAAGTCGGGCGGGTACCGGATCGGGGCGGGCGAGATCGAGAACGCGCTGCTGGACCACCCCGCGGTGAGCGAGGCCGCGGTGGTCGGCGTCCCGGACGCGGACCTGGGGCAGCGGATCGTGGCCTTCGTCGTCGCCGAGGGGGTCACGGGCGCCGAGTTGACGGACTTCGTGGCCGCCCACCTGTCCGTGCACAAGCGGCCCCGGGAGGTGCGGTTCGTGACCTCCCTGCCCCGTAATGCCATGGGAAAGCCGCAGAAGAAGCTGCTGCTGTCGGGGGAGTTCGGCGTGCGCTGAGCGCCGCTGTGTGAACGCCGCTTTTAGCCGTCGTTTAGCCGCCCGCGGAGAATGGAGGGGACTGGGCCCTGATGGGCTCCGGCTTCTGACGGCCTGTCGCGGACGGCCGTGGTTCTGTCGACGGGTGAGGTCGGCGCGGGCGGACGTGGAGTGGGGCTCATGGTTTCGGCGGGACGCGTGTCGGTGGTGCTGGACGGGCCGGTCGAGGTCGGTCCGGAGGGTCCCGAGTGGGACCGGGCCGGGGACCTCGTGCGCGCCGGCGGAACCGCCCTCCTCTATGCGCCGCTGGAGCGGCTGCGGACCGGGAGGACCACGGCGGCCCCCGGCGGGGCCGGCGGGCTGCGGGCCGGGCTCGTCTCCGCGACGGAGCGCGAGCAGTACGAGGGCGCCCGGGCGCTGCTGGAGCGGCTCGCGCGCGCGGTGCGCGGCGACGGCACCGGGAGCGTCGAGTGGGGCGTGGCCGGACGGCCGGTCCTCGCCGGCTGCGCGGGCGTGGACGTCGCCGTCAGCTGCGCGGAGGGCATGGTGCTGGTCGGGGCCAGCGGCGGCGGCCTGATCGGCGTGGACGTCGAACGGGCGGACGGGATGCTGTACGGCTCCGGGGCCGGGCGCCGCGTGTGCACCCCGTACGAGCTGGTCTCCCTGGCCAAGCTGGCGCCGGCGGAGCGGGATGCCGAGCTGGCCCGGCTGTGGACGCTGAAGGAGGCGTACCGCAAGGCCGTCGGCTGGGGCGCCGGATTCCCCTTCGGGCAGTTCGGGTTCGGTCCCGACGGCAGGCCGGTGCGGGTCCAGCGGCCCGACGGCACGGCGGCCCGGGGAGAGGAGTGGGAGTTCCGTTCGGCGGAGCTGCCCGGGGGCTTCCGGATGGGGGCCGCCCTCTTCACGCCGCGGGGGGCGGCGGTTGCTGCCTAGCGGCTGCGCTCGGGGGCGGCTGCTGCTTAGCGGCTGTGCGCGGGGGCGGTTGCTGCTGCTTAGCGGCTGCGCTCAGGGGCGGTTGTTGCTGCTGCTCGGGTGCTCCGAGCGGGGTCAGTCCTCGTCGTTCGGGATGGTCAGCGTCGTCAGGATGATGCCGTTCTCGGTGGTGTAGTGGCCGGTGAGCGTCGTCGGGTACGGCGTCGGCCGGTGCGGGAAGATCTGCGCCGTGAACGTATGGGTCTCCGGGTGCGGTGTGATGAGCGCGTCCTCGAACTCCAGCGGCTGGGCCGTCAGCGGGTACCAGGTCTTGTAGACCGTCTCCTTGATCGAGAACAGCAGCCGGTCCCAGTGGGTGCCCGGGTGCGTCCGTGCGTGCCGGCGCACCCACGCGCACTCGGCCGGCAGCGCGATCGACTCCAGCACCCCCTCCGGCAGCGGCTGGTGGGGTTCGGCGTCGATGCCGAGGGCCCGGGTCCGGGAGCGGTGCGCCACGGCGGCGGCGCGGTAGCCGGCGCAGTGCGTGATGCTGCCGGTGACGCTCGGGTGCCACTGCGGGGCGCCGCGGTGGCCGGGGGTGATGGGTGCCGCGGGGAGGCCGAGCTGGGCCAGGGCCCGGCGGGCGCACCAGCGGGCGGTCGTGTACTCGTGCCGGCGCTTCGGGACGGCCTCGCGGATGTGTGCCTCCTCCTCGGGGAAGAGGGTGAGCTCGTGCCGGTCGTGGTGGGTGTCGACGGCGGCGATGTGGCGGGGCAGCAGCTGCTGGATCACGGTGTCCCCCGAAACCTTGCGAGTGGTGGGTGTGGGTGGTGCGCGGCCCCTGGCGGGGCGTGGTTCCACCGTGCGGCGGGGGCGGCCGCGGGCCCAGCCGGGAGGGGGCTGCGGGGGTGTACCGGGTGCCGTGAGGGGGCTGCGGGGGTGCGGGCTTGTCACGGGTGGGGGTGTGGGGGTGGGGGCTTGTCACACGGTTGCCATGCCGGGCCTTTGGTTTCGGGGGCCGGGTTTCTTGGGGCTCCGCCCCAAACCCCGCGCCTCAAACGCCGGCGGGGGTGGCGCTGCCGGGCCCTGGCTTCGGAGGTGGCGGGGGCGGGCTTCCTGGGGCGCCGCCCCAAAGCCTGCGCCTCGAGCGCCGGCAAGGCCGGAGGGGCTGGTTCGCGGGGTTGGTGGTTTGTGGGGTGTGGGGTGGGGTGGGGTGCAGTAGTTGCCGTGCAGGTTTCGGCCACCGGCTGCACCGCCCCGACCTGCATAAGGTGACGTTGTCGACGGTGGTGACCGCCCCCCTTCCCCTCCCGAGGGGGTGAGGGCGGCAGGTCCGTGACCGGGCGCGGGCAGGGGTCTCCCCCCGCGGTCAGAGGTTCACCGGTGCTGGAGTAACGGGGGCAGTGGTGTTGAACGGGCGTGGATATCAGTGGGAACTGCTCGACCGGGCCGTGGCCCAGGCGGCCGCGGGGGCGGCCCGGGTGGTCGTGGTCGAGGGGGCGGTGGGCTGCGGGAAGTCGGAGTTCGCCGACACGGCGGCCGAACGGGCCGCCGGGGCGGGTGTGCTGGTGCTGCGGGCGATGGGCACGCCGGCCGAGAGCGGGATCGAGCTGGGCGTCGTCGGGCAGCTGGTCGCGGACGCGCCGCCCGGGACGTTCGGTGAGGACGCGGGCGGGCCGGGTGGCCCGAGTGCAGTGGGTGGGGTCGGTGGGGGCGGTGGTTTTTGGGCGGGCGATGCGGGTGCGGGTGCCGGTGCGGGCGGGGTTCAGGCGATGCAGGCCTTCTGCGCGCAGGTGCTCGCCCTGGCCGAGCGGGTTCCGGTCGCGGTGTGCGTCGACGACCTGCACCTGGCCGACGAGGCCTCGCGCCGCTACCTGCTGCACCTCGCCCGGCGGGCCCGGGCCGACCGGCTGCTGATGGTGCTCACCGAGTCGGTGCACGAGCGCAGCGACGACCCCGTGCCGGGTACGGAGCTGCTGCGCGCCCCCGGCTTCGTACGGGTGCGCCTGGAGCGGCTGGCCGCCGAGGAGGTGGCCGCCGTCGTCGCGGGCGCCCCGCAGTACGCGGACACCGAGCCGCCCGCGCAGGCGCTCGAGCGGTTCACCGCGCTCAGCGGGGGCAACCCGCTGCTGCTTCGGGCGCTGCTGGAGGACCACCGGGCCGCGCTGGAATCGGCCCCCGCGGGGGACGCCGGGCAGCTGCCCACGCCCGGCGCGGCGTTCACCCACGCGGTGTGGGCCTGCCTCCAGCGCTGCGGGGTCGTGACGCTCGCGGTGGCTCAGGGGCTGGCCGTGCTGGACGGGCTCGCCTCGGTGGTCGGGGCGGCCGAACTGGCCTCCACCACCCAGGCGGTGGCCCGGCAGGCGGTCCTCGCGCTGGGCGCGGCCGGGCTGCTGGACGGGGTGCGCTGGCACCCGGCGGCCCGGGCGGTGGTGCTGGAGGGCATGGATCCGCTGGTGCGGGTGGCCTGCCACCGGCGGGCCGCGCGCTTCGCGTTCCGCAGCGGCGCCCCGGTGGCCGAGGTCGCCGGGCAGCTGCTGGCCGCCGGGCACGCCGGCGAGGAGTGGGCGCCGGGCGTGCTGCGCACCGCCGCGGACGAGCTGCTGGCCGGCGGGGACGCCGCCGGGGCCGTACGGGTCCTGGAGCTGGCGCTCGGTGCGCCGGGCAGCAGCGGTGCGGCCCGGGCGGAGCTGGCCGCCGCGCTGGCCGTGGCGGGTGCCCGGGTGGATCCGGCCGCGGCGGAGGCGGCCCTGCAGGGTCCGGTCGAGGCGCTGAGGGCCGGCACGCTCGACGCCGCGGGAGCGGCCCGGCTGGGGCGGCTGCTGGTGGTGCAGGGGCGGGTCGAGGAGGCGGCTCTCGCGCTGGACGCCGTGTACGCCGCCGGGCAGCCCGGTGCTGCGGCGGGTGTCGTCGGCATGCGGGACGCCGCCCTGCAGGCGCCGCTGGACGGACTGTTCGCCTTCCCGCGCTGGAACGCCCCCGATGGCGCCGACGGCGCGCTGCCGGCCGCCGTGCCGACTGCTGCACCGGCAGCCGCCGCGACTGCGGCCGCAGTCGCGGGGCGCGGCTCGGGCGGCTCGGCGGCCGCCCTCGCGGACCGTACGGCCCGCCGCGGCCGGCCCGGCAGCGGCCTCGGCGAGGCGGCCGCGTTCTGGGGCGTCCCCGGGTACAACCGGCACGGCGGCGCCGCGAACCGGGCCGAGCTGTTCCTGCGCGGCACCGCCCTGTCGCAGGCGACGCTCGCGCCGGTGCTGCAGGCCGTACGGGCCCTGCTGTACTTGGACGGGCCGCTGCGGGCGCTGCCCTGGACCCAGACGTACGCCGAGCAGGCGCTGCGCCAGGGCGCGCCGGGCTGGCGGGCGGAGTTCGCGCTGCTGCGCACCGAGGCGCTGCTGCGTCAGGGCGACCTGGCGGGCGCGGCCGAACAGGCCGGGCTGGTGCGCGGGCAGGCGGCGGGGGAGCAGGGCTCGCTGACCGGGACCTGGGCTTCGGCGCTGCTCGCCCGCGCGTACACCGCCATGGGCCGCCCCGACGAGGCCGCGCGGGAGCTGGCCCGGCCGCTGCCGCAGACCCTGCCGGGCACGGTGCAGGAGCTGGGCCGGCTCCAGGCGACCGGGCTGCACCACCTGGCCACGAACCGCTACCACGCGGCGCTGTGCGACTTCCTGGACATCGGCAAGGCGGTCCGTCACTGGGGCCTGGACCGCCCGCTGCTGCTGCCGTGGCGCACCGGCGCGGCGGAGGCGCTGCTCCAGCTCGGCGAGGTGCGCCAGGCGGCCCGGATGGTCGCCGAACAGCTCGAGCACGCGGATGCCGCCCACCCGTGGACGGCGGGCGTCTCGCTGCGCCTGAAGGCGTGGACGGGCGCGCCGGGCGAACGCCAGGCGGTGCTGCGGCGGGCCGTGGACGAGCTGCGCCGCTCCGGCGACCGGCTGGAGCTGGCCCGTGCGATGGCCGACCTGGGCCGGGTGCTGAAGGAGGCCGGGGAGCCGGGCCGGGCCAACATGGTCAACCGGCGGGCCTGGCACCTGGCCAAGGCCTGCGGGGCCGACGCGCTCCAGGAGCGGATCCTGCCCGGGCACGTGCCCGCGCCGGCGCCGGCCGTGCCGGAGGCGGAGGCGGCCGGGCCGCGGGTGGCGTACACCGAACTCGGCGACCGGCTCAGCGACTCCGAGAAGCGGGTGGCGATGCTCGCGGTGCACGGGCACACCAACCGGGAGATCGCCCTGAAGCTCTACATCACGGTGAGCACGGTCGAGCAGCACCTGACCCGCGTGTACCGCAAGCTCAACATCACGCGGCGCCAGGACCTGCCGGCCGACCTGCAGCTGATGGCCGCGCACGAGCTCGCGTGAACCGCGGACGCGGGCCGATGAACGAGACGAACCCACGAGAAGGAGGAACGAAGCGATGACGCAGCCGTTCGAGGACGACGCGGCGCAGTACCTCGCGCTGGTCAACGGCGAGGGCCAGTACGCGGTGTGGCCCGCGGGGGCGGAGGTCCCGGCGGGCTGGCGGGTGGACCGGCCCGCGGACAGCCGGCAGGCGGTGCTCGACCACATCGAGCGCGAGTGGACCGACATGCGGCCCGCCCGGCTGCGGGAGGGCGGCGGGAACTAGGCGGCGGCCGGGGCCGCGAGGCGGGCCAGGGAGGCGCGGGCGTACACGGCCTGGCAGCCGGGGACGATGAACAGCGACTCGCGGAAGCTCGTCGCGGACTCGGGCATCAGCTCCGGGACCGCGGCGGGCTCCCCGTACAGCAGGGCGCGTTCCAGCTCGAAGAAGTAGAGGTTGAAGGAGTCCACCCGGCGCTGGTAGGCCCACCAGGCCCGGCCCTCCTCGGGGCTGCCGTGCTCGGCCAGGTAGGCGGCGACGAGCTGCTCCTCCAGCCGGTGCGCCAGGCGCTCGGAGGCCAGCTGGGTGCGGATGCCGGTGCCGGGGCGGGTGCGCTCGTACAGGCAGTGGCCCAGTTCGTGCGCGACGCCGGCCAGTGCCTCGACGGTGGGGGCGTCGCCGCCGAGGATGACGGCGCACCGCGGTTCCCCGACGGTACGGAACGGGGTGCCCGGCAGCGTCAGGTCGGACTCGTCCAGGATCCGCTCGACCAGGGACCGGCGCCGGCGCAGCTGCGGCAGGCGGGGCAGGATCTCGGCGGCCGGCGCGTGGGTGGGGTGGGACAGGATCACCGCGTCCGCGGGCAGCGGCAGGGCCAGTTCGGCCAGGCAGACCAGCATGTCGCGGCGCAGCGGCAGGATCCCCGCGTAGGCGGGGTGGGCCAGGACCTGGCGGACCTGCCGGTGGGTGGAGTCGAACAGGCGGCGCACCCAGGTGCTGCGGCGCAGTTCGGCCAGGCGGGTGCGGCGGTGGGCGAGCAGGGCTTCGATCAGCTCGCCGTGGCCCAGGACGGCTTCCTTCTGGAGCCGGCGCCGCTGGTCGCGGTACGCGGCGATGGCGCGGGCGTCGCCGGACAGGTGCGGGGGGCGGGGGGCAGGGCGGTGGGCAGGGCGGTGGGCAGGGCGGGGCGCGGACAGCACTTCCCGGCCCCGCTGCCTCATCACCGGTTACGCGTTGGGGTTGTTGTTGTTCATGGTGTTGTTGTTCGACATCACGTTGTTGCTGATGTTGTTGTTCTTGTTGGTGTTGCTGTTGTTGATGTCGTTCATGATCGCCTCGAGGTCGGCCGGGACCACGCTCTGCAGGCGCGGGGCGTGCATCTCGTTGGCCGTGTAGTCGGTGTTCTCGTTCACGGCCAGGGAGTTGTTGTTCGAGGCGTTGTTGTTGCTGTTGTTCGCGCTGTTGTTGGCGTTGTTGTTCGACATGTTCGACATGTGGTCTCCACGAGTGAGAGGGACAGCGGACAGCGGGCTCATTGACGGGCCTGCCGCTAAAGCCGCAGATGTGCGGGGCTGAGGGCGGGTCTCCGGCGGCGTACGGCGGGTGTATGGCGGGTGGGGCGGCGCGGGGCAGGTCGGCCCGTGGCGGCCCCATGGCGGCCCCTTGGCGGGCGTATGGCAGGCGTATGGCAAGAGCGCCGCGTCGGGCGGCCCCGATGGCAAGTGCCTGGCAGTCCGGGCGGCCGGCGACGGGCCGGGGTGGGCCGTGGGCCGGCCCGGGGTTGAGCGGGCGCCTGCGGTCCGGCAGGTTCAGGCGTACACCGCCGATCCGGGAGGCCGCACCCCATGACTCACCCGACGACCCGCTCCGCACCCACCGCCGTCGTGGCACCCGCCCGGGCGCGGGCGGAGCTGCTGGAGAAGGTCGAGGACCGGCTGCACACCCTCCTGAACGACGAATACCGGCGCCGCACCGGCGAGCTGCGGGCCGCCGTGCTGATCGAGTCGCTGGCCGAGCTGGTCAGTGCGGGCGACGGCCGGGTTCGGCCGCAGGTGCTGCTCACCGGGTACCTCGCGGCGGGCGGCAGCCCGGAGGGGCCCGGGGCCGATGCGGCCGTCGATGCGGCCGCCGCGCTCGAACTCCTGGACACCTGCACCCTCGTGCGCGCCGACGTCTACGACGACGCGGCCCTGCGCCGGGGTCTGCCCGCCCTGCACGTCCGGCACGCCGGGGACCACGAGCGCAACGGCTGGGCCGGCGAGTCGCGCCGCTTCGGCGAGTGCGCGGCCACGCTGGGCGGCGACCTCGCCCTGGCCTGGGCCGACCGGCTGGCGCGCGGCCTGCCGCCGGAGGCGGTACGGCTGTGGGAGGAGCTGCGCACCGAGCGCGCCCTCGGCCTGTACACGCACGAGGCCACGGCCGCGGCGTACCTGGAGGACCCCTGGCCCGGGCAGTGCATCGCCGGCTGCACCGACGGCTGCGCGGCCGGCTGGTACGCCCTGCGCCATCCGCTGCTGCTCGGCGCCCACCTCGCGGGGCGCCCGGACCTGGCCGACACGTACGCGGACTACGCGCTGCCGCTGCACGCCGCGTGGCGGATGCGCGGGTTCCTGTCCGGGGGGCCGGAGTACGACTGGGAGGCGGAGCTGCTGCGCGAGGTGCTCCTGGAGGACCGCGAGCGGGCGGTGGCCGAGGAGATCATCCGCGACCTGACGGAACGCGCCGGCCGGATCGCGGCGCGCAGCGGGCTGGCCCCGGAGTGGCGCGAGGAACTGGCGGCCTTCGCGGGGCGGGTGACGGCGGGCTGAGGGGCCCGACATCGTGCACCCGTGGCGTTCACTCCTTCTCATTGCAATGCAATAGCAGGTTTCGTTGCGTTAGATCTGCACCCATTGCAATGATTTTGGTGGCCCGAGCTGGGCTTTTCGCCTTCACATGCAACTTGAGCGTTGCCGGTTCTTTGAACGCAACGTAGCGTTTCTTCTGTCGGAAACAGCGGGCCGCAAGGGCCCGCACCGCAGACGAAGGAGCGCACCACCATGCAGAAGTTCGCCACCGCCGCCCCGGTCACCGCCGTCCTCGACATCCCCGCGGGCCGTATCCGGCTCGTCGCCGTTGAGGGGGGCGACGCCACGGTCGAGGTGCGGCCCGCCGACGCGTCCAAGAGCCGCGACGTCAAGGCCGCCGAGCAGATCGAGGTCACCTTCGCCGACGGCGTCCTGCGCATCGCGGCCCCCGCGGCGAAGAACCGGATCCTGGGCGACTCCGGATCCGTCGAGGTCGCCGTCCGAGTGCCCGCCGATTCCCGGATCGAGGCCAAGGCCGCCCTCGCCGAACTCCACGGCGTCGGACGCCTCGGCGACGTCGCCCTCGACGCGGCCCAGGCCACCGTCGAGCTCGAAGAGACCGCGGGGGCCCGCCTCACCCTCCAGGCCGGCGACATCACCATCGGCCGCCTGGGCGGCGCCGCGGAGATCACCACCCAGAAGGGCGACCTCCACATCGCCGAAGCCGTACGCGGCACGGTGGAACTCCGCACCCAGCACGGCGGCATCTCCGTCGGCGCCGCGCCCGGAGTCAGCGCCACCCTCGACGCCGGCACCTCCTACGGCCGCGTCCACAACGCGCTCCGGAACACCGACGGCTCCTCCGCCGCCCTGACCATCCGCGCCACCACGGCCTACGGCGACATCACCGCCCGCAGCCTCTGACCCTCCCGCTCGCCCCTCGACCGACGCTCATGGCAGATATGAAGGAGCACACCACCATGTCCCTCCGTCCGGAGCTGCAGAAGACCATCGAGGAGCTCGTCGATTCCGGCTGGGCCGGGGTGCAGCTGCGCGTCAACGACCGGCAGGGCGAATGGGTCGGCAGCGCCGGGGTGCGCGAGCTGGGCGAGACCGCCGCGCCGCCGACCGACGGGCACTTCCGGATCGGCAGCAACACCAAGACCTTCACCGCGACCCTGGTGCTGCAACTGGTCGCCGACGGCGCGATCGGGCTGGACAGCCCGGTGGACGACCACCTGCCCGCATTCGGCCTGGACCGGCGGATCACGGTGCGGATGCTGCTGCAGCACACCAGCGGGCTGTTCAACTTCACCGGCGAGTACTACGAGGACGGGACGACCGCGCCCGGCATCGCCTGGCAGGGCCAGGAGTGGGTGGACGACCTGCTGCGCACCTACCGGCCCGAGGAGCTCGTACGCCTCGCGCTGGCCAAGCCGGCGCGGTTCGAGCCGGGGGCGGACTGGAGCTACTCCAACACCAATTACGTGCTGGCCAGGCTGCTGGTCGAGAAGGCCGCCGGCCGGCCGTTCGCCGAGGAGATGCAGCGGCGGATCCTGGGTCCGCTCGGCCTGACGGGCACGCTGGTGCCGGACGCCTCGCCGGAGGTGCCCGAGCCGCACGCCCACGGGTACTACACCTACCGCGACGCCGGCCGGTGGAAGACGGTCGACGTCACCCGCGCGAACCCCTCCTGGATCTCCGCCGCCGGTGACATGATCTCGACCACCCGGGACCTGCACACCTTCTTCTCCGCCCTCATGGGCGGCAGGCTCCTGCCGCCCCCGCTGCTGGCCGAGATGCGCACGCCGCACCCGAAGTTCGGCTACGGCCTCGGGCTGTTCGTCCAGGAGACGGAGTGCGGCGGCACCGTCTTCACCCACAACGGCGGGATGTGGGGCTGGGCGGCGCTGATGTACAGCACCCCCGACGGCGCCACGACCCTGACCGCGTCGCTGACCACCGGCGACGCCCGGCTGGAGTTCGAGGAGGCGGGGGCGCTGTTCGCCCGGGCGCAGCAACGGCTCGTCAACGAGGTCTTCTGCGGCGGGCGGGCGGCGGAGCCGGCCGGGGCGGCGGACTGAGGGGCCGGGGCGGCGTGGCGGGTTGTGCCCCGCAAGCTCACTTCGGTGCCGTCCGGGGCTCGCCCGGGCGGAGGCCCGAGAGCCAGGCGCGCAGGGCGTCCTTGCGCAGGGTGCCGTCCTCCGCCCGGGGGAGGGAGCCCACCAGCTCCAGGCGGGTCGGCAGCGCGGCGGGGGCCAGCCCCGCACCGGCCAGCCACTCCCGTAGCTCCACCAGGCCCGGCGACTCCGCCTCGACGGCCGGTACGACCACCGCGCAGGGCAGTTCGCCGTGTTCGGGGTCCCCGTACTCCACGACGGCCGCCTCCCGTACGCCGGGATGCGCGGCCAGCGCCTCCTCCAGTTCGGCCACGGGTACGAGGAACGCGGCACCGGTGCGGTGTCCGGCGCGGCCGGTGACGCGGGCACGGGCGGCATCGCCGCGGTCGCCGGTGGCGAGCCAGCCCCCGTCCTGCTGCCAGGGCAGGACGGCCCGGTCGGCGCCGAACGGCCACACGGCGTGGGCCACGGCCGGCCCGCGCACCCACAGCTCACCCCCGTCGCGGGAGTCCAGCTCCAGGCCGGGCAGCGGGGCGCCTTCGGTGGGGTCGCCCACCCCGCCCAGGGTGCCGAGGGCTACCTCGGGCGCGCCCCACAGGGAGCGCACGGGCGCGCCGAGCGCCTCGGGCAGGGCGGCGAGCAGCTCCGGCGGGGTGGGGGTGCGGCCGCCGGAGAGGAGCAGGCGCAGGGCGGGCGGGGCGGCCGGTTCGGGGGTGGCGCGGGTGCCGTGGGCCGTCAGGACTTCGGCCCACTGGGCCGGGGAGGCGTACGCCTGGTTCACCCCCGCCTCGGCGAGCAGGTCGAGGTACCGGTTCGGGTCCCAGACGTCCTGCAGGACGGCGGTGCCGCCGAGCGCGAGCGGCCAGCAGAGGGAGTGGGCCAGGGAGGCGAGCGAGGTGAACGGCAGGGCGGAGAAGAACACCTCGCCAGGCCGGGGTACCGGACCGGGCAGGGTACGGGCCGCGGCCAGCGGGGCGTAGAGGGTGTCGGGGGAGTGGAGCACGGCGCGGAACCGCTCGCCCAGGGCCATGACCGTGATGAGGAGGGCGGGGTCACCGGGCCGGGCGCCGGGCAGGCCGGGCGGGCAGGCGTGCGGGCCGCGCTCGTGGGGGGTGCGGGTGAAGTAGGCGTCGAAGTCGAGGGTGCCCGGGGCGGGGGCGTGGCCGGAGGCCCGGCCGGGGCCGCCGGGGGTGGTGCGCAGGACCGCCCTGCGGCGGAGCCAGGGCAGGCGCGGGGCCAGGCCGTCCAGGACCTCGGCGTGGGCGTGGCCCTCCCACACGTCCGGGACCACGCACAGGCGGGCCTGGGTGGCGGCCAGGATCCGCTCCAGCCCCCCGGCCCGTACGACGGGCAGCACGGGCACCGCCACCGCCCCGATGCGCCAGACGGCCAGGGTGAGCGCGGCCGCCTCCCACCAGCTGGGCAGCTGGTAGGCGACCGGGTCCCCGGCACGCAGGCCGAGCGAGCGCAGCGCGGCGGCGTACCGGTCCACGTACGTGGCCAGTTGGGCGTAGCTCAGGCGGCGCAGCCGCAGGTCGGCCGGGTGGTGCGCGCGGTCGGCGATCAGGGCGGTGCGGGTGCCGTCGGCAGCGGCGGTGCGGTACAGGTCGTCGAGGAAGGTCCCGGTGCGCCACCAGCCCGCCGATCGCCACGCCTCGGCGACGGCGGGCGGCGGACCCGCCGAGTCCGCCGTACCCCAGAGGCCGGCGGGCGGCGGACCGTCGGTGGCGGCCGGTCCGGTCGTCATGACCATCGGCCCACCGCCCAGGCCACCTGGACGCGGGACGCGCAGCCCAGGCGGCGCATGATCTGGCGGACGTGGTTGACGACCGTCCACTCCGAGATCTTCAGGCGCTCGGCGATCTGGCGGTTCGTCAGGCCCTCGGCGACCAGCATGGCCACCTGGACCTGGCGGCCCGTCAGCGGCTGGGCCACCGGAACCGCGGGGCCGGGGGCCGCTGCGCGGGTCGGGAGGGGCTGGGCCAGGGCCTCGTCCACCGCGCCGGCCGGGTCCAGGCGCAGGCCCTCCGCCCAGGCCACCGCCGCGGCGGCCGGGTGCATCCGCGCCCGCAGGCCGGTCAGGGCCTCGGCGACGCGGGCGCGGTGCGCCGGCTCCGCGGCCGAGCCGAGCCGTCCGCGCAGCGACTCGGCCGCGGCGAGCAGGCGCAGGGCGAGGGGCTGAGCGGTGGGGGCCGTGCGCAGCAGCGTCAGGGTGTACGCCTCCAGTACGGCCGGCAGGCGGGTGCGTTCGCCGAGCTCTGCGTAGAGGGAGAGGGCTTCGCGCAGGGACTTGAGGGCGGTCAGGTCGTCGCCGTCGGCGCCCGGTTGCGTCGCTTCTGTTGGTGCCGGTGCCGGTGCCGGTGCCGGTGCCTGTGCCTGTGCCTGTGCCTGTGCCTGGGCTTCTGTCGCTTCCGTGGCGCCCGTTGCTTCTGCTGCTTCTGCCGTTTCCGTCAGGGCCTCCGCCAAGCCCCGGGTGGCCCGGATGCGACGGTGGGAGTCCAAGGCCTGTTCGCGCAGTTCGGCGGCCTTGCGGGTGCGGCCGGTGCGGCGCAGGGCGCGGGCCAGGGCGGTCGCGGCCTCGGCGGCCGGGGCCGTGGCGCCCAGCGACTCCAGCGCCGTGAGCGCGGGCCGCAGCGCCGCCTCCGCGGCCTCCGCGTCGGGCAGGGCCAGCAGGGCCGTGCCCAGCCGGGCCGTCACCAGCGCACTCTGGCGGCGGTCGCCGAGCCGCTTGCACAGGGCCAGGGCGCGCCGGTGGCGCCGTACCGCGAGGTCCGCATCGCCCAGGGCGAGGGTGAAGGAGGCCGAGAGGTCGATCAGCCGGGCCTGTACGGACTCGGCGGGCGCGGGCCGGCCGGGCTGCTCGGCGAGCAGGCGCTCACAGCGGCGCACCCCCTCGGCGAGGTGGCCGTGGACCAGCCAGGGCGTGCGCAGGGCGAGGAGCATCGAGGCGGCCGCCTCCCGGTCGCCTCGGGCCTCCAAGCGGTCCAGGGCGGTGAGGGTGTTGGCGTGCTCGGCGGCCAGGATGCGCAGCCAGCGGCCCTCCTCCGGTCCGGCGAGGCGGGGTTCGGCGGCCAGGACGAGCTGGTGGTAGGCGTCGGCGTGGCGGTCCTGGGCCTCCTCCAGGCGGCCGTCGCGGGCGAGTTCTCCGCGCAGGTGGGAGCGGACCGGTTCGGGGACGGTGAGGTGCGGCTCGGGGGTGTCGGAGCCAGCCGTGACCAGGTGGGCGTCGAGGAGGCCGTCGAGCAAGGCGTCAAGGGAGTCAAGGGAGTCGAGGGAGTTGAGGGAGTCGAGGTGCGGCTCCTCGGTACGGGAGCCCCGCGGGGCGCGTGCGCGCAGGGCGCGGTCGGCCGTGGCCATGCCGAAGCCGGGGGCGAACACGGAGAGGCGTTCCAGTGTGCGCCGGGCCTCGGGCGGCGCGTCGGCCACCTGGGAGGCGGCCAGGGCCGCCAGCGAGCGGTGCCGGGCGGGGGCGTCGGCCGGCCCGCCCGCGAGGCCGGTCAACGCGGCGCCGCCCTGGGAGAGGCGGGCCAGCAGCACCTGCGGGGTGAACAGGCGCAGCCGGTCGGCGGCCAGGACCAGCGCGAGCGGCAGCCCCTCCAGCAGGGTGCACAGGCCGGCCACGGCCGCGGCGTTCTCCTCGGTCAGCGCGAAGCCGGCGCGGGCCTGGGCGGCCCGGGCCACGAGCAGGGCGACGGAGGCGAACCGTTCGAGCTCCGGGGGGTGGGGGGCCTGCGGGTACGGGGGCGGCGGAGGCACCGCCAAGGGGCCCAGGGCGAGGAGCTGTTCGGTCGCCGTGCGGAGGGGGTGGCGGGAGGTGAGGAGGACGGCCGGGGGGCTCAGGGCGGGGGTGGGGGTGGGGGTGGGGGTGGGGGAGAGGGTTTGGGTGAGGGCGCGGGCGAGTTCGGGGCCCGTGGCCCGGCAGTCGTCCAGGACGAGCAGGCCGCCCGGGCCGTGGGCGGTGGCGGCCTGGTGGACCAGGGCGGCCGCCTGCGCGGATGAGGCCGCCTCGGAGAGGTCCGCGTACGTGACCGTGCCGAAGCGTTCGGTCAGGTCGGGCAGGAGGGAGGCGGCCAGGGCGCTCTTGCCGATGCCGCCGGGGCCGGTCACGGTGAGCAGGCGGCCGGCGGCCAGGCGTGCGGTCAGGGCCCGGGCGTCGGCTTCTCGGCCGATCAGGGTGGGGGCGGGAGGGAGGGGGCTCGGGGTCGTGGCGGGGGTGGGCGGTGGTGTTGTCGCCGTCGCCGTCGCCGTCGCCGTCGCCGTCGCCGGGTGGAAGGTGTGCGCCGTCATCGGGCCCCCTGTGCTCTCGGTTCCGGCCCGTGCCGTGGGTACGTCGCGGGGCGCGCCCGCGGGATGCGGCCGGGCACGGGCCCCGCCACCGTCGCCGGTGGTGCTGAAGGGGCGGTAAAGCCGGGCCGTAGCCGTGCCTTGGCGGGGGCCGGGCGGGGTCGATGTCCGGGCCGGGGGCCCGGGCCCTGCGGGGCTCGTCCCCTACCCGCCCTTTCACCGTTTCCCGGGCTCCGCCCGGACCCTCCCCCAGCTACCGCTGGGGGCCCCAGCGCTCAAGCGCCGCGCGGGCTGGGTTTGCTCCGCCCGGACCCTCCCCCAGCTACCGCTGGGGCCCCAGCGCTCAAACGCCGCGCGGGCTGGGTTTGCTCCGCCCGGACCCTCTCCCAGCTACCGCTGGGGGACCCCCAGCGCTCAAGCGCCGCGCGGGCTGGGTTTGCTGCGCCCGGACCCTCTCCCAGCTACCGCTGGGGGCCACAGCGCTCAAGCGCCGGGCGGGCTGGGTTGGCTGCGCCCGGTGGGGTTGCGTTGCCGGGACTGTTTCGGGGGGTTGTTACAGGGTCGCGCGGGGGCGGTGGGGTTGGGGGATGCGGAGGCGCCAGACGCCCGGGCGGACCTCGCGGTGGGGGCCGCCGCCCTCGGCCGCGGCGCGGCCCGCCCGGCGGGCGTAGGCCTCCAGGCGTTGCTCGCCCAGCGTCCGGGCCACCTGGCGGGCCTGCTCGAAGCAGCGGGCGGAGGTCTCGGCGTCGCCCTCGTCCAAGGCCAGGAGGGCGGTGGCGCGCAGTGCGTCGAAGCGGGCCCGGCCGGGGCCGGGGCACTGGGCCAGGGCCTGGTCCAGGAGTTCGCGGGCCCGGGCGTGGGAGCCCTCGTCCAGGTGCAGGTCGGCCAGGGAGGCCAGGGCCCGGCCGTGCTCCTCGTACGCGCCGCAGTGGTGGGCGGTCAGCAGCGCCTGCTCGTAGTGCGTGCGGGCCGTGGCCGAACGGCCCTGCTGCCAGGCGAGGTCGCCGAGGGAGCGGAGCATCCGGGCCTCGGCGGGGCGGTCGCCGCTGCGGCGGGCCGCGTCCAGGGCCAGGGTGTGGGTACGGGCCCACTCCGGCCAGGCCGCGCCCGCTTCCACCGGCGCGGTCAGGGCATCGGCGAGCCGTACGACGCTGGGCCACAGGCCGGCCGCGTACGCCTCGGCAACCGCCCCGACGAGCGCGGCGGTTCCGGGCTCCGCGGCCCGCCACGGGCCCAGGCCCGCCCAGGCGGGGGCGGGGTACGGTGCGGGGGCCGGCTCCGCCGGCCCGGCGGCGGTCGCCCAGCCGGGAAGGTCGTGGGCGGCGGGTGCCGGCCCGGCGGCGAGGACGGCTCGGGGCAGCGTGTCGCTCGCCCTCGTGAGGTGCTCGGGTCCGGTCCGGGGCGCGGGCTCGGGCGCGGTTTCGGCCGGTGAGGGGAGGGTCTCGGTCGGCGCGACGGCCAGGAGGGCCGGGTCGGCCGTGAGGATGCGGTGGTGGAGGTGCTGGAGGGGCGGGCCCGGTTCGATGGCCAGGTCCGTGACCAGGGTGCGGCGCAGCCGGGCGTAGGCCTCCAGGGCCTCGGCCTGGCGGCCGCAGCGGTACAGGGCCAGCATCAGCTGTCCGTGGAGTTCCTCGCGCAGCGGCTGTTCCGCGGCCAGTTCGCCGAGCTCCCCGACCAGTTCGTGGTGGCGGCCCAGCGCCAGTTCCGCCCGCAGCCGGGCGTCCAGGGCCGCCGCCCGGGTCTCGGCCAGCCGGACCGCGGCCGCCTCCAGCAGGGGACCGTGCGGGGTGTCGGCGGCCAGGGGGCCGCGCCACAGGCCCAGGGCCCGGCGGTGGAGTCCGGCGGCGCGGGCGTGGTCGCCGGCGGCCTCGGCGGCGCGCCCGCGGGCATGCAGCCGCTCGAACTCGGTCACGTCCAGGCGGCCCTGTCCCAGCTGCAGGGTGTAGCCGGGCGGCCGGGTGAGCAGGGTGCCCGGGCCGTGGTCGGGGTCGGCCGCCCGCAGCACCTTGCGCAGCTGGGACACGTACACCTGGAGGGTGGTGGTCGCGGTGCGCGGCGGGTCCGTCGGCCACAGCTCGTCGATCAGCGTGCCCGCGGAGACCACCTCGCCGGCGCGCATCAGCAGTGCCGCCAGTACCACCCGTAGCTTCGCCGCCCGCGGGGCATGGCTCACCCCGGGGGCCTCGCCGGTGAGTTCCACCGGACCGAGGAGCCCGAATTCCATCAGAGAGGCCGTTCCCTAGTCCCTAGGAGTCCTGGTCCTGGACCACGCGGGCGCGGGCGTCCGCGACCGGGCGGCCGTTCTGCGTCACCGTCAGCGCCGCCTCTCTCTCGCGCCGGTGAGCCCCCGGGCCGGACACCACCGTGCAGCGCAGCGGCAGGTCGTCCGCCGCGTAGCCGGTCAGGCGCACGTCGAAGGAGCCCAGGACCGCCCGGTCCACGTCCACGGCGCCGCTGCGTGCGGCGGCCAGCAGGGCGCTCTGGCGCATGCCTTCGAGGAGGAGCAGGGCGGAGAGGCCGCCCACTTCCGGCTTCCCTTCGCCTTCCCTTTCGGCTGCGGCGCTCCGGCCTCCGTTTCGGGCTGCGGGTCGGCCCCCGCCGTGGGCCTTGGTGTCGAGCCGGTTCGGGCCGGCGAACAGCGGGCGGTCGGGCTGCGGCACGATCCAGGTGGACAGCCGGTCCGGTGCGGCGGGCGCGCTGAGGTCCTCGCGCACCACCACGTTGGCCTCGCTGCGCCGGCCCACCTCGGCGGCTGGCACCGGCCACGCGCTCTCCCCGTACGGGGCCCCCTCGGCGGGGGCGGCCCGCAGGGCGCGCCGGCTCTGGTCGATGTGGCTGCGGTGCAGCGCCGGGGTCAGGAAGACCAGGCCCGCGGTGCCGGTCGCGCACAGCACGTCGTCGATGGCGGCCTCGAGGCGGAACTCCAGCCCGCGGGGGACCCCCGCCAGGCTGTGCGTCGGGCGGACCGCCAGGCGGGTCAGGAGGCGTGCGCGGTGGCGGGAGGGGCCCGGACCCGCGGCCGGGACCGTGCGCCAGGGGGCGGTGCCGGTGAGGTCGAGGGCGAAGCGGTGGAAGAGGCCGGGCCGGTCCTGGGGCACGCCGAAGTACTGGTGGCCGACGAACTCGCCGACCTCGCGGAGCGTCTCGGTCAGCAGCTGGGGGTCGTGGAGGAGGCCCGGGCCGTCGTTGAACAGCGGGTGCGCGGTCGGAAGGTCCCCGGCCAGGACGAAGTGCTCTTCGCTGCTGCCGGGTGCCTCCAGCAGGTACCGGTCCCATGACGGCGGGCAGTGGATGAGGTGGCGTACGGCCGTGCCGTGGCCCAGTTCTGTCGTCTCGGCGGTGCCCGTTCCGGGCGGGGCGGCCGGTCCGCTCTGGAGGGCGGTGGTCGTGGACTCGACCGTCATGGTGTTCTCCTCGGGCCGGCGACGTCGTGCGGCGGCAGGCGGTCCCCCGGCGCCGCGGCCGGGTACGCCCGGGCCGCCGGTCACCAGCCCCCGGGCCCGGGCCTCTTGCAGGTCCAAGCGTGCAAAGCCGTGTCCGCTTCTTGCCAGCGCAGACCGGTGACAGGAAGCTGCACGGCAGATAGTTACGGGTTGCGCCCGGGGGCCGGACCTGCGATGTCGGCGCTGGTCGGAGGGCGAAGGGGAGGGTGTCGGGGGCATGGGTTGCCGGGGCGGGCGCCGGCCGGGTGCCGGCCGGGTGCCGGCCGGGTGCGGATAGGGGTTGAGGCAGGGGGACTGCGGTGGGCCGGTGCTGCCTACGCTCGGGCCGCATGGTCCGGGACGTCCCCATCCGTTCCGGTCCACGGGGCTTTTGTCCTGCTCTTCTTCCGTCTACTGCTCAGGGAGCGCCATGGCCGACGTCAGCAGCCGCATCGCGAGCCGGCGGGCCCGGACGGACCTGCTCGACCCCGTGCTGGGGGTGTTCAACCGGCGCTACGAGGACGAGGCCGCCGAGGCCGCGGCCCGGCTGGACGCCGCCGCGGCGGCCGGTGAGGACACCGGCCCGCTGCACGGGCTCGCGGTCGCCGTCAAGGACCTGATAGCCACCCGCGAAGCCCCCGTCACCGGGCACTCCCGCGTCAACGACCCGGCCTGGTACGCCGGAGCCGACGCCCCCCTCGTCGCACGGCTGCGCCGGGCCGGGGCGGTCGTCGTCGGCTCCACCACCCTGGCGGAGCACGCCCTCGGGCGGCCCGACCCGGAGCTCGGCCTGGTGGTGCCGCGCAACCCGTGGGACCCCGACCGCTATCCCGGCGGCTCCAGCAGCGGCAGCGCGGCGGGGCTGCCGGACGGGCTCTTCGACGTGGGCCTGGGAACGGACACCGGCGGCAGCATCCGCATCCCGGCCGCCCTGTGCGGGGTGACCGGGATCAAGCCGACGCCCGGGCTGGTGCCGGTGGACGGCGTTCTGCCGCTGGCCCGGAGTCTGGACACCGTCGGGACGCTGTCGCGGAGCGTGCGGGAAGGGGCCGAGACGCTGGCCGTGCTGGCCGGGCGGGAGCCGGGTGGTCTGACGTGGCAGGATCCGGCGGGGCCGGTGCGCATCGGTGTGCCCGAGCGGGCCCTTGCCGAATCCGGACAGCTCTCGGAGGGCTGCGGTACCGCCTTCGACGGCGCCCTGGAGGAGCTGCGGGGGCTGGGAGCCGAACTGGTGCCCGTGGAGCTGCCCGAGCTGTATCCGCTGTTCGCCGCGCAGGTCATCACCCTGCTCGCCGAGGCGTACGAGGTGCACCAGGCGGCCCTCGCGGGGCGCTGGGCGCAGTACGGGCGGCCGTTCCGCCGGACCGTCGTGCTGGGCGGGTTGATCAGCGCCTCCACGTACGTGAGGGCGCAGCGGGTGCGGGCCTGGGCGGCGGCCGGCATGCGGCGGAGGTTCGCCGGGCTCGCCGCCGTGGCCACGCCTGCCTGGCCCGGAGTCGCGCCGCGGTACGACGACGTCGAGGGGCTGGGGGCGATCTCCTGGCTGCCGGGGCTGTGGAGCGGGGTGGGATTCCCCGCCATTGCGTTGCCGATGGGCTTTGAGGGCGGGTTGCCGGTGTCGCTGCAGTTGGCGGGGTTGCCGGGGAGTGACTTCGCGTTGGCCGGGCTCGCCGATGCGTATCAGCGGCGTAGTGGGTGGCATGTGCGGCGGCCGCGCCGGGGTCCGGCCCCCGCTCTGGATCTGGAGCCCGCTGCGGCCCTGGCTCCGGCTCCGGCCGGGGGGTGGGCTGTGCCTGGGGTGGCTGCCGGGGTGGAGGGGGCTGCTGATGGGGAGGCGGGGCGGAGGCTTCTGGCGGGGCTGCGGGAGTTGGGAGTTGAGGTGGGGGGTGCGGAGCTGGATGCGTTGTGTGGGCAGTGGGCGCTGACGTCCATGCTCTTCGGGTTTCTGCCGGATCCCTTGCCGGGGGGTTGAGACGGTGGGGTGGGGTGGGGTGGGGTGGGGGCGGGGGACTTGGTCCCGCGCCGGTTCGTTCCCCCACCCCGCCCCTTCCCGAAACCGGGGCCTGCGGCCCCCGGGCCCCGCTGCGGGGCTGCGCCCCTGCACCCCTTTCGGGGGCTCCGCCCCCGGACCCCCGCGCCTCAAACGCCGGCGGGGCTGGAAGGGCAAACGCCGGCGCGGCTGGAACGGCAAACGCCGGTGGGCCGGAACGGCAGGCGCTGGGCGGGCCGGAACGGAAAGCGTTGCGCGGGCGGGCGTGTGCCGCGTGCTGGATTTCTATCAATCGACCGAGCCTGAGGAGGCTTCCATGTCCTCTCGTCCCGCCACCGACAGTGTCTGGCTGCGTCGTTATGGCGACGCTCATGCCGGGGCTCCGCGGCTGGTTTGTTTTCCGCATGCCGGGGGATCTGCCAGCTTCTACTTCCCCGTGGCGCAGGCCCTGGCCCCCGGCGTCGACGTGCTCGCCGTGCAGTATCCGGGGCGCCAGGACCGGCGCGGGGAGCCGCTGATCGACAGCATTGCCGTGCTCGCCGACCGGATCTTCACCGAGCTCGCCGCCCTGGTCTCCGCCGAACCGGACGTGCCGCTGTACCTCTTCGGCCACAGCATGGGCGCCACCGTCGCCTTCGAGGTGACCCGTCGGCTTCAGGACGCTGCGCTGCCCGGGCCGGTGCTGCTGTTCGCCTCCGCGCGGCGTGCCCCCTCCCGGACACGGGCCGACCGGGTCCACACCCGGGACGACGACGGGCTCATCCAGGAGCTGCGCCGACTCAGCGGCACCGATGCCCGGGTCCTGGGCAACGAGGAGATCATGCGGATGGCGATCCCCTCCATCCGCAACGACTACCGGGCCGTGGAGACCTACCGGGCGGAGCCCGGCACCCGGATCGACACCCCGGTCTGCGTCCTCGTCGGCGACAGCGACCCCACCACCACCCTGGCCGAGGCCCGCGCCTGGGAGGAGCACACCAGCGCCGGCATCGAGCTGCGGGTCTTCCCCGGAGGCGGCCACTTCTATCTGGCGGATCGGCCCCAGGAAGTGCTCGACGTCCTGCGGGAGCGGGTGTCGGCGGGGGTCGCCGGGGTGCGCTGACGCCGCCCCGCAACGCATCCGGTCGGCTGTTAGGGGTCGGGCCGGGAACGGTAGGGGTCCGCAGATCAGGACCGGGACCCTAGCGTGAAGTGAAGTTCCTGACGTCGCAAGGATTGGGAATCACGGTGAGCCCGAGAGCGTGGAGAGCGCTGAGTCATGGCGCGGACGACGCGGTCACGCTGGTGGTCGATTTCACCGGCAGCGGCCGCGAGCAGGCGCAGTTCGCCGACCTGGCCCCGCTCCTGGACCCGCCGCTGACCGTGTGGGCCAGCCTTCCGCCGCTGCCGGGCGACGGGGTCGCCCGCACCGGCGGGGCCTACCTCGACTGGTGGCTGGCAGGGCTGCGGGAGACGGGCACCCGCGTCGCGGCCGTGGCCGGCTACTGCGCCGGTTCGGTCTTCGCCGCAGCCCTCGCCGACCGGATCGGCGCGTGGCAGGAGCAGCCGCAGCTGATCCTGCTCGATCCCGAACTCCCCTCCTGCGAAGGGATGTTCAAGAACTTCCACGGAGTGGGCGGCACGCTCGCCGCCGTGCTCGACGAGCGGGAACTGGCCGCCTTCCATGCGGTGGGGAACCGGCTCGAGGAGCAGGGCGGCCCGGAGGGGACGGGCGGGGTCGGTGCCACCGGCCTGGTCCTCGAGCAGGCCTTCACCGAGGCCGTCGCCACCACCGCCGAGCGCCTCGACCTCGACGACGACATCCGCGACGAGCTGTCGGGCGCCTTCAGCGCCCTCGTCGGCTACCTGACGGCTGCCGACGACCTCGCCGACCCCGCCGCCTGGGCCGGGGCGGCCGCGGTGACCACCGCGGCACCGCGCCACCCGGTCGGCCGCGAGCTGCGCATCGACGTCCCCCACGACGACCTGCTGCGCGCTCCGGCCGCGGCCCGCGCCCTGGGCGCCCTGATCGCGTCCGACCGCCGACAGCCCGCGGGCAGGTGAAACCCTTCATGAGCATGGTCACTTCCGGTACCCCCGTCCGGGTCGACGCCGTCGTTGCCGGGCCCGAGGTTCTCGTGCCCGAGCTGCTCGGTGTGCAGGCGCGTCTGACGCCCGGGGCCACCGCCCTCGTGCACGGCGGCGCCGTCCTCACGTACGCGGAGCTCCACGAGCGTGCCGACCGGCTCGCCCGGTACCTCATCGCGCGGGGCGTCGGCCCCGAGGACCTCGTCGCCGTCGGGCTGCGGCGCTCCGCGGAGCTCGTCGTCGCCTTCCTCGCCGTCCTCAAGGCCGGCGCGGCGTACCTGCCGGTCGACCTCGACAACCCGCGCGACCGTCTCGCGCACATGCTGGAGGACTCCCGTCCGGCCCTCCTCGTCACGAGCGGCGGTGGCGCCGGTCTCGGTGCCGCGGCTCCGGTCGTGCTGCTCGACGATCCGGACACCGTCCGGGCGCTGGAGGCGCTGCCCGCGCACCCCGTCACCGACGGCGAGCGCCGTACGCCGCTGGATGCGGACCACCCCGCGTACGTCATCTACACCTCCGGCTCCACCGGCCGCCCCAAGGGCGTCGTGGTCACCCACCGGGCCCTGGCCGCCTACCTCGGTGACGCCCGCGCCCTGTACCCGAGTGCCGCCGGCAGCGCCCTGCTGCACTCCTCCGTCGCCTTCGACATGACCGTCACCACCCTGTACGCGCCCCTGCTGCACGGCGGCGCTGTCCGCATCGCCGCCCTGGAGGAGCCCGGCGGGCAGCAGGCCAGTCTGCTGAAGGTCACCCCCTCGCACATGGCGCTGCTCGACACCCTCCCCGACGGCGCGGCGCCCACCGGGCAGCTCGTCGTCGGCGGCGAGCAGCTGCTCTCCGAGGTCGTCGACACCTTCCGCCGCCGCAACCCGGGCGTCACCGTCATCAACGAGTACGGGCCCACCGAGGCCGCCGTCGGCTGCTGCGTGCACGTCCTGGCCCCCGAGGACCCCCTCACCCCCGGTACGGCCGTGCCCATCGGCCGCCCCACCAGCACCACCCGCCTGCACGTCCTCGACGACCTGCTGCGACCGGTCGCCCCCGGCACCCCCGGCGAGCTGTACATCGCCGGGACCCAGCTGGCCCGCGGCTACCTCGGCCGCCCGGCCCTCACCGCCGAACGGTTCGTCGCCGACCCGTACGGCCCGCCCGGCAGCCGCATGTACCGCACCGGCGATCTGGTGCGCGAAGGGGACGACGGGGTCCTGGAGTACCTCGGCCGCCTCGACGGGCAGATCAAGATCCGCGGCTACCGCGTGGAGCTCGGCGAGATCGAAACGGCCCTGCTGCGCCACCCCGACGTGGGCCGCGCCGCCGTCACCGTGCACCGCGAACCGTCCGGGGAGGTGCACCTGGTCGCGTACGCGGTGCCCGCCGCCGGGATCGACGTACTCGACGAGCGCCTGCTGCGGGCGCACCTCGCCCGGACCCTGCCCGACTACATGGTGCCGACGGCGTTCCTCACCCTGGACGCGCTGCCGCTGAACGCCAACGGCAAGCTCGACACCGCCGCGCTGCCCAGGCCGAAGTTCACCGCCCGCACCGCGTACCGGGCCCCCGAGACCCCCGAACAGGAGCTGCTGTGCTCCCTGTTCGCCCAGTTCACCCAGGCCCCGAAGGTCGGAGTCGACGACGACTTCTTCGCCCTCGGCGGTACCAGCCTCGGCGCCGCACAGGTCGTCGGCCGGGCCCGCAGGCACGGACTGCGCCTGAGCCTTCAGGACGTGCTCGAGCACCGCACCGTACTGCGGCTGACCACCAACGACTCCCGCCCACCGCACCACCCCACTCACTGAGGAGATGGAACAAGGATGCAGCTCCTGCAGCTCGCCGGCATGGGATGGATCTCCCGCTCCCTGGGCGTCGCCGCCCGACTCGGCATCGCAGACCACCTCGCCGACGGCCCCAAGACGGCCGAGGAGATCGCCGAACTCACCGACGCCCACCCCGACGGCGTGCTCTACCTGATGCGCGTCCTCGGCATAGTGGGGGTCTTCCACGAGAACGAGGACGGCACGTTCGGCCACACCGAGCTCTCGCAGCAACTGCGCGACGACCACCCGCGCTCCATGCGCTACTGGTGCGTGCTGGGCGGCGAGATGTACTACGACGTGTGGCGCGACCTGCTCACCACCGTCAAGACCGGCGCCCCCTCCTCCCGCTCCGAGTACGGCAGCTCCATCTACGCGTACATGGACCGCGACCCGGAGGCCGGCGAGGTCTACGACCGGGCCATGGCCGACATCACCCGCCCGGCCGCCGCCGAACTCGCCCGCGACTTCGACTTCTCCGACATCAGCCACGTCATCGACGTCGGCGGCGGCACCGGCCACCTGCTCAAGGGCATCCTGGCCGCCCACCCCGACATCACCGGCACCGTCGCCGAGCGCGGCGACGTCGCCGCCCGCGGCGCCCGCATCCTCGCCGAGTCCGGCGACGCGGACCTGCAGGGCCGGCTGTCCTTCACCGAGGCCGACTTCTTCACCGAGGTCCCCAGCGGCGCGGACGCGTACTTCCTCAAGAACGTCCTGCACAACTGGAGCCCCGAGAGCAGCAGCAAGATCCTGGAGAGCGTCCAGCGCGCCATGGTCCGCACGATCGAGGAGTCCGAGGGCGTCGCCGCCGAGCCGGTCCTCTTCGTCATCGAGCCGCTGCTGGGCCACGACAACGCCTCCGCCATCCGCTCCCTGTTCCAGATGGTCGTCTGCGAGGAGGGCACCCGCATCCGCGGCGAGGACGACATGCGGGCCCAGGCCGCCAAGGCCGGCCTGGAGGTCCGATCCATCAAGAACCTCTCCACGGAGCACAGCGTCATCGAGTGCGTCCTGGCCCGCGACTGAGGCGGCCGCCGCCGCAAGAAAGGAAAACCACCATGTTGTGGGACAGCCGTTTCGAACCCATCGTCAGGCCGCACCTGACCTTCCTGCCCGACGACGCCGAATTCGCCGCGGACCTCGACCTGCGTGATTTCGGGCTCGACTCCCTCGGCATCGTCGACCTGCTCATCGAGCTGGAGAACACCTACCAGGTCACGTTCACCGACGACGCCCTGGCCATGGAGACGTTCGCGACCCCGGGCTCCCTGTGGGCCACGCTCACCGGGCTGTTCGCGGCCGCGGCCTGACCTCTCCCGAGCTTCCGAGCTTCCGAGCTCCGCCGTGCGAAGGGCGCGGCAGCCCCTGTGCTGCCGCGCCCTTCGGCATGTGGTCACACCGGTCCGATAGGGGTCGTCAGGGGTGGTTCGGCCCCGTGGCGCGAAATAGCCTCGTCAGAGCGATCGATATTTTCCGCATTCCGTATTGCAGCATTTCCGCATTCCCGTATTCCCGTATTCCCGTATCTCCCGTTCTTCCGCGAGGTGGACCACGTGTCGGCAGAGTCGAACGAACAGAAGCTCCTCGACTACCTCAAGCGGGCGACCGCAGAGCTGCGGGAAACCCGGCGCCGACTGCACGAAGAGGAAAACCGGCAACGCGAACCCATAGCCATCGTCGGCATGGCCTGCCGCTACCCCGGTGACGTCACCACCCCCGACGAACTGTGGGAGCTGCTCGCCGCCGGCCGCGACGCCGTCTCCGCCTTCCCCGAGAACCGCGGCTGGGACACCGAGGGCATCTACGACCCCGACCCGGACGCGCCCGGCAAGACGTACTCCCGGCACGGCGGATTCCTCGACCGCGCCGCCGACTTCGACGCCGGCTTCTTCGGGATCAGCCCGCGCGAGGCCCTCGCCACCGACCCGCAGCAGCGCCTGCTCCTCGAGACCTCCTGGGAGGCCCTGGAGCGCGCGGGCATCGACCCGCAGAGCGTGCGCGGCGCACACCTCGGCGTCTTCGCCGGCGTCATGTACCACGACTACGGCTCCCGGCTGAGCGACGTCCCGGACGATCTCGGCGCCTTCCTGGGCAACGGCAGCGCGGCGAGCGTCGTCTCCGGCCGCGTCGCGTACGCCCTCGGGCTCGAGGGCCCGGCCGTCACCGTCGACACGGCCTGCTCCTCCTCCCTCGTGGCCGTGCACCTCGCCGCGCAGGCCCTGCGCAACGGCGAATGCACCATGGCCCTGGCCGGCGGTGTCACCGTCATGGCCACCCCCGAGACCTTCATCGACTTCAGCCGCCAGCGCGGTCTGGCTGCGGACGGCCGCTGCAAGCCGTACGCGGAGGCCGCGGACGGCACCGGCTGGGGCGAGGGCGTCGGTGTCCTCGTCCTGGAGAAGCTCTCCGACGCCCGCAAGAACGGCCACCGCGTGCTGGCCGTCGTCAGCGGCTCCGCCGTCAACCAGGACGGCGCCAGCAGCCAGCTCACCGCGCCCAACGGGCCGGCGCAGCAGCGCGTCATCCGGCAGGCGCTCGCCAGCGCCCGGCTGACGGCCGCGGACGTGGACGCCGTCGAGGGCCACGGCACCGGTACGCGGCTCGGCGACCCGATCGAGGCGCAGGCCCTGCTCGCCACGTACGGTCAGGACCGGCCCGAGGACCAGCCGCTGTGGCTCGGCTCCATCAAGTCCAACCTGGGGCACACCCAGGCCGCGGCGGGCGTCGCCGGCATCATCAAGATGGTCCAGGCACTGCGCCACGAGAGCCTGCCCATGACCCTGCACGTGGACGCGCCGAGCAGCCACGTGGACTGGGCGGCGGGGGCGGTCTCGCTGCTGACCGAGGCCCGGCCGTGGCCGGCGGGGGAGCGGGTCCGCCGCGCGGGCGTGTCCTCCTTCGGCATCAGCGGTACGAACGCCCACGTCATCGTGGAGGAAGCCCCCGCCGAGGCGCCCTCGGACGCCGTGGAGGCCGCCGACCTGCCGGTGGTGCCGTGGCTGATCTCCGCCAAGACCCCCGAGGCGGTCCTCGACCAGGCCGCCCGCCTGCGCGAGTTCCTCACCGCACGGCCCGGACTGGACCTCGCGTCCGCCGGCCTGGCCCTCGCCACGCAGCGCACGCCGTTCCCCCACCGGGCAGCGGTCGTGGCGGCCGACCGGGACGGCCTGCTGGCCGGCCTCGACCGGCTGATCGACGGCCAGAGCGCCCTGCGGGGCACCGCGGCCGGAGGCCGGCTGGGCTTCCTGTTCACGGGGCAGGGCAGCCAGCGGGCCGGGATGGGGCGCGAGCTGTACGCCCAGTACCCCGTCTTCGCGGCCGCGCTGGACGAGGTGTGTGCGGCGCTGGACGTGCACCTTCAGCGGCCGTTGAAGGACGTGCTGTTCGATGAGGATCCGGCGGATCTGAACCGGACCGAGTACACGCAGCCTGCGCTGTTCGCGGTGGAGGTGGCGCTGTTCCGGCTGGTCGAGGCGTGGGGAGTGCGGGCCGACGCGCTGGCCGGGCACTCGATCGGTGAGCTGGCTGCTGCCCATGTGGCCGGTCTGTGGTCCCTGGAGGACGCGGCTCTGCTGGTGGCTGCGCGCGGTCGGCTGATGCAGGCGCTGCCCGCCGGTGGTGCCATGGCCGCCGTCCAGGCCACCGAGGAGGAAGTGCGCGCCGTCCTGACCGACGGGGTCGGTATTGCCGCGGTCAACGGGCCGACCTCGCTCGTGGTCTCCGGTACGGAAGCCGCCGTTGAGGCTGTTGTCGCGCACTTCGCGGAGGCCGGGCGGAAGACCAAGCGGCTCGTTGTGAGCCACGCGTTCCATTCGCCGCTGATGGAGCCGATGCTCGCCGAGTTCGGGCAGATCGCCGGTCGGCTGACGTACTCCGAGCCGCAGCTGCCCATCGTGTCCACCCTGACCGGGCGGGCCGCCTCGTACGAGGAGCTCTCCGACCCGCAGTACTGGGTGCGGCACGTGCGCGAAGCCGTGCGGTTCGCGGATGCCGTGACCACCCTCCAGGGGCAGTCCGTCACGACGTTCCTGGAGCTCGGCCCCGACGCGGTGCTCACCGCCATGGCCGCCGAGTCCCTGGACGACGGTGCCGTCGCCGTTCCGGCCGTCCGCCGCGACCGGCCCGAGGCCCAGGCCGTTGTCGAGGCGCTGGCCCGCCTGCACACCTCCGGGATCGCGGTCGACTGGACCGCCTTCCACGGCGGCCCCCGCACTCCGTGCGAGCTGCCCACGTACGCCTTCCAGCACCAGCGGTACTGGCTCGACGCCGACGGCAGCGGCCTGCACGACGTCGCCGCGGTCGGCATCGCCGACGCCGAGCACCCGCTGCTGGGTGCGGCCGTCGAACTGCCCGACACCGACGGGGTGCTGTTCACCGGCCGGCTGTCGCTGCGCACCCACCCCTGGCTCGCCGACCACGCCGTGGGCGGCACCGTCGTCCTGCCCGGCGCCGCCTTGGTCGACCTGGCCGTCCGGGCCGGGGACCACGTCGGCTGCGGGACCGTCCAGGACCTCACCCTCCAGGCCCCGCTGGTCGTCCCGGCGGACGCCTCGGTGCAGCTGCGCGTCCAGGTCGGCGGCGAGGAGCCGCGCAGCCTCGCCGTGTACTCCCGCATCGGCGACGAGCCGTGGATCCGGCACGCCGAGGGCTCGCTCGTCCCTGTCTCCGCGGCCGGGGCCCCCGAGGCCCTCACCGCCTGGCCGCCGGCCGGCGCCGAGCCGCTCGACGTCAGCTCCCTGTACTCCTCGCTGGCCGCCGCCGGGCTCCAGTACGGGCCGCTCTTCCAGGGCCTCACCGCCGCCTGGCGCGACGGGGACGCCATCGCCGCCGAGGTGTCGCTGCCCCAGGACACCGACGTCGACGGCTTCGCCCTCCACCCGGCGCTGCTCGACGCCGCCCTGCACGGCATCACCCTGGCCGACCCGGCCAACGAGACCGCCGAGCTGCCCTTCACCTGGTCGGACGTGACGCTGCACGCCACCGGTGCGCGCGCGGCCCGGGTCCGGATCGTGCCCGGCCGGGGCGACTGGACCCTGCACATCGCCGACGCCCAGGGCAGCCCGCTCGCCACCGTCGGCGCACTCGCCCTGCGGGCCGTGGACACTGCCGGACCGGCCACCGCGCAGGTCCGTGACCTGTACCGGGTGGCCTGGTCCCCGGTCGCCCCGGGCGCGCCCGAGGAGTCCGCCGACGGGAGCGTCCTCGTGGAGGTCCCGGCCGGCGCCGGTGCCCGCGAGGCCGTCGGGCACGTCCTGACCCGGCTCCAGGAGCACCTGGAGACCCAGGACCGCCTGGTCGTCGTCACGCGAGGCGCCGTGTCCACCGCCGAGGGCGCGGACGTCGCCGAGCCGGCGCAGGCCGCCGTGTGGGGCCTGGTCCGGGCTGCGCAGGCCGAGCACCCGGGGCGCTTCGTGCTCCTCGACGCCGACGCCGACGCCGACGTCGCAGGGCTCGCGGCGCTGCCCGCCGGAGAGGGCGAATTCGCCCTGCGGGGCGGCCAGCTGTACGTCTCCCGCCTCGTCCGCACCACCCCGGAGGCGGACCCGGCTGCCGCCCCGGTGTTCCGGGAGGGCGGGACGGTCCTGGTCACCGGTGGTACCGGTGGGCTGGGGGCGCTGACCGCCCGGCACCTGGTCACCGGGCACGGGGTCCGCAGGCTGGTGCTGACCAGCCGTCGGGGTGCCGAGGCTCCGGGGGCGCGTGAGCTGGCTGCGGAGCTGGAGGCTGCGGGCGCGGACGTGGTGCTGGCGGCGTGTGACGTCGCCGACCGCGATGCGGTGGCGGCACTGCTGGCCGAGCACCCGGTGACTGCCGTGTTCCATGCGGCGGGTGTGGTCGACGATGCGACGATCGGCTCGCTCAGCGGCGAGCGTCTGGCCAGGGTCTTCGCGCCGAAGGCGGATGCCGCCCGGTACCTGCACGAACTGACCGCGGGGCAGGAGCTCGACGCCTTCGTCCTCTACTCCTCCGCCGCGAGCACGTTCGACGGTTCCGGGCAGGGGAACTACGCCGCGGCCAACGCCTACCTGGACGGGCTCGCCGCCCACCGGCGGGCGCAGGGCCTGCCCGGGCTGTCCCTGGCCTGGGGCCTGTGGGACCCCGAGGCCGGCGGCATGGCGTCCGACCTCACGGCCGCCGACCTCCAGCGCATGGCCCGCACCGGTGTCCTGCCGCTGGGCAGCGCCCGCGGCATGGCCCTCCTCGACGCCGCGCTCACCGGGCCCCACGCCCAGGTGCTGCCCGCCGCCCTCGACACCCGCGCCCTCGAACAGCGGGCCCGCCGCTCCGACCTGCCCGCCATCCTGCGCGGCCTGGTCCGGCCCGCCGTCGTACGCCGCACGGCGGCCGCCGCCGACAGCGGCGACGCCGGGCTCGCCGAGCGCCTCGCCGTGCTCGCCCCGGCCGACCGCGACCGCCTCCTGCTGGACCTCGTACGCCGCCACGTCGCGGCGGTCCTCGGCTACTCGGGGGCCCACGAGGTCAGCCCGGACCGGCCGTTCAAGGAGGTCGGCTTCGACTCGCTGACCGCCGTGGAGTTCCGCAACCGCCTCGCCGGCGAAGCCGGGGTCCGGCTGCCCGCCACGCTCGTCTTCGACTACCCGACCCCCGCCGAGGTCGCCGACTTCCTCCGCGTCGAGCTCCTCGGCGACGGCGCAGACCGGCTCCCCGTCAGCGCGGGGGCCGCGGGTGCGGTCGCGGGCGGTGCCGACGAGCCGATCGCCATCGTCGGCATGGCCTGCCGCTACCCCGGCGGCATCACCTCCCCCGAGGGGCTCTGGGAGCTGCTCGCCGCGGGCGGCGACGGCATCTCGGCCTTCCCGGAGGACCGCGGCTGGGACACCGAGGGCATCTACGACCCCGACCCGGACGCGGCCGGCAAGACGTACTCCCGGCACGGCGGCTTCCTGCACGACGCCGCAGAGTTCGACCCGGTCTTCTTCGGGATCAGCCCGCGCGAGGCCCTGGCCATGGACCCGCAGCACCGGCTGCTCCTGGAGGCCTCCTGGGAGGCCCTGGAGCGCGCGGGCATCGACCCGGCGAGCGCCCGGGGCACCGCGACCGGCGTCTTCGCGGGCGTCATGTACCACGACTACTCGGTCGTCCTGGAGCAGTCCGACCACCACAACACCGAAGGGTTCATGGGCGTCGGCGGCAGCATCGCCTCCGGCCGCGTCTCGTACGCGCTCGGCCTGGAGGGCCCGGCCGTCACCGTCGACACCGCGTGCTCGTCGTCGCTGGTGGCGGTGCACCTGGCCGGGCAGGCGCTGCGCAGCGGCGAGTGCTCGCTGGCGCTGGCCGGTGGTGTGACGGTGATGTCGACGCCGGACACCTTCGTGGACTTCAGCCGCCAGCGCGGTCTGGCTGCGGACGGCCGCTGCAAGCCGTACGCGGAGGCCGCGGACGGCACGGGCTGGGGCGAGGGCGTCGGTGTCCTCGTTCTGGAGAAGCTCTCCGATGCCCGGAAGAACGGCCACCGGGTGCTGGCGCTCGTCAGCGGCTCCGCCGTCAACCAGGACGGCGCCAGCAACGGCCTGACCGCGCCCAACGGGCCGGCACAGCAGCGGGTCATCCGGCAGGCGCTGGCGTCGGCGCACCTCACCGCGGCGGATGTGGACGCGGTGGAGGGCCACGGCACCGGTACCCGGCTCGGCGACCCGATCGAGGCGCAGGCGCTGCTCGCCACCTACGGCCAGGACCGGCCGGAGGACGGCCGGCCGCTGTGGCTGGGGTCGGTGAAGTCCAACCTGGGGCACACCCAGGCCGCCGCCGGTGTCGCGGGCATCATCAAGATGGTCGAGGCGCTGCGCCACGAGACCCTGCCGATGACCCTCGGCGTGGATGCGCCGAGCAGCCACGTCGACTGGAGCGAGGGCGAGGTCTCCCTGCTGACCGAGGCCCGGCCCTGGCCGGCGGGGGAGCGGGTCCGCCGCGCGGGTGTCTCCTCCTTCGGTATCAGCGGTACGAACGCCCACGTCATCGTGGAGGAAGCCCCGGCGACCGAGGAGACGCCCACTGCGGCGCCCGTCCTGCCGGTCGTGCCGTGGCTGGTCTCGGCGAAGAGTGGCGAGGCGCTGCGCGAGCAGGCGGTCCGGCTGCGCGAGTTCGTGGCCGCACGGCCCGGGTTCGACCCGGCCGCCGTGGGTCTGGCCCTGGCGACCCAGCGGACGGCGTTCGCCCACCGGGCGGCCGTGGTCGCCGAGGACCGCGACGGGCTGCTGGCCGGCCTGGAGGCCGTCGCCGCGGGTGCGGCCCCGATCGCGGGCACCGCAGCGGGCGCGGGGAACGCCTTCCTGTTCACGGGGCAGGGCAGCCAGCGGGCCGGGATGGGGCGTGAGCTGTACGCGCAGTACCCCGTCTTCGCGGCTGCGCTGGACGAGGTGTGCGCGGCGCTGGACGTGCACCTCCAGCGGCCGCTGAAGGAGGTGCTGTTCGACGGGGACGCCACCGACCTCAACCGGACCGAGTACACCCAGCCTGCACTCTTCGCGATCGAGGTGGCGCTGTACCGGCTCGTGGAGGCGTGGGGTGTGCGGGCCGACGCGCTCGCCGGGCACTCGATCGGTGAGCTGGCTGCCGCGCACGTGGCCGGGCTGTGGTCCCTGGAGGACGCGGCTCAGCTGGTGGCTGCCCGCGGTCGGCTGATGCAGGCGCTGCCCGCTGGCGGTGCCATGGCCGCGGTGCAGGCCACCGAGGAGGAAGTGCGTGGCGTCCTGACCGACGGGGTCGGTATCGCCGCCGTCAACGGGCCGGCCTCGCTGGTCGTCTCCGGTACCGAAGCCGCTGTCGAGACGGTCGTTGCGCACTTCGCCGAGGCCGGTCGCAAGACCAAGCGGCTGGTGGTCAGCCACGCCTTCCACTCGCCGCTGATGGAGCCGATGCTCGCCGAGTTCGGGCAGATCGCCGCCGGACTCGTGTACGACGAGCCGCGGGTGGCGATCGTGTCCACCCTGACGGGCAAGTCCGCTTCGTACGAGGAGCTGTCCGATCCGCAGTACTGGGTGCGGCACGTGCGCGAAGCCGTGCGGTTCGCCGACGCCGTCACCACCCTCCAGGGCCAGGGCATCACCACCTTCTTCGAGCTCGGGCCGGACGCGGTGCTCACCGCCATGGCCGCCGAGTCCCTGGACGACGGTGCCGTCGCCGTTCCGGCCGTCCGCCGCGACCGCTCCGAGGCCCGGGCCCTGACCGAGGCGCTCGCCCGCCTCCACGCCCAGGGCGTCGCCGTCGACTGGGCCGGGTTCTTCGGTGCGGCCCGTACCGCGGTCGTGGACCTGCCCACGTACGCCTTCCAGCACGCGCACTACTGGCCCGCCCCGGGCACGCGCGCCGGGAACGTCGTGGCGGCCGGCCTCGCCGAGGCCGGGCACCCGCTGCTGGGCGCGGCGGTCGAACTGCCGGACTCGGACGGGGTGCTGTTCACCGGCCGGCTGTCGCTGCGTACGCACGCCTGGCTCGCCGACCACGCCGTCGCCGGGACCGTCATCGTCCCCGCCTCGGCACTGGTGGACCTGGCGATCAGCGCCGGCGACCACGTCGGCGCCGGCACCCTCCGGGACCTCGCGCTGTCCGCGCCGCTGGTCCTGGAGGAGAGCGGTGCTCTCGCTCTGCGCGTCCAGGTGGGCCGTCCCGACGGAGCCGGGCAGCGCAGCGTCGGCATCTACTCGCGCGCCGAGGACGCCCCCGACGCCGAGTGGACGCGGCACGCCCACGGCGAGCTGGTCGACCTCCGCCCGGAGGCCGGGTTCTCGCTGGCCGCCTGGCCGCCGGCGGGTGCCGAAGCCATCGACGTCAGCTCCCTGTACGAGGACCTGGCGGCGACGGGCCTGCAGTACGGGCCGCTCTTCCAGGGCGTGACCAGTGCCTGGCGCGACGGGGACGCGGTCCTCGCCGAGGTGTGCCTGCCGCAGGACACCGACGTCGACGGCTTCGCCCTGCACCCGGCGCTCCTCGACGCCGCCCTGCACGGCATCTCCCTCGACGCGGGCGACAACGGCGAGGCCGAGCTGCCCTTCACGTGGTCCGACGTCACCGTGTACGCGTCCGGCGCCGCCGCCCTGCGCGTGCGGATCACGCCCACCGGGCAGGGCCGCGGGTTCGCCCTGCAACTCGCCGACGCCCAGGGCGCTGCGGTGGCTGCCGTCGGCGCGCTGTCGCTGCGGCCGCTGGCGGCGGGCGAGACGGCCGGCGCACGCCGGTACTCCCGCGACGCCCTCTTCCACGTGGAGTGGGTCCGCGAGACGTCCGCCGAGCCGGTTCAGGACGCCTGCGTGTACGACGTTCCGGACGCGGATGCGGTCGGGGCCGTGCTCGGCCGGATCCGGGAGTGGCTGGCTGACGGGGCCGCGCAGGAGTCGGGGCCGCTGGTGGTCCGGACCCGGGGTGCGGTGGCGGTGCGGG
Organism: Streptomyces sp. NPDC046866; assembly: GCF_040704625.1. Taxonomy (NCBI): domain Bacteria; kingdom Bacillati; phylum Actinomycetota; class Actinomycetes; order Kitasatosporales; family Streptomycetaceae; genus Streptomyces; species Streptomyces sp. NPDC046866. The sequence goes on from NZ_JBEYXN010000025.1 coordinate 64,591, forward strand.
CCGGCGAGGACATCGCCGCGCCAGAGGCGGCCGCGGTGTGGGGCCTGGTGCGTTCCGCGCAGGCCGAGCACCCGGGGCGCTTCGTTCTCCTGGACGCAGATGCCGATGCCGGTGCCGATGCGCTGTCCGAGCTGCCCGTCGGGGCGCCGGAGCTTGCTCTGCGCGACGGCGAGTTCCTCGTCCCCCGGCTGGTCCGTACGACCCCCGAGCGGGTCGAGGGGCCGGTGTTCCGGGAGGGTGGGACGGTCCTGGTCACCGGTGGTACCGGTGGGCTGGGGGCGCTGACCGCCCGGCACCTGGTCGCCGAGCACGGGGTCCGCAGGCTGGTGCTGACCAGCCGTCGGGGCGCCGAGGCTCCGGGGGCGCGTGAGCTGGCCGCGGATCTTGAGGCCGCGGGTGCGAGCGTGGTCCTGGCGGCCTGCGACGTGGCCGACCGGGACGCCGTCGCGGCGCTGCTCGCCGCGCACCCGGTCACGGCCGTCATCCACACCGCCGGCGTGCTCGCCGACGCGACCGTGGAATCGTTGACGACGGAGCAGCTGGCGGCCGTATGGGCGCCGAAGGCCGCCGCGGCACGGCACCTGCACGAGCTGACCGCCGGGCAGGACCTCGACGCGTTCATGCTGTTCTCCTCCGCCGCCGCCACCTTCGACGGCATCGGCCAGGCCAACTACGCCGCCGCCAACGCCTACCTCGACGCCCTCGCCACCCACCGCCGCGCCACGGGCCTGCCCGGCCTCTCCCTCGCCTGGGGCCTGTGGCACCCCGACGCCGGCGGCATGGGCGCCGGCCTCACCACCGCCGACCTGGACCGCATGGCGCGGGCCGGAGTGCTGGCGCTCGACGCCGAGCACGGCCTCGCCCTGTTCGACGCCGCGCTGGCTGCCCCGTACGCCCACGTCCTGCCGATCCACCTCGACCTGGCCGCCCAGGCCCGCTCCGCGGCCCCGCCCGCGCCGCTGCTGCGTTCGCTGGTCCGTACCCCGGTCCGGCGGACGGCGGCGGCCGCGGCAGGGTCCGGCGGGGCCTCCGGGTCCTCCGGGAACCCGCTCGCGGAGCGGCTGGCGGCCCTGCCGGACGCCGCCGCGCGCCGGGAGGTGCTGCTGGAGCTCACCCGTACCCACATCGCGGCCGTCCTCGGCTTCGCCGGGCCGCACGCGGTGGCCGCCGACTCGCTCTTCGCCGAGCTGGGCGTCGACTCGCTGACCGGTGTGGAGTTCCGCAACGCGCTCGGCACCGCGGCCGGGGTCCGGCTGCCCGCCACGCTCGTCTTCGACCACCCCACCCCGCTCGCGGTCGCCGACTTCCTCCTCACCGAGGTCCTCGGCACCCCCGACGCCGACGCGGGCGCGGCCGCTCCCGCCGCGGCGTCCGCGGCCGCGTCCGACGAGCCCATCGCGATCGTCGGCATGGCCTGCCGCTACCCCGGCGGCGTCAACACGCCCGAGCAGCTGTGGGAGCTTCTCGCGGCGGGCACCGACGCGGTCACCGCCCTGCCCGAGGACCGCGGCTGGGACACCGAGGCCCTGTACGACCCGGACCCGGACGCGACGGGCAAGACGTACTCCCGGCACGGCGGATTCCTCGCGCAGGCCGCGGACTTCGACCCCGGCTTCTTCGGGATCAGCCCCCGCGAGGCCCTCGCGACCGACCCGCAGCACCGGCTGCTGCTGGAGACCGCCTGGGAGGCCTTCGAGAGCGCGGGCATCGACCCCACCGGGGCCCGGGGCACGGCCACCGGCGTCTTCGCGGGCGTCATGTACAACGACTACGGCATCCGGCTCAGCCAGTACCCGGCGGACCTGGAGGGCTACCTCGGGACCGGCAGCTCCGGCAGCGTCGCCTCCGGTCGCGTCGCCTACGTACTGGGCCTGGAGGGCCCGGCGCTGACGGTCGACACCGCGTGCTCCTCGTCGCTGGTCACCGTGCACATGGCCGCGCAGGCCCTGCGCAGCGGTGAGTGCAGCATGGCGCTGGCCGGCGGTGTGACCGTGATGGCGACCCCGGAGACCTTCGTCGGCTTCAGCCGGCAGCGGGGGCTGGCCCCTGACGGCCGCTGCAAGCCGTTCGCCGAGGCCGCGGACGGGACCGGCTGGGGCGAGGGCGCCGGCATGCTCCTGCTGGAGAAGCTGTCCGACGCGCGGAAGAACGGGCACCGGGTGCTCGCCGTGGTGCGCGGCTCCGCCATCAACCAGGACGGCGCCAGCAACGGCCTGACCGCCCCCAACGGCCCCGCCCAGCAGCGCGTCATCCGCCAGGCCCTGGCCAGCGCCCGTCTCGCCGCCCACGAGGTCGACGCGGTCGAGGCGCATGGCACGGGTACGAAGCTCGGCGACCCGATCGAGGCGCAGGCGCTGCTCGCCACGTACGGGCAGAACCGGTCCGAGGGCAAGCCCCTGTGGCTGGGCTCCATCAAGTCCAACCTGGGGCACACGCAGGCCGCCGCGGGTGTCGCGGGCATCATCAAGATGGTCCTCGCCCTGCACCACGAGGAGCTGCCGCGCACCCTGCACGTGGACGCGCCCAGCAGCCACGTCGACTGGACGGCCGGTGCGGTCTCGCTGCTGACCGAGGCGCAGAAGTGGCCCGCCGGGGAACGCCGCCGCCGGGCCGGCATCTCCTCCTTCGGCATCAGCGGTACGAACGCCCACGTCATCATCGAGGAGGCCCCGGCCGACGGGACCGCCGAGGCCGCCACGGCCCCGCGCCGGCTGCCCGCCGTGCCGTGGCTCCTGTCGGGCAAGACGCACGGAGCCGTACGGGACCAGGCCGCGGCCCTCCTGGAGCTCCTGGCCCGCCGCCCCGACCTGGACACCACCAACATCGGCTACACCCTGGCCACCGCGCGGACCGCGTTCACGCACCGGGCGGCGGCCGTGGCCGGAGACCGGGCGTCCCTGCTGGCCGCGCTCACGTCCCTCGCGCAGGAGGACACCTCCGCTGCCGGAACCTTCCGGGGCACGGCGGCGGGCACGCGGCTGGGCTTCCTGTTCACGGGGCAGGGCAGCCAGCGGGCCGGGATGGGGCGCGAGCTGTACGCGCAGTACCCGGTGTTCGCGGCCGCGCTGGACGAGGTGTGCGCGGCCTTCGACGAGCACCTTCAGCGGCCGTTGAAGGACGTGCTGTTCGACGGGGACGCCACCGACCTCAACCGGACCGAGTACACGCAGCCTGCGCTCTTCGCGATCGAGGTGGCGCTGTACCGGCTGGTCGAGGCGTGGGGTGTGCGTGCTGACGCGCTGGCCGGGCACTCGATCGGTGAGCTGGCTGCTGCGCACGTGGCCGGTCTGTGGTCGCTTGAGGACGCGGCTCTGCTGGTGGCTGCGCGCGGTCGGCTGATGCAGGCGCTGCCCGCCGGTGGTGCCATGGCCGCCGTCCAGGCCACCGAGGAGGAAGTGCGTGCCGTCCTGACCGACGGGGTCGGTATCGCCGCGGTCAACGGGCCGACCTCCCTGGTCGTGTCCGGTACGGAACCCGCCGTCGAGGCTGTTGTCGCGCACTTCGCGGAGGCCGGGCGGAAGACCAAGCGGCTTGTTGTGAGCCACGCGTTCCACTCGCCGCTGATGGAGCCGATGCTCGCCGAGTTCGGGCAGATCGCCGGTCGGCTGACGTACTCCGAGCCGCAGCTGCCCATCGTGTCCACCCTGACCGGGCGGGCCGCCTCGTACGAGGAGCTGTCCGACCCGCAGTACTGGGTCCGGCACGTGCGCGAAGCCGTGCGTTTCGCGGATGCCGTGACCACGTTGCAGGGGCAGTCCGTCACGACGTTCCTGGAGCTCGGCCCCGACGCGGTGCTCACCGCCATAGCCGCCGAGTCCCTGGACGAGGGTGCCGTCGCCGTTCCGGCCGTCCGCCGCGACCGGCCCGAGGCGCAGGGTCCGGCCGAGGCGTTGGCCCGCCTGCACACCCACGGGGTCGCGGTCGACTGGGCCGCGTTCTTCGCGGGCACCGGCGCGCTCACCGTGGACCTGCCCACGTACGCCTTCCAGCACGCGCCGTACTGGCTCGCCGACACCGGCGCGGGCAGTGGCGACGCCTCCGCCTTCGGGCAGACCGGCGGCGGCCACCCCCTGCTGGGTGCGGTGGTGGAACTCCCCGAGGACGACGGCGTGCTGTTCACCGGCCGGCTGTCGCTGCGCAGCCACCCGTGGCTCGCCGACCACGCCGTCGCCGGGACCGTCATCCTCCCCGGCGCCGCCCTGGTGGACATCGCCGTCCGCGCCGGGGACCACGTCGGCGCGGGTGTCCTGCAGGACCTGACCCTGCACGCCCCGGTGGTGCTGGAGGGGTCCGGTGCGCTGGCCCTGCGGGTGAAGGTGGGCGCGCCCGACGCGGCGACCGGCGGTCGACCGCTGACCATTTTTTCTCGATCAGAAGGCGCCTCGCGGCCCGAGGACGCCCCCGACGCCGGCTGGACCCGGCACGCGGACGGCCTGCTCGGCGCCGAACGGCCCGTCCCGGGCTTCGAACTCGCGGCGTGGCCGCCGGCCGGGGCGGAGGCCGTCGACACGGACGGGCTCTACGCCGCACTGGCCGGCCTGGGGCTGGAGTACGGCCCGCTGTTCCAGGGCGTGACCGCCGCCTGGCGCGACGGGGACGCGGTCCTCGCCGAGGTCGCACTGCCCGCCGGGACCCCGCTCGACGGGTTCGGGCTGCACCCGGCGCTGCTGGACGCGGCGCTGCACGGGATCGGGCTCGGGGCGTTCACCCCCGACGACGGACAGGCCCACCTGCCGTTCGCCTGGTCGGACGTCGCCCTGTACGCGCAGGGTGCCACCGAGCTGCGGGTCCGGATCAGCCCCACGGGGACGGCCGGGCAGGCCGCGCTGGAGCTGGCGGACTCGACGGGTGCGCCCGTCGCCTCGGTCGGTGCGCTGCTGCTGCGCCCGCTGGCCGGTGGTGACCTCGTACGGCGCCGGCCGGACGCGCTCCACGGCCTGGACTGGGTGCCCGTGCCGGCTGCCGAGGCGGCCGCCGGGGGTGCGCCGATCGCGGACCCGGTGGTGTGCGTGGCTCCCGCGCACGCCTCGACCGGCGAGGCCGTCGCCGCCGTGCTGGCGGCGCTGCAGTCCTGGCAGAGCGCCGACGACGGCGCGGACCGGGGGCGGCAGCTGCTCGTCCGGACCGGTGGTGCGCTGGCCGTGCTGCCCGGCGAGGACGTCACCGACCTGGCGCAGGCGGCCGTCATCGGCCTGGTGCGGGCCGCGCAGGCCGAGCACCCGGGGCTGATCGTCCTCCTCGACGCCGACGAGGAGCCGTCTGCGGGGCAGACGGCGGCCGCGCTCGCCACCGGGGAGCCGGAACTTGCGCTGCGCCGCGGAGCGTTCCACGCGCCGCGGCTGGTGCGGGCCGTTCCGGACGCCGACGCCCAGGCGCCGGTGTTCCGGGAGGGTGGGACGGTCCTGGTCACCGGTGGTACCGGTGGGCTGGGTGCGCTGACCGCCCGGCACCTGGTCGCCGAGCACGGGGTCCGCAGGCTGGTGCTGACCAGCCGTCGGGGCGCCGAGGCTCCGGGGGCCGGTGAGCTGGCTGCGGAGCTGGAGGCTGCGGGCGCGGACGTGGTGCTGGCGGCGTGTGACGTCGCCGACCGCGATGCGGTGGCCGCGCTGCTGGCCGAGCACCCGGTGACTGCCGTGTTCCATGCGGCGGGTGTGGTCGACGATGCGACGATCGGCTCGCTGAGCACGGAGCGCGTGGCCAAGGTCCTCGCGCCGAAGGCCGATGCCGCCCGGTACCTGCACGAACTGACCGCGGGGCAGGAGCTCGACGCGTTCGTGCTCTACTCCTCCGCCGCCGGCGTGCTCGGCGGCCCCGGCCAGGGCGCGTACGCCGCGGCCAACGCCTACCTCGACGGGCTCGCCGCCCACCGGCGGGCGCAGGGCCTGCCCGGCCTCTCGCTGGCCTGGGGCCTGTGGTCCCCCGAGGCGGGCGGCATGGGCGCGGAGCTCGGCGAGGCCGACATCCGGCGCATGGCCCGCTCCGGCGTCCGCCCCCTGGGCACCGAGGAAGGCCTCGCCCTGCTGGACGCCGCCCCGGCCACCGGACGGGCCCTGCTCGTCCCGGCCGGCCTCGACGCCGGCGCCCTCGCGGGCGCCGCGGACGACGGCGGCGTGCCGGCCCTGCTGAAGCTGCTGGTACGCACCACCCCGGTCCGGCGGTCCGCTGCCGCCGGCGGCGGCAGCGGCAGCGGCCCGGCGGGCGGTTCGGACCTGGCGGCCCGGTTGGCCGCCCTGCCGGCCGCCGACCGGCCGCGCACCGTACTGGACCTGGTCAGCAAGGAGGCGGCCGCCGTCCTCAACCTGGGCAGCGCCCACGACGTGGTGCCGGACAAGCCGTTCAAGGACTTCGGGTTCGACTCGCTGACCGCGGTCGAATTCCGCAACCGCCTGGGTGCGGCCGCCGGACTCCGGCTGCCCGCCACCGTGGTCTTCGACCACCCGACCCCCCGGGAACTGGCCGCCTTCGTCCTGGCGGAGGTGGCCCCCGAGAGCGATGCCGGGGCCGGGGACCACGAGGAGAGCGTGCGGGCCTCGCTGCTCTCCATCCCGCTGTCCCGACTGCGGGACTCCGGACTCCTGGAGACGCTGCTCGAACTGGCGGGCCACCGGCCCGACGGGGCCGGGCTGCCGCCGGAGGCCGGGGACCCCGCGGCCGACGCGGGCGAACTGATCGACGAGATGGATGCAGAGCGCCTCATCGCGATGGCACTCGAAGGATCTGACTTCTGATGACTTCCGATGACGCGGATTGGGTGAGGTAAAGGTGTCTGCACCGAACGAAAAGATCGTCGAGGCTCTGCGTGCCTCCCTCAAGGAGACCGAGCGCCTGCGCGAGCAGAACCGCAAGCTGGCCGGGGCGGCCCACGAGCCGATCGCCATCGTCGGGATGGCCTGCCGCTACCCGGGCGGCGTGACGACCCCGGACGAGCTGTGGGAGCTGCTCGCCGCGGGCGGGGACGGCGTCTCCGCCTTCCCGGAGGACCGCGGCTGGGACACCGAGGGCATCTACGACCCCGACCCGGACGCGGCCGGCAAGACGTACTCCCGGCACGGCGGATTCCTGGACCGGGCCGCGGACTTCGACCCGGCGTTCTTCGGGATCAGCCCGCGCGAGGCCCTGGCCATGGACCCGCAGCACCGGCTGCTGCTGGAGACCTCCTGGGAGGCCTTCGAGCGGGCCGGCATCGACCCGGCGAGCGCCCGCGGCCGGTCGACCGGCGTCTTCGCCGGCGTCATGTACGGCGACTACAGCGAGGTGCTCGCCAACGCCACCGAGGAGGTCGAGGGCTTCCTCGGCGTCGGCGGCAGCATCGCCTCCGGCCGCGTCGCGTACTCCTTCGGCTTCGAGGGCCCGGCCGTCACCGTCGACACCGCCTGCTCCTCGTCGCTGGTCGCCGTGCACCTCGCCGCGCAGGCCCTGCGCAGCGGCGAGTGCTCGCTGGCGCTGGCCGGCGGCGTCACCGTGATGGCCACCCCCGACACCTTCATCGACTTCAGCCGGCAGCGGGGCCTGGCCCCCGACGGCCGCTGCAAGCCGTTCGCCGAGGCCGCGGACGGCACCGGCTGGGGCGAGGGCGCCGGCATGCTCCTGCTGGAGAAGCTGTCCGACGCGCGGAAGAACGGGCACCGGGTGCTCGCCGTGGTCCGCGGCTCCGCCATCAACCAGGACGGCGCCAGCAACGGCCTGACCGCCCCCAACGGCCCCGCCCAGCAGCGCGTCATCCGCCAGGCCCTGGCCGGGGCGCGGATCTCCGCCGCCCAGGTCGACGCGGTCGAGGCGCACGGCACGGGTACGAAGCTCGGCGACCCGATCGAGGCGCAGGCGCTGCTCGCCACGTACGGTCAGGACCGGGCCGAGGGCCAGCCGCTGTGGCTGGGGTCGGTCAAGTCCAACCTGGGGCACACGCAGGCCGCCGCCGGTGTCGCGGGCATCATCAAGATGGTCCTCGCGCTCCACCACGAGGAGCTGCCGCGCACCCTGCACGTGGACGCGCCCAGCAGCCACGTCGACTGGGAGGCCGGCGCCGTCCGCCTCCTCACCGAGTCCCGGCCGTGGCCTGCCGGGGAGCGGACCCGCCGCGCGGGCGTGTCCTCCTTCGGCATCAGCGGTACGAACGCCCACGTCATCGTGGAGGAAGCCCCCGCCGAGGAGCCCTCGGACACCGTGGAGGCCGCCGTCCTGCCGGTGGTGCCGTGGCTGGTCTCGGCGAAGAGCGCCGAGGCGCTGCGCGAGCAGGCCGTCCGCCTGCGCGAGTTCGTGGCCGCACGGCCCGGGCTCGACCCGACCGCCCTGGGCCTGACGCTGGCCACGCAGCGGGCCGCCTTCACCCACCGCGCCGCCGTCGTGGCCGCGGACCGGGACGCACTGCTGGCCGGCCTGGACGCCATCGCCGCCGGCCAGAGCCCGCTCCAGGCGACGGCACCCGCCGGAGGCGGTGCGCTGACGGCGTTCCTGTTCACGGGGCAGGGCAGCCAGCGGGCCGGGATGGGGCGCGAGCTGTACGCGCAGTACCCCGTCTTCGCGGCTGCGCTGGACGAGGTGTGTGCGGCGCTGGACGTGCACCTTCAGCGGCCGTTGAAGGAGGTGCTGTTCGACGGGGACGCCACCGACCTCAACCGGACCGAGTACACCCAGCCTGCACTCTTCGCGATGGAGGTGGCGCTGTACCGGCTCGTGGAGGCGTGGGGTGTGCGGGCCGATGCGCTCGCCGGGCATTCCATCGGTGAGCTGGCTGCTGCGCATGTGGCCGGGCTGTGGTCGCTTGAGGACGCGGCTCAGCTGGTGGCTGCTCGGGGTCGGCTGATGCAGGCGCTGCCGAGTGGCGGTGCCATGGCCGCCGTCCAGGCCACCGAGGACGAGGTCAAGGCCGTTCTCACCGACGGGGTGGGTATCGCCGCCGTCAACGGGCCGACCTCGCTGGTCGTCTCCGGTACCGAAGCCGCCGTCGAGACGGTCGTTGCGCACTTCGCCGAGGCCGGTCGCAAGACCAAGCGGCTGGTGGTCAGCCACGCCTTCCACTCGCCGCTGATGGAGCCGATGCTCGCCGAGTTCGGGCAGATCGCAGGTCGGCTGACGTACTGCGAGCCGAGCCTGCCGATCGTGTCCACGCTGACCGGGCGGTCGGCCTCGTACGAGGAGCTCTCCGACCCGCAGTACTGGGTCCGGCACGTCCGCGAAGCCGTCCGCTTCGCGGATGCCGTGACCACCCTCCAGGGCCAGGGCATCACCACCTTCTTCGAGCTCGGCCCGGACGCCGTCCTCACCGCCATGGCCGCCGAGTCCCTCGACGCCGGCGCCACCGCCGTCCCCGCGGTCCGCCGCGACCGGGCCGAGGCGCAGGGCCTGACCGAGGCCGTCACGCGGCTCCACCTGCACGGCGCCGCCGTCAACTGGCCCGCCTTCTACGGGGACACCTCCGTGCGACCGGTCGAGGGGCTGCCCACGTACGCCTTCCAGAACCAGCGGTATTGGCCGCGCACCTCCCCGCTGCGGGCCGGCGACGCGGGCGCGCACGGGCTGCGGACCGCCGGGCACCCGCTGCTCTCCGTCGCGATCGCCCTGCCCGACTCCGACGCCGTCGTCCTCACCGGCCGCCTCGCCCTGACCACGCACCCGTGGCTCGCCGACCACGCCGTCGCCGGGACCGTCATCGTCCCCGGCGCCGCCCTCGTGGACATCGCCGTCCGCGCCGGCGACCAGGTCGGCTGCGGTGTCGTGCAGGACCTGACGCTGCAGGCACCGCTGGTGCTGGGCGAGCAGGGCGCCGCCGTGCTGCGCGTGATGGTCGGCGAGGCCGACGGGGCGGGCGTGCGGCCCGTCACCGTCTTCTCGCGGGCCGAGGACGCGCTCGACGACGAGCCGTGGACCTGCCACGCCGACGGCACCCTCGCCCCGGCGGGCGCGCGCCCCGGTTTCGACTTCGCCGCGTGGCCGCCGGCGGGCGCCGAGTTCGTCGACGTCGGCTCCCTGTACGGGGACCTCGCCGGCCTGGGTCTGGAGTACGGGCCGGTGTTCCAGGGCCTGCACGCCGCCTGGCGGCTCGGCGAGGACGTGTACGCCGAGGTCGCCCTGCCCGAGGGCAGCGACACCGGCGGCTTCGGCCTCCACCCGGCCCTGCTGGACGCCGCCCTGCACGCGCTCGGGCTCGGCTCGTTCGTGGCCGACGGGGAGGGCCCGCAGCTGCCGTTCGCGTGGAGCGACGTCGCCCTGCACGCCGCCGGGGCCCAGGCCCTGCGCGTGCGGGTGTCGCAGGCCGCCGCCGGTTCGGGGGTGTCCCTCCAGCTCGCCGACGCCACCGGTGCCCCCGTCGCCGAGGTCGGCTCGCTGACGCTGCGGGCGCTGGCCACCGAGCAGTTCGCCGCCGGCGGCTCCGGTGCGGGCCGCCGCCACGAGTCGCTGTACCGGCTCGACTGGCCCCTCGCCCCGGTCCCGGCCGGCGGCGCCGCCGAGGGCGGGGCCTTCACGTACGAGGTGCTCGGCGAGGACCCGTTCGGCCTGGCCGCGGCGCTCGACGAGGCCGGCTCCCCGGCTTCTGCCGCGGGAGGCCCCGACCTCTCCTTCGCCTCCTTCACCACCGCGGGGCTCGACGCCCGCGACGCCGTCCACCGGGCGCTCGCGCTGCTCCAGGAGTGGCTGGCCGCCGAGCACCCCGCCGGGGCCCGGCTCGTCCTCGTCACCGCCGGCGCCGTCGCCGCCGTGGCAGGGGACCGGCTGCCCGACCCGGCCGCCGCGGCCGTCGTCGGACTGGCCCGCTCGGCGCAGTCCGAGCACCCGGAGCGGATCGTCCTGGTCGACCTGGACGACAGCCCGGCCTCCCTGGAGGCCCTGCCCGGCGCGCTCGCCGCCGGCGAGCCGCAGCTGGCGCTGCGCTCCGGCACCGTCCACGCGGCCCGCCTGGTGCGCGCCGCCGACGACACGCTCACCCTGCCCGAGGGCGATGAGCCGTGGCGGCTGGACTTCTCCGGCACCACCCTCGACAGCCTGTACGTGGCCGACTTCGCCGAGGCCGCCGAGCCGCTGGCGCCCGGCCAGATCCGGGTCGCGCTGCGCGCCGCCGGCCTCAACTTCCGCGACGTGCTCAACGTGCTCGGCATGTACCCGGGCGACGCGGGCCGGCTCGGCCTGGAGGCCGCGGGCGTCGTCGTCGAGACCGGGCCCGGCGTGGACCGGTTCGCGGTCGGCGACCGGGTGATGGGCCTGTTCTCCGGCGCGTTCGGACCGCTCGCCGTGGTCGACCACCGCCTGGTGTCCAAGATGCCCGCCGCGTGGACGTTCGCCGAGGCCGCGGCCGCGCCCGTCGTCTACCTCACCGCGTACTACGCCCTCACCGACCTCGCCGGGCTGCGCGCCGGGGAGTCCGTCCTCATCCACGCCGCCGCCGGCGGTGTCGGCACCGCCGCCGTCCAGCTCGCCCGGCACCTCGGCGCCGAGGTGTACGGCACGGCCAGCCCCGGCAAGTGGAACGCCGTCAAGGCGAACGGCGTCGACCCGGCGCGGATCGCCAACTCCCGCACCCTCGACTTCGAGCAGGAGTTCCTCGACGCCACCGGCGGACGCGGCATGGACGTGGTCCTGGACTCCCTCGCCCGCGAGTTCGTCGACGCCTCGCTGCGGCTGCTGCCGCGCGGCGGCCGCTTCGTCGAGATGGGCAAGACCGACATCCGCGACGCCGACGAGGTCGCCGCCGCCCACCCGGGCGTCACCTACCGGGCGTTCGACGTCATGGACGCCGGCCCCGAGCGCATCCAGGAGATGTACGCGGCGCTGCTGGAGCTGTTCGACAGCGGGGCCCTCGCCCCGCTGCCCGTGACCGCCTTCGACGTCCGCCAAGCGCCCGAGGCGTTCCGCCTCATCGGGCAGGCCAAGCACGTCGGCAAGCTGGTCCTGACGGTGCCCGCCCCGCTCGACCCGCACGGCACCGTCCTGGTCACCGGCGCCACCGGCGCGCTCGGCGGGCTCGTCGCCAAGCACCTCGTCACCCGGTACGGGGCCGGCCGGCTGCTGCTCGCCAGCCGCCGCGGCGCCGCCGCCCCGGGCGCCGCCGAACTCGTCGCCGAACTCGCCGACCTCGGCGCCACCGCCGAAATGGTCGCCTGCGACGCCGCCGACCGTCAGGCGCTGGCCGCGACCCTCGCCGCGATCGACCCGGCGCACCCGCTGACCGCGGTCGTGCACGTCGCCGGCGTCCTCGACGACGGCGTCCTGGAAGCCCTCACCCCCGAGCGGCTGGACCGCGTCCTCGCCCCCAAGGTGGAGGCGGCCCGCAACCTGCACGAGCTGACCCGGCTCGCCGACCTGTCGGCGTTCGTGCTGTTCTCCTCCGCGGCCGGTGTCTTCGGCAACGCCGGACAGGCCAACTACGCCGCCGCCAACGCCTACCTCGACGCGCTCGCCGCGCACCGCCGCGCCCAGGGCCTGCCCGGCCAGTCGCTGGCCTGGGGCCTGTGGGCCGCCGAGGGCGGCGGCATGGCCGACACCCTCGACGAGGCCGAGCGGGCCCGCCTGGCCCGCTCAGGATCGGCCGCCCTCACCGCGCAGACCGGCCTCGCCCTGTACGACACGGCCGCCTCGCTGTCGGACGCGGCGCTCGTCCCGATCGTGCTGGACCTGCCCGCCTCCGCGGCACCCGAGGAGGTCCCGCCGCTGCTGCGGGCCCTCGTGCGCACCCCCGCCCGGCGCACCGCGCGCAGCGCCCCGAAGGCCGACACCGGCCTGCTCGCGGCGCAGCTCGCCCAGGTCGGCCCGGCCGAGCAGTACGAGCAGCTCCTCACCCTCGTCCGGGCCAGTGCGGCGGCCGTCCTCGGCCACGCCGGACCCGAGGCGGTCGACCCGGCGCTCGCGTTCAAGGACCTCGGCTTCGACTCGCTGACCGGCGTGGAGTTCCGCAACCGGCTCGGCGCGGCCTGCGGGCTGCGGCTGCCGGCCACGCTCGTCTTCGACTACCCGGCGCCCGACGTGCTCGCCACGTTCCTGCGTGACGAACTGTGCGGGCAGAGCGGCCCCGTCACGGCCGACGGCCGCGGCCCGGCCGCCGCAGCCGACGAGCCGATCGCGATCGTCTCCATGGCCTGCCGGTTCCCCGGCGGCGTCCGCTCGCCCGAGGACCTGTGGAAGCTGCTGGCCGCCCGCGGCGACGCCATGGGCGCCATGCCGACCGACCGCGGCTGGGACCTGGAGGCGCTCGTCGACCCGACCGCCACCCGCCCCGGCACCACCTACACCGACCAGGGCGGGTTCCTGCCCGACGCCCCGCTGTTCGACGCCACGTTCTTCGGGATCAGCCCGCGCGAGGCCCTCGCCATGGACCCGCAGCAGCGCCTGCTGCTGGAGACCTCCTGGGAGGCCCTGGAGCGCGCCGGCTTCGACCCGTACACGCTGCGCGGCAGCTCCACCGGCGTCTTCGCCGGCCTGATCTACCACGACTACGGAAACGGCTCCGGGTACGCCAACCTGCCCGACGGCGTCGAGGGCTTCCTCGGCACCGGCACCTCCGGCGGTGTCGCCTCCGGCCGCATCTCCTACGTGCTCGGCCTGGAGGGCCCTGCCGTGACCGTCGACACGGCCTGCTCCTCCTCGCTGGTCGCCCTGCACATGGCCGTCCAGGCCCTGCAGCGCGGCGAGTGCGACCTCGCGCTGGCCGGCGGTGTCACCGTCATGGCCAGCCCCGACACCTTCGTCGACTTCAGCCGCCAGCGCGGCCTCGCCGCAGACGGCCGCTGCAAGGCCTTCGCCGAGTCCGCCGACGGCACCGGCTGGGCCGAGGGCGTCGGCATGGTCCTCGTCGAGCGGCTCTCCGACGCACAGCGCAACGGGCACGACGTCCTCGCCGTGGTCCGCGGCTCCGCCCTCAACCAGGACGGCGCCAGCAACGGCCTGACCGCCCCCAACGGGCCCTCCCAGCAGCGGGTCATCCGCCAGGCCCTGGCCGCGGCCGGCCTGACCACCGGCGACGTCGACGCCATCGAGGCGCACGGCACCGGCACCAGGCTCGGCGACCCGATCGAGGCGCAGGCGCTGATCGCCACGTACGGGCAGGACCGGCCCGAGGACCGGCCGCTGTGGCTGGGCTCGGTCAAGTCCAACCTGGGCCACACCCAGGCCGCGGCCGGCATCGCCGGCGTCATCAAGATGGTCGAGGCCCTCGGCCACGAGGAACTGCCCGCCACCCTCCACGTGGACGAGGCCAGCTCCCACATCGACTGGGCGGCCGGCTCCGTGGAACTGCTCACCGAGGCACGGCCCTGGCCGCGCACCGAGGGCGCCGTCCGGCGCGCCGGCGTCTCCGCCTTCGGCTTCAGCGGGACCAACGCCCACGTCATCCTGGAGGAGGCCCCGGCCCCGGCCCCGGTCGCCGACACCGCTGCCGATGGCGTCCACGACGTCGACGGCGCCGCGGACGGGCCGGCCCTGTGGCTGGTCACCGGCCGCACCGAGCAGGCCCTGCGCGAGCAGGCCCGCCGGCTGCACGACCAGCTGGCCGCCGCGCCGGACGCGTACGCTCCGGCCGCCGTCGGACACGCGCTGGCCGCCACCCGCAGCCACTTCGAGCACCGGGCCGTCCTCGTCGGCGAGGACACCGCGGCCCTGATGGCCGCCCTCGAAGGGATCGCCGCAGGGGCCCCGGCCGCCGGCGCCGAGGAGGGCCTCGCCATCCCGCCCGGCAAGACCGTCTTCGTCTTCCCCGGCCAGGGCTCCCAGTGGGTCGGCATGGCCCGCGAACTCCTGGAGACCTCCCCGGTCTTCGCCGACCGGCTCACCGCCTGCGCCGAAGCCGTCGACGCGTACACCGACTGGTCGCTGCTCGACGTGCTGCGCGGCGCCGACGGAGCCCCCGGCCTCGACCGCGTCGACGTGGTGCAGCCCGCCCTGTGGGCCGTCATGGTCTCCCTGGCCGCGCTGTGGGAGTCCCTCGGCGTGGTCCCGGCCGCGGTCGTCGGCCACTCCCAGGGCGAGATCGCCGCCGCCTGCGTGGCCGGCGCCCTCACCCTGGAGGACGCCGCCCGCGTCGTCGCCCTGCGCAGCCGGGCCCTGATCCGGCTCGCCGGCACCGGCGGCATGGTCTCCGTACCGCTGTCCGCCGCCGACACCGAGGCCCTGCTCGCCGCCTGGCCCGGCCAGATCTCCGTCGCCGCGCTCAACGGGCCCGCCTCCACCGTGGTCTCCGGCGACCCCGACGCCCTCGACGCGCTGGTCGCCGCCTGCGAGCAGCGCGGTGTCCGGGCCCGCCGCATCGACGTGGACTACGCCTCCCACTCCGCGCACGTGGAGTCCCTGCGCGAGGAGCTCGCCGAACTGCTGGCGCCCGTACGGCCCCGCGCGGGCCGCATCCCGCTGCACTCCACCCTCCACGACCGGCTCGTCGACGGCAGCGGCATGGACGGCGCCTACTGGTACGAGAACCTGCGCCACACCGTCCGCTTCGAACCGGCCGTGCGGGCCCTCGCCGAGGGCGGGCACACCGTCTTCGTCGAGTGCAGCCCCCACCCGGTGCTGACCGTCGGCGTCCAGGACACCCTGGCCGACGCCGGGCACGCCGAAGACACCGTCACCACCGGCACCCTGCGCCGCGACCAGGGCGACCGCACCCGGGTCCTGGCCTCCCTGGGCCGGCTCGTCGCGCACGGCGTCCGGCCCGACTGGTCGGCCGTCCTGCCGGCCCCCGCGCCCGGCGCGGCGCGGGTTCCGCTGCCCACCTACCCCTTCCAGGGCGAGCGGTACTGGCTGGAGCCCACCGCCGCCGGCGCGGCCGACCCGGCCGCCGTCGGCCAGCGCGACGCCGCCCACCCGCTGCTCGGCGCGGCCGTCGCCCTGCCCGACCGCGACGGCCTGCTGCTGACGGGTCGTCTGTCGCTGGCCGCCCAGCCCTGGCTGGCCGACCACGCCGTCGGCGGGATCGTCCTCGTCCCCGGCACCGCCCTGGTCGAACTGGCCGGGTACGCGGGCGACGAGGCGGGCTGCGGCCACCTCGCCGACCTCACCCTGGAGGCCCCGCTCGTCCTGGCCGAGCACGGCCAGGTCCAGCTGCGCGTCCTCGTCGACGCACCCGCCGCGGACGGGGCCCGCCCCGTCCACGTCTGGTCGCGCGCGCACGACGCCCAGCCCGAGGACCCGTGGACGCGGCACGCCACCGGCTGGGTCAGCGACCGGGAGGCCGCGCCCGCCGCCGACCTCACCCAGTGGCCGCCGCCCGGCGCCGAGCCCGTCGACACCGACGGCCTCTACGACGGGCTCGCCGCCCTCGGCCTCGACTACGGACCGCTGTTCCGGGGCCTGCGCACCGCCTGGCGCGGCGGCGACGGCGCCCTGTACGCCGACATCGCGCTCCCGCTCGACGCGGCCCCCGCGGCCGCCGACTACGGGCTGCACCCGGCGCTGCTCGACGCCGCCCTGCACGGCATCGCCCTCGGCTCCTTCGTCACCGCGGACGAGGGCGGGGCCGCCGGACCGTGGCTGCCGTTCTCCTTCTCCGGGGTCACCCTGCACAGCAGCGGCGCCGGCGCGCTGCGCATCCGGATCGCCTCGGCGGGAGGGGAGTCGGTCACGCTGAGCGCCGCCGACGCCCAAGGCGCCCCGGTCGCCACCGTCGACGCCCTCCAGCTGCGCCGGCTGCCCGCCGACGCGCTGGCCCGGCTGGCCGCCGGCACCGGCAGCCCGTACCGCGACAGCCTGTTCGCGCTGTCCTGGACGCCGGTCGCCGCCGACCCGGACACCGCAGTGCCGGACGACTGGGCCGTCTTCGGCGACGACCCGCTCTTCCCGGGCCTGCCGGAGATCTACGGCACCGACGAGCTCGACGGCGTCGGCACCGTCCTGACCCCGGTGCACTGGCAGTCCGGCATCGAGGACACCGTCATGCAGACCCTGGGCGACCTCCAGGTCTGGCTCGCCGACCCGCGCACCGACACGGCCCGCCTGGTCGTCGTCACCCGCGGCGCCGTCGCCACCGGGCCCGGGGAGGACATCGCCGACCTCGCCCAGGCCGCCGTGCACGGCCTCGTGCGCGCCGCCCAGTCCGAGAGCCCCGGCCGGATCGTCCTCGCCGACATCGGCACCGACGTCCCCGACGCGGGCCTGCTCGCCGCCGCCCTGGCGACCGGGGAGCCCGAGTTCGCCCTGCGCGACGGCGCCGTCCTCGTACCGCGGCTGACGCGGGCCGAGGTGCCGGCCGCGCCGGAAGGGCCGGCGCCGCTGTGGCGGGAGGACGGGACCGTCCTGGTCACCGGTGGTACCGGTGGGCTGGGTGCGCTGACCGCCCGGCACCTCGTCGCCGAGCACGGCGTCCGCAGGCTGGTGCTGACCAGCCGTCGGGGTGCCGAGGCTCCGGGGGCGCGTGAGCTGGCTGGGGAGCTGGAGGCTGCGGGTGCGAGCGTGGTCCTGGCGGCCTGTGACGTGGCCGACCGGGACGCCGTCGCGGCGCTGCTCGCCGCGCACCCGGTGACCGCCGTGGTGCATGCGGCCGGCGTGCTGGACGACGCCACCCTGGGCCGGCTCACCCCCGAGAAGCTCGCCGCCGTCCTCGCCCCCAAGGCCGAGGCCGCGCAGCACCTGCACGAGCTGACCGCCGGGCTGGACCTGGACGCGTTCGTCCTGTTCTCCTCCTCCGCGGGCGTCTTCGGCAACGCCGGCCAGGCCAACTACGCCGCCGCCAACGCCTACCTCGACGCCCTCGCCGCCCACCGGCGGGCCACCGGGCTGCCGGGCCTGTCCCTGGCCTGGGGGCTGTGGGCCGAGCCCAGCGGGATGACCGGGCACCTCGACGACGCCGACCGGGCGCGGCTGGCCCGCTCCGGCATCCGCCCGCTCGCCCCCGAGCAGGGGCTGGAGCTGCTCTCCGCCACGCTGGCCGGGGACGGCACCGAGCCGCTGCTCGTGCCGATCGGGCTCAACACGGCCGCCCTGCGGGCCGCCGCGGACGGCAGCCCCGTACCGCACCTGCTGCGGTCCCTGGTGCGCGGGCCTTCCCGGCCCACCGCCCGGGCGGCGGCCGGTGCCGCGGCCGAGGACGCTGCCGGTGCGGCGGGGGACGCGCTGCGGGCCCGGCTGGCGGCGCTGCCGGCCGACGAGTGGGAGACCGTGCTGCTGGACCTCGTCCAGTCCTACGCCGCGGCGGTCCTCGGCTTTTCCGGAACCGCCGCGGTCGGACCCACCCGCTCCTTCAAGGAGCTCGGGTTCGACTCCCTGACCGCCGTCGAGTTCCGCAACCGGCTCGGCAGCGCCACCGGGGTGCGGCTGCCGGCCACCGCCGTGTTCGACCACCCGACGCCGTTGGCGCTGGCGCGGCTGCTGAACGGGGAGCTCGCGCCCGAGCAGAGCGATCCCGCTGCCGCGGTGCTGGCCGAGCTGGACCGGCTGGAGGGGTACCTGCCGGACGTGGCGCTGGACGACGACACCCATGCGGCTGTCTCCGGCCGCCTGGAGGATCTGCTGGCGCGGTTCCGCAGCCTTCGCGCCCCGGCGGGGTCCGTCGACGGTTCCGCCTCGGTCGGCGCGAGGCTGGAGGACGCCTCCGCCGACGAGGTCCTGTCGTTCATCAACGACGAGCTCGGCATCGGCTGAGCCGCGTCTTCCTGCACGAGGCCCGGAGGGCTGGAGCGACCCCGCTCCGGCCCTCCGGCCGTTCCGGGCCCCTTCGGGCCTGGCCGCTGCGCGGAGCAGTCCCCTCCCCGCCCCTTCCCGAAACCGGGCTCTGCCCGGACCCGGTTCCGGGCGCTTCGCGCCCGGTGCGCTCAAACGCCGCGCGGGCTGGATCTTCCAGCCCTGCCGGCGTTTGGGGCGCGGGGGTCCGGGGGCGGAGCCCCCGAATCTTTGAGCCCCGCCGGCGATTGAGGCGGATACGGCGAAAGGGCGGGGCGGGGAGGGGCTTCGCGCAGCGGTCGCTAAGGCCGGGCTTCGGCCGGGCTTCAACGCGGCACAGGCGGGACGCGATACCGCTTCACCGCACCCCCCGCCGGTCTGCGGCGGCGCAGCCGGGGACCGGACACGGAAAGAGAGAGCCATGGCTGATCAGAAGCAGCTGGTCGACACGCTCAAGCGGGTCGCCGCCGACCTGCACGACACCCGTCGGCGGCTGCAGGAGGCCGAGGACAGGGAACACGAGCCGATCGCGATCGTCGGCATGGCCTGCCGCTTCCCCGGCGGCGTCACCTCCCCCGAGCAGCTCTGGCAGCTCGTCGCCGACGGCCGCGACGGCATGTCCGCGTTCCCCACCGACCGCGGCTGGACCCTCGGCCAGCTCGCCGACAGCGAGCGCGAGCGCGTCGGCGAGCGGGCCGCGGCCGAGCGCCGCGCCGGATTCCTGCAGGGCGCCGCCGACTTCGACGCCGAGTTCTTCGGGATCAGCCCCCGCGAGGCCCTCGCGATGGACCCGCAGCAGCGGGTCCTGCTGGAGACCTGCTGGGAGGCGCTGGAGCGGGCCGGGATCGACCCCGGCACCCTCGCCGGCACCCCGACCGCCGTGTACGCGGGCGTCAGCAGCAACGACTACCTGCGCGGCCTGACGCGGATGCCGGACGCCATCGCCGGGCACATGATGACCGGCGTCGCCTCCAGCGTGCTGTCCGGCCGCGTCTCCTACGCCCTCGGCCTCGAGGGCCCGGCCGTCACCGTCGACACCGCCTGCTCGTCGTCCCTGGTGGCCGTGCACCTGGCCGGCCAGGCCCTGCGCAGCGGCGAGTGCTCGCTCGCGCTGGCCGGCGGCGTCACCGTCATGGGCTCCGCCGGTACGTTCCTGGAGTTCAGCCGCGCCGACGGGCTGGCCGCCGACGGCCGCTGCAAGGCCTTCGCGGAGGCCGCGGACGGCACCGGGCTCTCCGAGGGCGTCGGTGTCCTGGTGCTGGAGAAGCTGTCCGACGCGCGCAGGAACGGCCACCGGGTGCTGGCCGTCGTACGCGGCTCGGCGATCAACCAGGACGGCGCCAGCAACGGCCTGACCGCCCCCAACGGGCCCTCCCAGCAGCGCGTCATCCGCCAGGCCCTCGCGGCCGCCCGGCTGGCCCCGGCCGAGGTCGACGCCGTCGAGGCGCACGGCACCGGCACCAAGCTCGGCGACCCGATCGAGGCGGGCGCGCTGCTCGCCGCGTACGGGCAGAACCGGCCCGAGGACCGGCCCCTGTGGCTGGGTTCGGTGAAGTCGAACCTGGGGCACACGCAGGGCGCGGCCGGTGTGGCGGGCGTCATCAAGATGGTCGAGGCGCTGCGCCACGAGACGCTGCCGATGACCCTGGGCGTGGACGCCCCGAGCAGCCACGTGGACTGGGAGGCGGGCGCCGTTTCGCTGCTGACCGAGGCCCGCCCCTGGCCGGCGGGCGAGCGGGTCCGCAGGGCCGGTGTCTCCTCGTTCGGGATCAGCGGTACGAACGCGCACGTCATCGTGGAGGAAGCCCCGGCGGCCGAGGAGCCGGGGGCCGACGGCGAGGGCGCTGCCGGCGGGGGCGCGCCGGCCGCGCTGCCGGCCGTGCCGTGGCTGGTCTCCGCCAAGAGCGCCGACGCGCTGCGCGAGCAGGCCGCCCGGCTGCGGGAGTTCGCCGCCGACCGGCCGGAGCTCGACCCGGCCGCGGTCGGGCTGGCCCTGGCCACGCAGCGGGCGCCCTTCGCCCACCGGGCGGCCGTGGTGGCCGCCGACCGGGACGGCCTGCTGGCCGGGCTGGACGCCCTGGCCGCCGGCGTGAGCGCCCCCGGCACCTTCCGGGCCGCCGCGGACGGCAGCCGCCCGGCCTTCCTGTTCACCGGCCAGGGCAGCCAGCGGGCCGGCGCGGGCCGCGAACTGTACGCCCGGTACCCGGTCTTCGCCGCCGCCCTCGACGAGGTGTGCGCCGCGCTCGACGAGCACCTGGGGCGCCCCCTGAAGGACGTCCTCTTCGACGCGGACCCCGCCGACCTCGACCGCACCGGCTTCACCCAGCCCGCCCTGTTCGCGCTCGAAGTCGCCCTGTACCGGCTCGTGGAGTCCTTCGGGATCCGGCCGCAGGCCGTCGCCGGGCACTCGATCGGCGAGCTGGCTGCCGCCCATGTGGCCGGGCTGTGGTCGCTGAAGGACGCGGCCCTGCTGGTGGCTGCCCGCGGGCGGCTGATGCAGGCGCTGCCCGCCGGTGGTGCGATGGCCGCCGTCCAGGCCTCCGAGGAGGAGGTGCGGGCGCTGCTGGGCGAGGGCGCCGGGATCGCCGCCGTCAACGGTCCGACGTCGCTGGTCGTGTCGGGTGCGGAGGCCGCCGTCGAGGCCGTCGTCGCACACTTCGCCCAGGCCGGGCGGAAGACCAAGCGGCTCGCCGTCAGCCACGCCTTCCACTCGCCGCTGATGGAGCCGATGCTCGAGGACTTCCGGCAGTTCGCCCGGTTCCTGGAGTACAAGCCGCTGAAGACCCCGCTCGTCTCCACGCTGACCGGGCGGGCCGCCTCGTACGAGGAGCTGTCCGACCCGGAGTACTGGGTGCGGCACGTGCGGGAGGCGGTGCGCTTCGCGGACGCCGTCACCACGCTTCAGTCGCAGGGCGTCACCACCTTCCTGGAGCTGGGGCCGGACGCGGTGCTCACCGCGATGGCCGCCGAGTCCCTGGACCCCGAGTCCGTGGCGGTCCCCCTCGTCCGGCGCGACCGGCCCGAGCCGCAGGCCCTCACCGAGGCCCTCGCCCGCCTGCACACGCACGGCACCGGCGTCGACTGGCCCGCGCTGTTCGGTGCCTCCCGCACCGGGATCCTCGACCTGCCCACCTACCCCTTCCAGCACCGCTCCTACTGGTACAGCGCCGCCTCCCAGCCCGCCGGGGAGCCCGGCGACCTCGGGCTCGCCGCCGCCGGGCACCCGCTGCTCGGCGCCGCCGTCGACGCGCCCGGCTCCGATGCGCTGCTGTTCACCGGCCGGCTCTCGCTCGCCCGGCAGCCCTGGCTCGCCGACCACGCCGTCGCCGGGACCGTCGTCCTGCCCGGTGCGGCCCTGGTGGACCTCGCCGTACGGGCCGGGGACGGGGCCGGCTGCGGCCTGCTGGAGGAACTCACCCTGCACGCACCGCTGGTCATCCCCGAGGGGGACGGCGTCCGGCTGCGGGTGCGGCTCGGGGAGCCGGGCCCCGCTCCGGACGGGGGCCGCAGCGTCACCGTGCACTCGCGGGCCGAGGGGGCCGCCGCCGACGGGGCGCCGTGGACCCTGCACGCCGAGGGCGTGCTGGCTGCGGCTCGGCCCGCCCCTGCGGCCGGCGCCGACGCGGCCGGCGCCAGCGCCGACGCGGACGCCGTCTGGCCGCCCGCCGGGGCCGTGCCGCTCGACACCTCCGCCCTCTACACCGAGCTCGCCGCCGGCGGCCTGGAGTACGGGCCCGTCTTCCAGGGCCTGACCGCAGCCTGGCGCTCCGGCGACGCCGTCCTCGCCGAGGTGGCCCTGCCCGCAGACACCGACACCGCCGGCCACACCGTGCACCCGGCGCTGCTCGACGCCGCCCTGCACGCCCTCGGCCTCGGCGGCCTGCTGCCCGACCCCGAACCGGGCTCGGCCTGGCTGCCGTTCGCCTGGGCCGGAGTCGCCCTGCACGCCGAGGGCGCCACCGCCCTGCGGGTGCGCCTGACCCCGGGCACGACGCCCGGCACCGTCTCCGTCGAGGCCGCCGACCCGGCCGGGCTGCCGGTCCTCGGCATCGACGCCCTCACCCTGCGCCCGATCCCGCTGTCCGCCCTCGGCGCCCGCGCCGGCGGCCCGCAGAGCCTGTACGGGATCGACTGGACCGCCCTGCCGGACGCGGCCGGGGCCGCCCGCCCCCAGACCCTGCCGCTCGGCGACGGGCCCGCGCTCGGCAGCCCCGCCCCGGGCTGGTCCGCGTACGCGCCCGCCGGCGGCGCCACCCCGACCGAGGCGGCCACGGCCGCGCTGGAGGCCCTGCAGGGCTGGCTCGAGGACCCGGCGCACGAGGGGCAGCGGCTCCTCGTGGCCACCCGCGGCGCCCAAGCCCTGCCCGGCGAGGACGTCGCCGACCCGGCGCAGGCGGCCGTCACCGGCCTGGTGCGCACCGCGCAGGCGGAGCACCCCGGCCGGATCCTGCTCCTGGACCGCGACGACAGTCCGGTGCCCGCGTCCGTACTGGAAGGGGACGAGAGCGAACTCGTCCTGAGGGACGGCGTGCTGTCCGCGCCGCGGCTGGTCCGCGTGACACCCCCTGAGGACGCGGCGCCGGTGTGGCGGGAGGGCGGGACCGTCCTGGTCACCGGCGGTACGGGCGGGCTGGGGGCGCTGACCGCCCGGCACCTGGTCGCCGAGCACGGGGTGCGCAGCCTGGTGCTGACCAGCCGTCGGGGCGCCGAGGCCCCCGGGGCGCGTGAGCTGGCTGCGGAGCTGGAGGCAGCGGGGGCGAGCGTGGTCCTGGCGGCCTGCGACGTGGCCGACCGGGACGCCGTCGCGGCGCTGCTCGCCGCGCACCCCGTCACCGGTGTGGTGCACGCCGCCGGTGTCGTCGACGACGGCACGATCGCCTCGCTCACCCCCGGCCGGCTGGCCCGCGTCCTCGCCCCCAAGGCCGAGGCCGCCCGCCACCTGCACGAACTGACCGCCGCCCTCGAACTGGACGCCTTCGTGCTGTTCTCCTCCGCCGCCGGCGTCCTCGGCGGGCCCGGCCAGGGCAACTACGCCGCCGCCAACGCCTACCTCGACGCCCTCGCCGCGCACCGCCGCGCGCAGGGGCTGCCCGCCACCTCCCTGGCCTGGGGCCTGTGGCACCCGGAGGCCGGCGGCATGGGCGCCGCACTGACCGGCGCCGACCTGGACCGCATGGCCCGGACCGGGATCCGGGCGCTGGACGCCGAGGAGGGCCTCGCGCTCTTCGACGCGGCCACCGCCGGCCCGTGGCCCCTGGCCGTACCGGTCCGCCTGGACCTGCCGGCGCTGGCCCGCTCCCTCGGCGAGCACGTTCCGGGCCTGCTGCGCGGCCTCGTACGCACTCCCGCCCGGCGCACCGCCGCCGGCGCCGGGGACGGGGCCGCGGGCGAGGGCCTCGCAGCGAGGCTCGCCGCGCTGGCGACGCCCGCCGACCGCGCCCAGTACCTGGTGGACCTGGTGTGCGGGCAGGTCGCCGCCGTCCTCGGCTTCGCGCCCGGCCAGCAGGTGGAGGTCAACAAGCCGTTCAAGGACTTCGGGTTCGACTCGCTGACCGCGGTCGAGTTCCGCAACACCCTCTCCGCCCTGACCGGGGTCCGGCTGCCCGCCACCCTCGTCTTCGACCACCCGAGCCCGTACGAGCTCGCCGCCCACCTGCACCGCACCCTCGCCCCGGCCCAAGACGACCCGGCCACCGCCCTGCTCACCGGCCTGGACGCGCTGGAGCCGCTGCTGGCCGCGGACGGCCTGGACAAGCTCACCCGGACCAAGGTCACCGTCCGGCTCCAGGCCCT
This sequence comes from Streptomyces sp. NPDC046866, assembly GCF_040704625.1. Lineage (NCBI taxonomy): Bacteria > Bacillati > Actinomycetota > Actinomycetes > Kitasatosporales > Streptomycetaceae > Streptomyces > Streptomyces sp. NPDC046866. The sequence continues at coordinate 88,957 of NZ_JBEYXN010000025.1, forward strand.
GGCCGCGCGCTGGGCCGACGCCGAACGCGCCGGGTCCGCGGCGGCTGCCGCCGAACCGGGCGGCCTGCCCGACGCCACCGACCTCGCCGCCGCCTCCGACGACGAACTGTTCGCCCTCCTCGACGGCGAGACAAGGAGCTGACCTTCATGACTGCGACGCCCTCGACGCACACCCCCGACGCGGAGCGCGAGCAGAAGCTGCGCGACTACCTCAAGCGGGCCGCAGCCGACCTCGTGGCCGCCCGCCACCGGATCCAGGAACTGGAGGACCGGGTCCGCGAGCCCATCGCGATCGTCGGCATGGCCTGCCGCTTCCCCGGCGGGGTCACCACCCCCGACGAGCTGTGGGAGCTGCTGGAGAACGGCCGCGACGGCATCCGCGGCTTCCCCGAGGACCGAGGCTGGGACCTGGACAACCTCTACGACCCCGACCCCGAGGCGCTCGGCAAGAGCTACGCCCGCGAGGGCGGCTTCCTCGACGGGGCCGGCTCCTTCGACGCCGGCTTCTTCGGGATCAGCCCGCGCGAGGCCCTCGCCATGGACCCGCAGCAGCGGCTGCTGCTGGAGTCGGCGTGGGAGGCCTTCGAGGACGCGGGGATCGACCCCGCCACCGTCCGCGGCACGCGTACTGGCGTGTACGCGGGGATCATGTACCACGACTACGGCTCCGACCGGGCGGCCATCCCCGACGGCGTCGAGGGCTTCCTCGGCACCGGCACCGCGGGCAGCGTCCTGTCCGGCCGGGTCAGTTACGCGCTCGGCCTGCAGGGCCCGGCCGTCACCGTCGACACCGCCTGCTCGTCCTCGCTGGTCACCCTGCACCTGGCCGTCCAGGCGCTGCGCGGCGGCGAGTGCTCCCTCGCGCTGGCCGGCGGGGTCACCGTCATGGCCACCCCCGACACCTTCGTGGACTTCAGCCGCCAGCGGGGCCTCGCCCCCGACGGCCGCTGCAAGCCGTTCGCGGCCGCCGCCGACGGCACCGGATGGTCCGAGGGCGTCGGCGTCCTGCTGCTGGAGCGGCTCTCCGACGCACGGCGCAACGGGCACCGCGTCCTGGCCGTCGTCCGCGGCTCCGCCATCAGCCAGGACGGTGCGAGCAACGGGCTCACCGCCCCCAGCGGCCCCGCGCAGCAGCAGGTGATCCTGGAGGCGCTGGCCGCCGCCGGGCTGTCCACCGGCGACGTGGACGCGGTCGAGGCGCACGGCACCGGCACGAAGCTGGGCGACCCCATCGAGGCGCAGGCGCTGCTGGCGACGTACGGTCAGGACCGCGACCCGGACCGGCCGCTGTGGCTGGGCTCGGTCAAGTCCAACCTGGGCCACACCCAGGCCGCCGCCGGCGCCGCCGGCGTCATCAAGACCGTGCAGGCGCTGCGCCACGGGCTGCTGCCGCGCTCCCTGCACATCGACGAGGCCACCCCGCACGTCGACTGGTCCGCGGGCCACGTCTCGCTGCTCACCGAGAACCGGCCCTGGCCGGCCGTGGACCGGCCGCGCCGCGCCGCCGTCTCGGCGTTCGGCATCAGCGGCACCAATGTCCACGTCATCCTGGAGCAGGCGCCTGAGGTGGCCGGGGCTCCCGAGGCTCCCGAGGCTCCGGGGGCGGCCGAGGCTGCGGGAGTGGCCGAGGCTTCCGGGGCGGCCGGGGCTTCCGCGCCGGCCGCCGTACCGTGGCTCGTGTCCGGGCGGACCGAGGAGGCGCTGCGCGCCCAGGCCGCCCGGCTGCTCGCCCACCCGGCCGCCGCCGCCGATCCGGCCGACGTCGCGTTCTCCCTGGCCACCACCCGTACCGCGCTGCCGCACCGGGCCGCCGCGGTGGCCGCCGACGCCGAAGGACTGCACCGCGCCCTGGGCGCGCTCGCCGAGGGCCGCTCCGCCCCCGGCCTGGTGCAGGAGGCCCCGGGCGGCGGCCGGACCGCGTTCCTGTTCACCGGGCAGGGCAGCCAGCGCCCCGGCATGGGCCGGGAACTGTACGCCGCCCAGCCGGTGTTCGCCGCCGCGCTGGACGAGGTGTGCGCCGCCCTCGACGCGCACCTGGCGCCCGGCCGCCCGCTGCGCGAGGTGCTCTTCGGCGACACCGCCGAGGATGCCGCCGCCCTGGACACCACCGGGTACGCCCAGCCCGCCCTGTTCGCCCTCGAAGTGGCCCTCTTCCGGCTCCTGGAGTCCTGGGGCGCCGCCCCCGACCTGGTGGCCGGGCACTCCATCGGCGAGCTGGCCGCCGCGCACGTCGCCGGCCTGTGGTCGCTGCCCGACGCGGCCCGCCTGGTCGCCGCCCGCGGCCGGCTCATGCAGGCCCTGCCGGCCGGCGGGGCCATGGCCGCGATCGCCGCCGGCGAGGACGACGTACGGCCGCACCTGGGCGACGCGCTCGACCTCGCGGCCGTCAACGGACCGCGGGCCGTGGTCGTCTCCGGGCCGGCCGCGGCGGTCGAGGAGCTCGCCGCCCGCTTCAAGGAGCAGGGCCACAAGACGAAGCTGCTGGCCGTCAGCCACGCCTTCCACTCCGCCCTGCTCGACCCGATGCTGGAGGAGTTCCACCGGGTCGCCGCCTCCCTCTCGTACGGGCCGACCCGCATCCCCGTGGTGTCCACCCTGACCGGGAAGGCCGCGGCCCCGGAGGAGCTCGCCGACCCGCGCTACTGGGTGCGCCACGTCCGCGAGACCGTCCGCTTCGCCGACGCGGTCGCCGCCCTGGAGGCCGAGGGGGCGGACACCTTCGTGGAGCTCGGGCCCGACGCGGTCCTGTCCGGGCTGGTCGCCGACTGCCTCGCCGCGCCCGAGCGCGCCGCGGTGGTCCCCGCCCAGCGCGCCGACCGCAGCGGCCCGCTCGCCGCCGTCGAGGCGCTGGCCCGCCTCGCGCTGCGCGGGGCGCCGGTCGACTGGGCGGGGGTGCTGCCCGGCGCCCGGCGGATCCCGCTGCCGCTGTACGCCTTCCGGCACCGGCACTACTGGCTGGCGGCGGCCGGGCGCACGGCACCGGGGGCGGCCGGCTCCGCACCCGTACCCGCGGCCGTGCCCGGTGAGGAGGCGGACGACGCTGCCGCCGACCCCGGGGAGCTGCTGCGGGCGGCGCTGCGCACCGCGGCCGGGGCTGAGCGCGCCGCGCTGCTGCTGGAGCTGGTCCGCAGCGAGGCCGCGGCCGTCCTCGGCCACGACTCGGCGGAGGAGGTCCCGGCCGACGGGGACTTCATCGACCAGGGCTTCTCCTCGCTGGTCGCGGTCGAGTTCCGGGACCGGGTCGGCCGGGCGCTGGGGCTGAAGCTGCCGGCGGCGCTCGTGTACGAGTACGCCACGCCGGAGGAGGTCGTGGAGTTCCTGGAGGAGGAGCTCGACGCAGCCGCCGAGGCTGCGGAGGCGGCTGCGGAAGCGGCTGCCGACGCCGCGTAGGACCGCCACGCTGCCCGCCGTACCACCCGCCGCTTGCGGCACGGTTGGGCCGCGGCACACGACGGCAAGGGGGCGTCCCGGACCACCGGGGCGCCCCTTCCGCGCGTGGTGCGAACCGTGTGACGGGAGGGGCCCGCGGGGCCCTGGGACAAGGGGCGCTAGGGGTGGACGTAGGGGATCCCAGGGCTTGGGCCCGCTCCTAGCATCAAATCGCCCAGACGCCCGCAGCCAGGAAAGACAGGGGAAGCCGGTGCAGACGAACGACGCGTGGCTCGACATCGGCGGGAACAGCTCGCAAGGACTGGTGCTCGCCGTCGACTTCACGGCGACCGGCCGTCCCGACGCCCGGTTCGCCGACCTGCTGGAGCTGGCCGCGACCGGCCGGCCGGCCTGGGAGACGCTTCCCCAGGCCATCGCCACCGACCTCGGGACCGGCTCCGCGACCTACCTGGACCGCTGGTTCGAGACCGTCCGCGCCAGCGGCCGTCCCGTCAGCGCCGTCCTCGGCTTCTGCGCCGGCGCCACCTACGCCACCGCCCTCGCGGAGCGCATCACGCAGTGGCAGGAGCACGCCCCGCAGCTGATCCTGTTCGACCCCGAGCAGGCCAACGCGCTCGGGTTGTACTGGCAGTTCCACCTCTCCCTCAACCTGTTCGAGTCGATCGTGGGCGCCGAGGAGATCGGCCGGGCCACGGCCGCCGGACACGAGGTACTGGAGTCAACCGAGGACCTCGCGGTCCTGGGCGCGGCCCTGATCTCGCTGTTCCGCGAGGTCAGCAGCGCCGCCTTCGACATCCTCGACCTCGACGAGGAGACCCGCGCGGAGTTCACCGACTCCTTCACCGCGTTCGTCGCGTACGTGGTGGCCGCAGGGGAGTTCCGCTCCACCGACGGCTGGGCCCGCGCCGTCGCCTTCAGCTCGGCCAGCCCGCACAGCGGCCTGAACCGGCTCCGCAACGCCGGCCAGGAGGAGGCGGCCCGCAGCCTGGTCGCGCGCGAACTGCGCTTCGACTGCGAGCACAAGGACCTCCTGCGCGACGAGAGCGCCGCACGGGCCCTCGCCGAGCTGCTGACCGCCCAGGACCTCGCCCGACAGATCCGGATGTGACATGAAGACCCGAGAGAAGACCGCGTCACCGGCCCCCGACGCCGTGCGGACCGCCGCTGCGGCTCCGGCCGCGGCAGCCGTCCCGGCCCGGACGGCCGGCGAGGCCGCCGAGGCCGCCATCCGGCTGACCGGACTGCGCAAGAGCTACGGAGAGGTCGAGGCCGTCAAGGGCCTCGACCTGACCATCGCCCCCGGCGAGGTCGTCGCCCTCCTCGGCCCCAACGGAGCCGGCAAGTCCACCACCGTCGACATGATCCTGGGGCTGTCGAAGCCGACCTCCGGCTCCGTGACCCTGTTCGGCAAGGACCCGTACATCGCCGTCCGCGAGGGCCTGGCCAGCGCCGTCCTGCAGGAGGGCTCCCTCATCGACGACCTGTCGGTGCGCGAGACCCTCGGGATGATCTCCTCGCTGTACAAGAACCCGCTCCCGATGGACGAGGTCCTGCGCCGCGCCAACATCGAGGACATCGTCGACCGCCGCGGCACCAAGCTCTCCGGCGGCCAGCGCCAGCGCGCCCGCTTCGCCTGCGCGCTGATCGGCAACCCGCAGCTGCTGCTGCTCGACGAGCCGACCTCCGCCATGGACGTGGGCAGCCGCCGCAAGTTCTGGGAGTCGATGCGCCAGTTCACCGACACCGGCCGCACGGTCGTCTTCGCCACCCACTACCTGGACGAGGCCGAGGAGTTCGCCGACCGCGTCGTCCTGATGCGCTCCGGCCGGATCGCCGCCGACGGCACCGTCGCCCAGATCCGCGCCCTCGTCGCCGGCCGCATGCTGCGCGCCGCGGTGCCCGGCGCGACCGCCGAGGAGCTGGCGAAGCTCCCCGGCGTCAACGGCGCCACCCTGCGCCTGGGCCAGGCCGAACTGCACTGCGAGGACTCCGACCGGGCCGTCCGCGCCCTCATCGCCTCCTTCCCCGAGGCCCACGACATCGAGATCAGCGCCACCGGCCTGGAAGAGGCCTTCCTCTCCCTGACCGCCGCCGAGACGGCGGACGCGGCCGACACCCTGGAGGAAGCTGCATGACCGGCTACCTGGCCATCGAGATCAAGCGGATGCTGCGAGGCCCCCGCTTCCTCATCTTCGCGTTCGTCGTTCCTGTCGTCATGTACCTGCTCGAGTGCATGCTCTACAAGAACCAGACCATCCCCGGGTCGAACGGCATCACCTACAGCGCCTGGCTGATGTGCAGCCTCGCCGCGTACAGCGCGTTCACCTCCTCCATGCACACCACCGCCCGCGTCTCCCACGAGCGGGCCGTCGGCTGGCACCGCCAGCTGCGGCTGACGCCGCTGCTGCCGCGCACGTACCTGCTCACCAAGGTGCTCGTCGCGATGATCGTGGCGCTGCCCGGCCCGGCGTTCGTCGCCCTCTTCGGCTGGCTCGTCCAGGACGTCCACATGTCCGCCTCCGGCTGGCTGCAGATCACCCTCGGCATCTGGATCGCCTCGCTGCCCTGCGCCGTCCTCGGCCTCGTCATCGGCCTGTACGTGGCCCCCGAGCAGCAGCAGATGTACCTCCAGGGCCTGATCATCCTGTTCGGCTTCCTCGGCGGCCTGCTCCTGCCGACCACCGGGTTCCCCGACTGGCTCGTCACCATCGTCAAGATCATGCCGAGCTACTGGCTCGCCGACATCGGCCACGGGGCGCTGCTGCACGACACCCGGGCCTGGATCGCCGGCGTCGTGCTGCTCGCCTGGACGCTGCTGCTGTCGGGCGCCGTCGTCCGCAGCTACCGCCGCGAGGCCGTCCGCGCCTGAGGCGCGGGACGCAGGAGCGAGACGTACGAGGAAAGGAAGGGGGGCCATGTTCCTGTCACCCAGCCGCAAGGCACTCGCCCCGTTCAGGGGGCACCACACCTGGTACCGGGTCACCGGAGACCTGCACAGCGGCCTGACCCCCCTGGTCGTCGCCCACGGCGGCCCCGGGTCCACGCACGACTACCTGCTGCGGATGACCGAGCTGGCCGCGGACGGACGCCCCGTCGTCCACTACGACCAGCTCGGCAACGGCAACTCCACCCGCCTGCCGGACGCCGGCGCGGACTTCTGGACCGTCGAGCTCTTCCTGGACGAGCTCGACAACCTCCTCGCCCACCTCGGCATCGCCGACGACTACCTGCTCTTCGGCCAGTCCTGGGGCGGCATGCTCGGCGCCGAGCACGCGGTGCGCCGGCCGGCCGGGCTGCGCGGACTGGTCATCGCCAACTCCCCGGCCGCGATGCCGCTGTGGCGGGCGGAGTGCGAACGGCTCAAGGACGAGGCGCCGGCCGAGGTGCGCGACGCGCTGCGCCGCCACGAGGCGACCGGCGACTTCCACCACCCCGAGTACCAGCAGGCGGCGCTGGAGTTCTACCGTCGCCACGTCTGCCGGGTCGACCCGCCGCCGGCGGAGGTCGCCACGACCTTCCTGGCGCTGGAGAGCGACCCCACCGTCTACGGCACCATGAACGGCCCGACGGACTTCCACGTCATCGGCACGCTCAAGGACTGGAGCGTGATCGACCGCCTGCCCGCCATCGAGGTCCCCACCCTCGTCATCTCGGGCGCGTACGACGAGGCGACCCCGCTCACGGTGCAGCCCTTCCTGGACCACATCCCCCGGGTGCGCTGGGAGCTGTTCGAGGAGTCCAGCCACATGCCCCACGTGGAGGAGCCCGCCCGCTTCGACCACGTCATGCGGACCTGGCTCGCCGAACACTCCTGACCCCCCGCACCCCGCCGATCCCCGCGCCGGACATCCCCCGACCGGCGCGGGGATCGGCGCACCCCCACACCGGCCCAGGTCACGAGCCGGGCCAAGCTGGCGGACGGCACGTGGCGCACCAGCGAGCGCACCTCCGAGTACGACGACACCCTGCTGTCGCGACCGACCTGGCGCGCCCCGAGCAGCGCCTGTGCACCGCCTTCGAGTACTCGGCCGGCCCCGGCGGCGCCCTCACCCAGCTGGTCTCCCGCACCCTGGTCCTCTCGGCCGCCTGCGGGCAGACGCCCCCGGCCGCGAACACCGTCGGTGACACCCTCGCCTACTTCGACAACCAGCCGGCCGGCCGGACCGGCGCCACCGCGGACCAGACCGGTGTGGCGGTCCTGGAGAAGTACGACGACGCGGGCAAGCCGGTCTACCGCCTCAACGCCACCTCGACGTACGACGCGTACGGCCGCGTCACCGGCAACACCAACAAGACCCGCAAGGACGCCGCCCATCCCGACGGCGCGGTGACCACCACGGAGTACAGTCCGGCCACCGGCGCCCTGCCCTCCCAGGTCACCCACACCAACCCGCTGGGCTGGAAGACCACCACGACCCTGGACACCGGCCGTTCCCTGCCGTTGAAGACCACGGACGAGAACAAGCACGTCGCCGAACGCGACTACGACGCCTTCGGCCGTGTCGTCTCGATCTGGCAGCCCGGGCAGGAACGGGCCAACGGCGCCCTGCCGGTGCGCAAGTACTCGTACGCGATGAACGGCACCAATGCGGCGTCCAGCGTTCTGAGCCAGGCACTCATGAACGACGACTCGTACACGACCAGCTACACCATCTACGACGGCCTGGGCCGCATCCGCCAGACGCAGGCCAACCCGGCCTCCGGGACCACCGGGCGACTGATCACGGACGCCCTGTTCGACTCGCACGGCTGGCAGGTGAAGACCAGCGCCGCGTACTACAACGACGAGGCAAGCCCCTCGGGCTCCCTCTTCCTGCCCAACGGCGGGGTCAACCCCGACAGCAAGCTCCCCGCGCAGACCGTGACCGTCTTCGACGGCATGGGCCGCGCCACGGCCTCCGTCCTCCAGTCGTACGGCGTGGAGCAGTGGCGCACCCGGACGGAGTACCCGGGTGCCGACGAGACCCGGACCATTCCGCCCAACGGCGGCTACGCGACGGCGACCATCACCAACGGGACCACGTCGCTGCTGCGCCAGTACAAATCGAACACGCCCGCGGGCCCGTATGACGAGACGACGTACGAGAGGAACACGCAGGGCAAGGAACTGCGGCGCAAGGACGCCGCGGGCAACGAGTGGACGTTCGCGTACGACCTCCTCGGCCGGGTGGTGCAGACCACCGACCCGGACGCCGGTACCAGCACCACCGTCTACGACGACAGCAAGAACCTCACCACCGTCACCGACGGCAGGAACAAGAGCGCCACCACGGTCACCGACCTCCTCGGCCGCACCGTCGCCACCTACGAGGGCAAGGCCGTCGACCCCGCCAAGCAGGTGGGCGGCTTCACCTACAACACCAAGGCCCTGGGCAAGCCGGCCTCGAGCACCCGCTACGTCGGCGGAGCCGGCGGCAGCGCCTACGTCTCGGAAGTCACCGGTTACGACGCCGGCTACCGACCGCTGGGCACGAAGACCACGATCCCGCCGGTCGAGAAGGAACTGGCCGGCGTCTACGAGACGAAGAACACCTACGACGCCTACGGTCAGCTCGTCCAGTCGGATCTGCCGGCGGTTCCCAAGGCGGGACTCGGCGTGGAGTCCTTGGCCATCGGCACGGACGCGTCGGGCAACCTGTCCTCGCTCGACGGCAGCATCGCCGGCGTCCAGACCCCGTACGTCGTCCGCGCGTTCTTCGACCCGTACGGGCAGGCGGTGCGGACCACCGTGGGCGAGACCGGCCTGCAGATCGTCTCGACCGTCGACTACGACGTGGCGACGGGGCGGCAGATCCGCTCCACGCTCGACAAGCAGACCGCGGCGACGGCGAGCGTCGACGTGGTCGACTACACCTACAACCAGGTCGGGCAGCTGACCTCGATCGGCGACACGCAGGACGGCGCCAAGCGCGACCTGCAGTGCTTCACGCACGACTACCTGGGCCGGCTGACCCAGGCCTGGACCGACACCGGCACGCAGACCACCGCCCCGCAGCCCAGCGTCCGCGGCCTCGGCAGCTGCGCCAACGCCGGCGGCCCGGCGGTCGACGCCGCGGGCAAGCCGAGCGTGGGCGGACCGGCACCGTACTGGCAGCAGTACGAGTACGACCTGCTCGGCAACCGCAAGAAGCTGATCCGCAAGGACGTCACGGGCGACGCGGCCAAGGACACGACGGTCACCCAGACCTTCGGCGGCCGCCAGAACACCCCGTCCACCGACCCGAAGACCGGCGGCGGCACGGGCGGCCCGCACGCCCTGATGACCTCCACGGAAACCGGCCCGTCCGGCACCAAGGTGACCTCGTACACGTACGACGCGGGCGGCAACACCACCTCGATCACCAGCACACCGGGCACGCGAACCCTGACCTGGAACGACCAGGGGAAGCTCGACAAGATCACCGGCACCGGGGAGAGCGCCGGTACCAGCTACCTGTACGACACCGGCGGCAACCAGCTCATCCGCCGCGACCCGGACGGCACCACCCTCAACCTCGGTACCGACCAGATCACCCTCAACGCCACCACCGGCAAGGTCACCGACGTCCGCACCTACGCGGCCCCCGGCGGCCTGTCCATCACCCGCACGACCACCAGCAGCACCTCCAGCAACCTCACGTACCAGAGCTCCGACCACCACGGCACGGGCGGCGTCCAGTTCAACGCGGCCGACCTCGCCCACGTACGCCGCGCCTCGGACCCCTTCGGCAACGACCGCGGTACTGCGCCAGCCCCCGGATCTTGGGCTGGCGACAAGGGCTTCGTCGGCGGCACGAAGGAGAACGCCACGGGCTTCACGCTCCTGGGCGCCCGCGAGTACGACCCGAAGACGGGCCGCTTCATCAGCCCGGACCCCATCCTCGACGCAGGCGACCCCCAGCAGTGGAACGCGTACGCGTACTCCAACAATGACCCGATCAACAAGTCGGATCCCAGCGGCCTCGCCTACAAGTGCGAGCAGGGTGAATGCGGCGGAAGCAGCTGGATCAAGACACAAACCCTCTCTGACCACGATGAGACCAGTTCCCCTTCCGGCGATGACGACGAGTTGGAGCAGGCCACGACCCGACTCCACAAGGCCAAGCAGAGGCGGGACCACCTCGTCCACGAGGTCGTGGACCTCATCGGTGACCTGATCGGCTACAACGACGCCCGCGACTGCTTCTCCAAGGGCGACGTCATGGCCTGCATCAACACGGCTCTGAGCGCCGTCCCCTGGGGCAAGATCGCCAAGGCCATCAAGGTCGGCATCAAGGCCTTCAAGATCTACAAGGAAATCAACAAGGCCTACGACGCCGTCCACGAAGCTGAACGTGGAGTCTCCCGCGCCGCCGCGGCCATGACCAAGGCCAAGAGGGCCGTCAAGGAAGCCCGCGACGCCGAAGCCAAGGCAGCACAGGCGGCAGCGGAGAAAGCCGGCAAGGAAACCGCAACGGACAGCGCCGGCACGGAAGCGAGAAGCACCCGCGAGGCATCCGACACCGAAGCCGGCGCAGGCTCCGCCGAATCCCACAGCAGCGGCGGCGGCGCAGAGGCAGAAGCCCCGACGGCGTGCAAGCTCAACAGCTTCCCGACCGGCACCCGCGTCCAGATGGCCGACGGCACCACCAAGGAGATCCAGGACGTCCACGTCGGTGACACCGTCCTGGCCACCGACCCGCAGACCGGCGAAACCCGTCCCCAGCAGGTGACGGCCACCATCACCACCCCGGACGACAAGGACTTCACAGACCTCACCCTCACCGACGACTCCAACCCCCGCGCCCCGCCCGTCCAGCTCACTTCCACCCTCCACCACCCGCACTGGAACGAGACCCGCCGCCAGTGGGTCGACGCGGGCGCATTCACCCCGGGCGGCCAACTCCGCCGCCCCGACGGCACCACCCTCACCGTCAAAACCAAGCGCAACTACCCCTACGCCGTCACCACGCACAACCTCACCGTCAACAACTTCCACACGTACTACGTGCTTGCAGGCGCCACTCCGGTCCTTGTTCATAACTGTGATGGCGTGGCAACGGTTCACTTGGATCCGGAGAAGAAGCATGCTTTGATTACCGTGCAAGCGCACGATGGTGAGGTTATGCACACTGAGCAATGGGGTGGTGTTGACGTGGCCACCAACGGAGTTAGGACATTTGATCCCGCGATCCTTTCTCCTTTCACCATCAACGTCCGGGTCGAGCTGCCGCGCGTCCAAGGAGCCTTGGCCTACATCGAAAGGCAGATCGGTCGGTCAGCCGAAGGAACCTACCCTCCGTACAGCCTCGGCAGGCAGAGTTGCGTGACCTACTGCATGAACGTACTCAAGGCCGGCGGAATCGAAGGACTTCCCAAGACCACGAAGCGCGCGACAGACTGGCTCCGCGAACATCACGGCTGATGAAAGGAACGGAGTGTCCATACCGCCGAGCTGGGGATGGTTGGATGAGGTTCCGGATGAATGGGATCCTCCCGAGGAACTGCTGGCCCCGTCCAACTCCATCGAGAACAACCTGGCTATCAAGATCCTTTCCTGTGAAGTCGTCGGAGCCGAGATCTCGGAATGGACAGGTCGTTTCGTCATGGAGCAATCAATCCATTCAGCGTGGCTCTACAAAGTCAAACAGAGTGATGCGGAGAGAGCTGTGCGCCTTTCAGGGGCGGCTCTTGAACAGACGCGTCTCGTATTTGAGGCTTGGAAGCCGCTCGAATTGATTCTGTCTCCGCGCGGCGCGATCCCTGGAGGGCGTGATGAGGTCCGCCAGCTGGCGGCTAGGTTGGTGGAAACGTTTCGGCAATCTGTTCATGCCCTACGGGTCATGCGTGGCGACATCTCCTAATTTCGGAGAACGGCGCGGAAGTGCTGTAATAGGCTGATGATTCGATGGCTTGACGGCAACGATGACGGCAACACCGATGAACGCTGCATGGTCCTGTGGTCAGTGAGAGGTGGACCGCAGCCGGGTGGGATGGGCAGGAGGCCAGCTGCCGCTCAATGCCCAACCGACGGCCCTGGCCTACAGCCAGGGCCGTGTGCGTCCAAACTTCCTTACGTCTTCAAGGCGACCCGCTGACACGGGTCGCGCGCGGCACGGCCGCCCACCCGGCCCGCTCTCGGCTCCGCCACAGCGGGCCGGCCAGCGACCAGGCCGCGCAGAAACAGCGCAGCGTTGCGCCGGAAGCGAGGAGAAGCCGGACGCGCCCGCCCGGCGAGCGTCAGGCCGACGGCGGGGAGTTGGCCGGGGGCAGGCCCGGAGGTGGGGGCGGTCGGCTCCGTGGGCCTTACCCACCTCCCCGGGCCGGGGCCCGCGTCGGGCAATGGCCAGGGGGCCACTCGTTCAAATTCCGGGCAGGATCACGACCTGCCCGAGTTGCCGGGCCAGCGTACGGCCCCCTGGCCATGCCCGACCCCAACCCGGGCAGGACACCGGCCAAAGCCCACTCCACCGACCTCACGCGCGCAGCCGTCTGACGGCAACGCCGACGGCAACACGGGCACACAGGAGGGGACTTCCACGCACATCCACAGACTGGCCGAATTCCGTTGACCTGCGAAAACGCAGATGACGGCACCCCGGCCAGCACACGTACTATGTGCTCGCGGGAGCCGCCCCGGTCCTTGTCCATAACTGTGGTGGTACCGCCACCGTTTCGTATGACCCCGATAGGGGGTCTACCGGCCACGCCATAATTCGCATTGACATGGCCGACGGTCGATCGCAGATTACTGAGCAGGTAATTAATGGAATTCCTGCCAGGCCGGGTCAGTACAACGGGCTTCCGACTACAGGTGCGCATGCTTTCCCTCAAGACCTCGGCCCTAACACGAGGAGTCTTACCTTCGACTTGCCGAACGCAGAAGCTGCCTACGAGGCTCAAAGCAGGACCATTGATGCGGACCTCGGAGCATATGACGGAATGGACAATAGCTGCGTGACCTATTGTGTTGATATCCTACGGGCTGGTGGGGTCAATCTTCCGGAAGGGCGTCGCGGGATGGCCGTGCTACGAGGAAGGATGAACAGAGGGTGAGTCAAGTAGGTGGGCCGTCCGAGTACGTCAAGGTCTTGGCGGAGATTATCGCCAGCCCGAGAGTAGGTGGACTGCATCTCCGTCGAGTGGGTGAACTTCTCATCGCTCGCGAAGAATTGAATGAGCGGATCCTGGATGCGGGTAGGCGTAAATTCTCGGATTCCGAGTTCGATGTCATCGTGATCAAGTCGTCAGAGGTTGATGACGAATATGTTCGAGTGTGGCGGGCCTGTGAAGAGGCGACTCGGGAGTGGCGCCACGTTGACGGTCTGCCAGCACTGGCCCTTGCGCTACAGCAAGCCGCCGATTTCTATCGTGGCGTTGCATCCTCTGCCTAACGCTGAACAGAAATGGAAAGCGAGCGGCCTCACCCGGTCTATTCCGGTGGGGCCGCTCGCGCGTGCTGGGGGGAGTTGACGGTGATATCAGCGGATAGGGGCTGCACAGAGCGGTGGTTTACTGCGGTCGTCTAAGCACCCGGCACCCCCATGAAGGAGTCCCCAACCGCCGGGAGTTGCAGAGCTGCCTATAACTCGAACGCGCCCGGGAGCAGATCGAGAAGTGGAAGGAGCGCGTCGAACGTCTCTGAGGTCGCGATGGCGCCTAATACGGGCACGTGAACGAGAGCGTCCCCCAAGGCCAGAGGATGGCGTTCGGGGACGCTTCGCGTTGAGTTGTCAGGGTTGGTATTCGTAGCCGATTGTGAAGCGGGGGGGCAGGCACCATTCGCCGTACTCGATGATTCCCTCTGCGTCCGACCAGCGGTGGGCGCCGGCGAGGATCGGGGAGCCGATCGGCAGGCCGAGGGCGCTGGCCTCGCGGGCGTCGGCCGGGCGGGCGTGCATGTCGTCGCGGGCGTGGGTGATGGTGCGGCCGGTGGCCTCCAGGACCCGGGCCGAGAGGCCGTGGTTGCGGCCCGGGGCGGTGTTCAGGAGGTCGGGGACCAGGGCGGCGAACGGTGCCGGGTACCAGGTCACCGCGAATAGGGTCCGGGTCTTGCCCCGGCCGGCCAGCCACTCACGTCGGACCACCTGGTCGCCGGGCTCCAGGTCGAAGATCTCCGCGATGTACAGGGGTGGGGTGATCAGCTCGGCCGCCGTGACCCTGCTTGTCTCGCCCTCGGCCAGGAACGACTTCACCCGCTGGACCCGGGCCAGCCGGTCGCGTGCCGACAAGGTCCAGCGCGGGTCGTCGACGACGTAGGTGCCCCGGGGGGTAGTGCGGATGAAGTTCTCCACCTGGAGGGCCTGCAAGGCCCGGGAGACCGTGGCGGCTGCAGCCTGCCACTGACCGGCGATCTCCCGGTTCGTCGGCAGCTTGGCTCCCGGCTCGAGCTCCCCCGACAGAATGCGCTCCCGGAAGTGATCCGCGATCTTCGTGAACGTCTTGGGACTGGGCATGAGAGGTGCCCCTCCGTTGAGTTGACGTGGAGTCAGTGGGAGCACACTAGTGCACTACGGACCGTAGCGGGAGTGCTTCGGCCACTCGAATACTGAACTAGAGCACCGGCCTGTCAAGCGGTCGGTCACGTGATGTTCGTGATGTTCGAGAGGTGGCGATGTGCAGTGACGGAGCCCATCAGGTACTCGGCCACGCCGGTCGAACTCCCCTTGCGTCTGGACACGGAACCGACGCCGGCCGAGGGATGTGCCGGGTGTGGAGAGCTGGCCGCCGTACGCGACCGGGCCCGCATGGTCGGTGACATGACCACCGTTACTGACTGCGATGTCTACATGCGACGTCACCCGGAGGGTCACCAGTGAGCCCGCGCGTCGTCTACCGGTACGTCCCGCACACCATCCGTCATGTTCCCGAAGGCGGCATCACCTACGAGGCGTTCTGCACTGCGCCTGGCTGCGACGCGGACTCCGGCCCTCAGGAGGGGCAGGAAACCGCGCAGGACTGGGCGCTTCGCCACGCAGGGCGTACCGGCCATAGCCTGTTCAGGCGCGTCGTCACCGACCATGCCGAGGTCACCCGCAGTGAGTAGAGACGTCGCGGCTGTCTTCATGGCGACCCGCCGACGCGGGGCGTGTCAGTCGAGGCAGAATTCGTTGCCTTCTATGTCCTGCATGGGGATGCAGGCGTCGTTGCCGTCGTACAGGGTTTGGACGTGCACGGCTCCGAGAGGGAGTAGGCGGGCGCATTCGGCCTCCAGGGCGGCGAGGCGCTCCTCGCCTACCAGGCCGGTGGCGACCCGTATGTCCAGGTGGAGCCGGTTCTTGGCGGCCTTGCCTTCCGGGACGCGCTGGAAGTACAGGCGCGGGCCCACACCTGAGGGATCGATGCAGGCGAACCATGCGTCCCGCTGCTCGGGTGGCTGCGCGTGCTTGTAGGCGTCCCAGGTGGCGAAGCCCTGCGGCGGCGGGGGTATGACGTAGCCCAGCACCTCGCACCAGAAGCGGGCGAGGCGCTCGGGTTCCGCGCAGTCGAAGGTGACCTGGAACTGCTTGATGGAGGGCATTTGGCCACGGTAACAGCCGCGGTTTCAGGGGTTGTTGAGGTACGTGAGGACGGCCAGGACGCGGCGGTTGGTGTGGTCGGAGGTGGTGATGTCCAGCTTCGTGAAGAGGGACGTCGTGTACTTGCTGATGGCGCCCTCGCTCAGGAAGAGGCGTTGGGCTATCGCCTGGTTGGAAGAGGCCTTCGGCCATCAGGGTGAGGACCTGGTGTTCGCGGTCGGTGAGGTGGTCCAGGCGGCGGGTTGAAGGGCCGTTGGAGAGGAGCTTTGCGATGACCGTGGGGTCCATCGCGGTTCCGCCGGCGGCCACGCGTTCCAGGGCGTCGATGAACTGGTCCGCGTCGAAAGACGCTGTCCTTGAGGAAGTAGCCGATGCCGCCGGAGCCGTCGGCCAGCAGCTCGCGGGCGTACAGCTGCTCCACGTACTGGGACAGGATCAGGACCGGCAGTCCGGGGAGTTCGCGGCGCGCTGTCAGGGCTGCGCGCAAACCTTCGTCCGCGTGGGTCGGGGGCATGCGGACGTCGACGACGGCTACGTCCGGGTGGTGGGTGAGGAGGGCCTCCAGGGTTTCGGGGCCGGTTGTTGCCGTGGCTACTACCTGGTGGCCGTACGCCTCGAGGAGGCGGACCATTCCGTCGCGGAGGAGGTAGAGGTCTTCGGCTACGACTATGCGCATGGCACCACCAGGGTTGCGAGGGTCGGCCCGCCGGCCGGGCTGGTGATCTCCAGGGTGCCGTCGAAGGCGGACAAGCGGCGGCGGAGGCCTGCCAGTCCGCCGCCGGTGGCCCGGATTTCGGTTCCGCCTCGGCCGTTGTCCTCCAGCTTGACGATCACGCTGCCGGCGGTGTTGGTGATCGAGATTCGGGCCCGGGTTGCTCTGGCGTGCTTGACCGCGTTGGTCAGGAGTTCGGCCGTGGCGAAGTACAGGGCGGACTCGATCGGGGGGTCGAGGGGGCAGTCGTCGAGGGCTGCGGTGACCGTTGTTTCCAGGGGGCTGTCAGGGCCAGGGCGCGGACGGCGTCGATCAGGCCGCGGTCGTTCAGGACGGGTGGGTTGATGCCCCTGACCAGTTCGCGGAGTTCGGTGAGGGAGGCGGTGGCGCCGGCGCGGGCTTCCCGCATCAGGGCTCTGGCCTGGTCGGGGTCGGTTTCCATCAGCTTTTCGGCGATCGCGAGGGAGAGGCCCAGGGAGACCAGGCGGGCCTGTGCGCCGTCGTGCAGGTCCCGCTCGATGCGGCGGATCTCGGCGGCCTGGGCGACCGTTGCCTCCGCGCGCTGGCCGGTCAGTTCCTCCACCCGGTCCGCCAGCACCATCGCGGGCGAGGGGCGCAAGAAGTGGACGGCTACCGGGACCAGACAGCGCCAGGCGTACGGGGACGAGGCTACGGCCACCATGAGGGCCAGGACGCCCACGGCGCGGCTCAGGGGCTCCGGCCGGGTGAGGCCGAGGACGGCTGCGACTGCCCCCGCCGGCGGGACGCACGCGACCAGGCCCTCGGTGGAGGGGGCGATGGCTGTGAGCGGAGGTCGCGCCAGTTCGCGGGATCGGTCCAGCGGATCCGCCGCTTCTGGTCCATGAGCGCGTCGCGGCGGGTGCGTTCGTAGCCGAAGCCGTTCCACCAGTAGCCGGTGGAGAGTTGGGTGAGGGGTGGGGCCTGGCGGTAGCCAGCGGGGATTGCCACGCCCGCCCATCTCGCGACGAGGTGGCGGACCGTTCGGCAGACCGGGCGGGACAGGGCGAGCGTGCCCACGGTGGTGAGGACGAACGGGCCCAGCCAGGACCACGGGTTGCCCGCGCCCCACCCGATGCCGAGCGCCACGGCGGCGGCCCACCCCGCCGGGAGCGCCATGGTGACGGTCACCACGGCGCACGCCCGTAAGGCCCCCACGCAGACCCGCGTCAGCCATAGACCCAGATGTCTCATGGTCCCCCCTCGGTCCTCTTTCCCCTTGGCGCTCCTACTGTGCACCCTGCCGTTGCCGCCGACGCCCTGGTCAGGGTGGTAGTGGGGCTGGACCCACCCGGTTGTGGGGCCGGACGGATAGGGGGGCCGGCGGGCGCTCCGTAGCGTCGGTGGCATGGAAACCAGCAGGGAAACCGACATTCGACGGGCCTTCGACACGGCGAAGAACAGCATCAAGGTGTATGGCGCGCTCAGCGTCCTGGGACTGCTCGCCGTCATTGCGGTGGCGGGCAGCGGGCATGTGGTCAATGGGTTCATGTGGGTGCGGGCGGTTTCGCTGCCCGTGGTCGCCCTGGTGGTGCACCGGGTGGTCGTTTCCGCTTCCCGCGGGTCGCGACGGGGTTGAGCGGCCTCGCCGTCGTCATGCCGATCGCCATCATCGGCGTTGATGTGGTTCCCGGGGTGTGTCCGCCCTGGTACGCCTTGATGCAGGTCGTCTGCATGGTGCCCGTTATTCGCGTTGCGTTCCTCACGCGGGGTGGCGCACTGCGTGCCGCACGTGCGAAGGCGGGCTGAGGCACGAAAGGGCCGGCCCGCCGTGGTGGCGGGCCGGCCCGTGTGCTGTTCTGCGCTACTTCTCGTCAGGGGCGGGCTCCGGTGGGCCGAAGGGTTCGATCTTCGGGTTGGCGTAGGGGCCCTTCGTGCCCGGTGTGCCCGTTGCGCGCTCTGCGGCTGCTTCGGTGACGAGGAGGGCGTAGGTGCCGTTGTGGAGGTCGATGAGGCCGTAGGCGGGGTCGACCTCCTCGGGGGTGAGGTTGAGCTTCTGCATGGCGTCTTCGAGGGTGGCGCCCGGGGGGAGCTCGACGGTGATGAGGGTGGTGGGCGTGTCGGGGGACATCGCCGGCTACCTGCGGCTCCTGCTGCGGCTGCGGTGGCCGTTCTTCTGGCGGCGGCGCAGCGCGTCCATGATGGCCGACGGGTTGATCACGCCGAAGCCGGTGTCGAAGTCGAAGCCCGCGGCGCCGAGGTCGTCGGCGGTCCGGCGCAGCAGCGTACGGAGCTCGGCCGGCTTGATGGCGCTGACCGGCCAGTGCGTGCGGATGGCGGCGACGACGCCCGCGGCGACCGGGCAGGCCGCCGAGGTGCCGGAGTCCGGCGCGTGCGGGCCGAAGGCGTGCGAGCCCTCGAAGTGCGTGTACGCGCAGACGTCCGGCTTCTCGCTGCTGAGCCGTCCGGGGCCCTGGGAGGAGTAGCCGACCCGGTCTCCGCGGGTGTCGACCCCGCCGATCGACAGGACCCGCGGGTGGGAGTTGGCGCCGCAGATGGGACGGCTGGTGAACTCGCACCGGCCGTCCGGGCAGTCGCGCCCGCAGTTGCCGGCCGCGAACAGGATGTCCGCGCCCGCGGTCTCCAGGGCGGTCACCATCAGGTTGAACGGGTGCGCGCGGTTGTCCGAGTAGTTGCCGGGGTGGCCGGGCGGGAAGTCCCACCGGGGCGAGAAGGAGCCCCAGCTGTTGCTGACCACGAGCGCCCTCTTGTCCTCGGGCATCGCCGCGAGCACGCCCAGCAGGTGGGAGTACGCGGCGACGGCGTCCGAGAGCAGCCCGCTCATGACGGTCGGCCCGTGGCGCTGGGAGAGCAGTACGGGGATGTCGAGCAGGGTCGCCTTCGGCGCGGCGATGAGGGCGTCGAAGGCGCACATGGTGCCGTGGTTGACCGGGAACCTGCCCGGCTGGCCGATCACGCCCGGGGGGTTCCAGCTGCGGGCCGCGTCGACCGTGATCGGGCGGTCCAGTTCGTCGCTCAGGTGCTGGGTGTTGATGCCGGTGTCGGTGATCGCCAGGGCGACGCCGCTGCCGTCCAGGTTGTCCGCCCCCAGCTCGGCCAGCAGGTCCCGTACGTCCTGCCAGTCGCCGACGGGGGAGTCCCCGCCGCACGTGGGCACCCCCTCGATGACCGGGTCGGCGGAGATCTGGACGATCTCCGGGTGGGCGAGGGAGAGCATCGCGATCCGGTCGGCGGTGTCGTAGTCGTGGATCTCCCCGCGGACCAGCACGGTGGCGTCCTGTGGCGCCATGGAGAACCTGAGTGGCTGATCGAGGGAGAGTGGATCGCCGTCCGTCATGGTCGGCACCGGTCTGGGTACCGCCACCGGGGTGAACGACTGGTCCAGCTCGACGCCGGACAGACGCCCTGCGACGTCTTCGGTCGTCGCGGTGAGCTGCGGGTTCACCACGGCCTCCACGAGATCGCGCTCGGGCCGCATCTGGATGAGGACGCGCATGTCTTCTCCTCTGGGTCGGACGGCGCCCGGGCGCACCAGCGGAGCCGCGTTCTCGACGTGCGGCTCGGGGAGGGAGGTACGTCTGGGCGGTGGGGGTCTGCTGTGCGGGCGTTCCGCGGCTCTCGTGCAGGCTGCCGGTCGACCCGACCGGGGCCGTGCGGGGGAAGAGGCACGCAGGAGCGCCCGTCCCATGCTCACCACGGTGTCGCGGCGCCGCACCTCCATGCCGCCAATCGGCCCACGGGGGCCGGCCGGGGATGCGGAACGGCCGGTGGGCCGGGGCTGCTGCCCCGGCCCACCGGCCGTCTCCCGTTCGGTTCGTGCGTTCGGTTCGTGCGTTCGGTTCGTGTGCTGTGCTGGGCTGCCTCAAGCCGCCGTGCGGGCTATGTGGGTGGCGAGCTTCTCCGGGGTGGGGTGGGCGAACAGGTCCGCCAGTTTCACGCGGACCGTCAGGTGCATGTTGCGCTTCACCCGCTGCAGGAGCTGGATGCCCAGCAGGGAGTGGCCGCCGCTGGCGAAGAAGCCGGAGCGCACCGTCAGGTCGTCCCGCTTGAGGTACTCGCGCCACAGCAGCAGCAGGCGGTCCGCGAGCTCCTCGGCGTCCATGCCGCCGGCCTCCGGCGCGGCCGGCTCCGCGCTCAGCAGGCGTTCGGCGCGCAGGGCCAGGCCCTCCAGGTCGGGCAGGCCCGCCACCTCGGGCAGGGCGTCGGTGACCACCACCTGGTGCGGTTCGGCGGCGCCGGGCAGGTCCGCGCGGATCTGCTTCAGGAGCCGGTCCGCGAGGTCCGAGGCCGCCGTCGTGGCCACGAAGGAGATCAGGACGGGATCGGCCCCCGCCGCCGCCGGCACCGCGACCGTCGCGGCGTTCACGACGTCCGGGTGGGCCAGCAGCACCCCGTCGATGTCGTCCAGCGGCACCGTCGTGCCCTGGACGGTGACCCGGCGGTCCGTGCGGCCCAGGAGCTCGATGCGGCCGTCGGGCAGCCAGCGGGCCAGTTCGGCGGTCGGGACCGGCGCGCCGTCCGGGCCCGTCAGGTGCAGTTCGCCGCGGACGAGGACGGGGAGTTCCTGGCCGTCCGGGCCCGCCACGTACGCCCGTACGCCGCTCAGCTCGCCGCGTGCGTACCGGGAGAACCGGGCGACCGCCGGGGAGGCCGTGTACGCCTGCGGGAGTCCGCCGCGGTGGCCGGCCTCCACGGCCGCGGTGTCCGCGGCGCCCCAGGCGGCGATCTCGCCGACCGCCGTGGTGGGCGCGGCCTCGCCGAGCCGGACCAGCAGGGCGTCGTAGCGGGCCAGCAGCAGGTCCACCTCCTCGGGGCCGAACGCCTGGGTGCGGTAGACGGCGCGGATCCGGGTCTCGGCGTGCTCGTCCTCGCCCTCCGGCATGAAGAAGAACTCGAGGTCGAACTTGCTGAAACCGTTCTCCACGCCGCGGATCCGCGCCGGGTGCCCGGCCACCGCGAACTCGGCGGACGTACCGCCGGGCACGTAGTTGAACAGGTGCGTGCACAGCGAGTTGCGCCAGCCGGAGCCGCCGCTGTCGCGGACCTCGTCCAGGACCGACTCGGCCGGCACGCCCGAGTGGCCGAGGCCCTCCAGGAACACCGAACGCGCCCGGTTGACCAGCCGCTTGAACGGCTTCGCCGGGTCCACCTTCACCCGCAGCGGCAGCACGTTGACGTGGTAGCCCATCGCGCCCTCCTGCCCGGCCGGGCGCACGCTGACCGGCGAGCCGACGACGATGTCCTGCCCGGCGCCGTGCCGCGACAGCAGCAGCGCGTACGCGGCCAGCAGGACCACCGCCTGCGGCGCCCGCAGCTCGCGCTGCAGCCGGGCCACCACGGCACGGGCCTCGGCCGACAGCGCGTACCAGGTGCTGCCGCCCGCCAGGTCGGGCGCCTCGGACGGCGGGTTTCCGAACCACAGGCCGCCCTCGGGCGCCCGGTAGCCGCGCAGCTGCTCCCGCCAGAACTCCACGCTGGCCGCGCCCGGTTCGGGCTCCTCGGCCGCGGGGACCGCCGGCAGCGTGGCGTAGCCCTCGGGCGCCTCGTACGCGCTGATCAGCTCGCCCAGCAGGGTCACCGTCGACATCGCGTCGAAGACCAGGTGGTGCAGGGCCACGCTGACCACCGAGCCGCTGCCCGTGGTGAACAGCGCCGCGCGCAGCAGCGGGGAGCCGTCGAGCGCGAACGGCGCCGCGACGAACGCCTCGACCTCGGCCTGCAGCCGGTCGGGGGCCGGGTCCGGGCGGAACTCCTCCACCTCCACGGCGACCGCGGCCGGGTCCAACACCTCGCGGGTCAGCTCGGTCTCACCGGCGCGGAAGACCGTCCGCAGGATGTCGTGCTTGCGCACGACGAGGGTCAGCGCCCGTCCGAGGGCGGCCCGATCCAGCGGGCCGTCCACGTCGAAGGTCAGGGAGAGGTTGTTGACGCCCGCCCCGGGGACCAGCCGTTCCAGCAGCCACAGGTCGGTCTCCTTGCGTCTGGCGGGAGCCGGGTGCGTGGCCGTGGCCGGGGCCGTGGCCGTATCCAGAGCAGCAACCATGATCGGATCTCCTCATGCGTCTCGTACGGGCCGTTGCCGTACGTGTCGTGCGTGCGTCGTCGTCTTTGCGTGCGTGCGTGCGTGCGTGCGTGCGGGTGGCTGCCGCGTGTGTCAGCCCAGTTCGAATTCGCCGTCGAGGATCCCGAAGAGTTCGTCGGCGTCGGCGTCCGCCAGCGCGGCGGCCTCCTCCTCGATGCCGGCCGGCGCGTTCAGCGCCGCCCAGCGGGCGGCCAGCGCCCGCAGCCGCTCACCGACCCGGCTGTGGTCCGTACCGTCCACGCCCTCTCCGGCGGCCAGCATCAGCCGGTCCTCCAGCAGGGCGAGCTCGCCCTCCACCGCCCGCAGGGCGGCGGCTCCGGTCTCGTCGGGGGCGAGCTCCGCGCGGATGTAGCCCGCCAGCGCCCGCGACGTCGGGTAGTCGAAGGTCAGGGTGGCCGGCAGCCGCAGTCCGGTCGCCGGCGCGAGCCGGTTGCGGAACTCGACCGCCGCGAGCGAGTCGAAGCCGAGCTGGCCGAAGCCGCGCTCGGGGTCGACCGCATCCGCTCCCGCGTGCCCCAGGACGGCGGCCGCCTGGGAGCGCACCAGGTCCAGTACGAGCTCCTCGCGCTCACCCGCGGGCAGCGCGAGCAGCCGCTCCTTGAGGCTCTGCCCGGCCGCCCCGGCCCCGGCCGCACCCGCCGCCCCGGCGGCGGAGCGCCGTACGCCGGCCGGCCGGACCAGGGAGCGCAGCACGGCCGGCAGGCCCTGCACCCGCGCCCGCTCGGCCAGCGCCTTCGCATCGAACGGCACGGGCAGCACCCGCGCCGCCCCGCTCGCCAGCGCCGCGTCGAACAGCGCGAGGCCGTGCTCGCGGCCGAGGGCCGCCGGCCCGGTCCGGGCCACCCGGTCCACGTCGGCCTGGCTGAGCGTGCTGCTCATGCCGCCGGCCTCCGGGTGCCACAGGCCCCACGCCAGAGAGGTGGCGGGCAGCCCCTGGGCGCGGCGGTGTGCGGCGAGGGCGTCGAGGTAGGCGTTGGCCGCGGCGTAGTTGCCCTGGCCGGAGCCGTCGAACGTGGCGGCCGTGGAGGAGAACAGGACGAAGGCGTCCAGGTCCCTGCGCCCGGCGGTCAGTTCGTGCAGGTGGCGCGCCGCCTCGGCCTTGGGGGCCCATACGGTGCGCAGCTGCTCGGCGGTCAAGGACTCCACGGTGGCGTCGGCCAGCACACCGGCGGTGTGCACGACGGCCGTCACCGGGTGCGCGGCCAGCAGCGCGGCCACCGCATCCCGGTCGGCGACGTCGCACGCCGCCAGCACCACGCTCGCCCCCGCCGCCTCGAGCTCGGCTGCCAGCTCACGGGCCCCCGGCGCTTCGGCCCCGCGACGCCCGGCGAGCACCAGGCTCCGTACGCCGTGGGCCGCGACCAGGTGCCGGGCGGTCAGCGCACCCAGCCCGCCGGTGCCGCCGGTGACGAGGACGGTGCCGCCCTCCCGGAACACCGGCGCCCCGGCGGCCTTGCCCGACCCGCCGGCCGGCGCCAGCCGCGGCACGAGCAGCCGGCCGTCGCGCAGCAGCAGCTCCGGCTCCGCCTCGCCGACCACCGCCGACAGGTCGGGGGCTTCGGTGTCGGCGTCCAGCAGCACGATCCGCCCGGGGTGCTCGGCCTGCGCCGCGCGCACCAGCCCCCACACGGCGGCCTGCGCCAGATCGGCCACGTCCTCGCCGTCCGAGGCGGCCACGGCCCCCCGCGTCACGACCAGCAGCGGCGCGCTCCCCGGCAGCTGCGCCCGCAGCCACTGGAGTACGCCGTCCAGCACCGGGCCGGGCTCGCCGCCCGCCGGCACCTCCAGCACCACCGGCGCCTCCGCGAAGGCGGCACCCGCCGCCTCGGGGGCCGGCTCGCTCCAGCGGACTTCGTACAGGTCCCGCACCGCGGCCGAGGACCGCAGGTCGTCCGCGGCCACCGGCCGCAGCGCGAGGGCGCCGACCGTGGCCACCGGCGCGCCGGAGGCGTCCGCGAGCTGCAGGGCGTACCCGGAGGCGGCCGGGGTGACCCGGACGCGCAGCGCGGTGGCGCCGACGGCGTGCAGCACGACATCGCTCCACGCGAACGGCATCTCGGCGGTGTCCTTCGCCGCCGCGCCCAGCCCGATGGCGTGCAGGGCGGCGTCGAGCAGGGCGGGGTGGAGGCCGAAGCCACCGGTGTCGCTGCCCTCGGGCAGGGCGACCTCGGCATAGACGTCCTCGCCGAGGCGCCAGGCGGCGTGCAGGCCCTGGAACACCGGCCCGTACTCCAGGCCGGTCGCGGCGAGGTCCTCGTACAGGGAGCCGACGTCGACGGGCTCGGCCCCGGCCGGCGGCCAGGCCTCCAGCGCGGTCCCGGCGACGGCCTCCTGGGCGACGAGCACCCCGTCGGCGTGCCGGATCCACGGCCCGTCCTCGGCGCCCTCGGCCCGGGAGAACACGGTGAGGGCGTACGGCTCCCCGCCGGTCTCCCCGCCGCCGACCTGAACGCGCAGGTCCACGGCGCCTTCGGCCGGCACGACCAGCGGGGCGTGCAGGGTCAGGTCCTGCAAGACGCCCGCGCCGAGGTGGTCGCCGGCGCGGACGGCGATGTCCACGAGGGCGGCGCCGGGGACGATGACGGTCCCGGCGACAACGTGGTCGGCGAGCCAGGGGTGGCTGCGCAGCGACAGTCGGCCGGTGAACAGCACCCCGTCGCCCTCGGGCAGCTCGACCGCGGCGGTCAGCAGTGCATGCCCGGTGTCGTGCTGCCCGAACTCCTCGGCCCGGCCGGAGCCGGGGAGGGTCCGGTCCGCGAGCCAGTAGCCCGCGTGCTGGAAGGCGTACGTGGGCAGGTCCACGACCGCGGTACGGGCCGCACCGAAGAACGCCGGCCAGTCGACGGCGGTGCCGTGAAGGTGCAGCCGGGCCACGGCCTCGGTCAGGGCCTGCACCTCGGACCGGTCGCGGCGGACCGCGGGGACGGCGGTGGCGCCCTCCTCCAGGGACTCGGCGGCCATGGCGGTGAGCACCGCGTCCGGCCCGAGCTCGAAGAAGGTGGTGATGCCCTGGCCCTGGAGGGTGGTGACGGCGTCGGCGAAGCGGACGGCTTCGCGGACGTGCCGGACCCAGTACTGCGGGTCGGAGAGTTCCTCGTACGAGGCGGGCTTGCCGGTCAGCGTGGAGACGAGGGGCTGTCGGGGCTCGTCGTAGGCGAGTCCGGCGGCGATGTCCCCGAACTCAGCGAGCATCGGCTCCATCAGCGGCGAGTGGAAGGCGTGGCTGACCACGAGCTGCTTGGTCTTGCGACCGGCCTCCGCGAAGTGCGCAACGACGCCCTCGACGGCAGCCTCGGCACCCGACACGACCAGAGACGTCGGCCCGTTGACCGCGGCGATCCCGACCCCGTCGGTCAGGACGGCGCGCACTTCCTCCTCGGTGGCCTGGACGGCGGCCATGGCACCACCGGCGGGCAGCGCCTGCATCAGCCGACCGCGCGCAGCCACCAGCAGAGCCGCGTCCTCCAGGGACCACAGACCGGCCACGTGCGCGGCAGCCAGCTCACCGATCGAGTGCCCGGCGAGCGCGTCGGCACGCACTCCCCAGGCTTCGACCAGCCGGAACAGCGCTACTTCGATGGCGAACAGTGCAGGCTGGGTGTACTCGGTCCGGTTCAGGTCAGCCGGGTCCTCATCGAACAGCACCTCCTTGAGGGGCCGCTCAAGGTGCTCGTCGAAGGCCGCGCACACCTCGTCCAGCGCGGCCGCGAACACCGGGTACTGCGCGTACAGCTCGCGCCCCATCCCGGCCCGCTGGCTGCCCTGCCCCGTGAACAGGAAGGCCGTCAGGCCGCCCGCGGCCGTGCCCGTCAGGGCCGGGGACTCCAGGCCGGTCAGGGCGCCGTCGCGGTCGGCGGCCACCACGGCCGCCCGGTGGGCGAACGCGGACCGCTGCGTGGCCAGGGCGAACGCAACCGTGGTCAGGTCCGCTTCCGGGTGCGCGGCGAGGAACTCCCGCAGGCGGGCAGCCTGGTCGCGTACGCCGTCCGCCGTCTTGGCCGACACCAGCAGCGGGACCACCGGCAGTGCCGGCACCGCGGCGATGGGCTCCTCGGCGGGGGCTTCCTCCACGATGACGTGGGCGTTCGTTCCGCTGATGCCGAAGGAGGAGATGCCCGCGCGGCGGGTCCGCTCCCCCGCCGGCCAGGGCCGGGCCTCGGTCAGCAGGGAGACCTCGCCCTCGCTCCAGTCGACGTGGCTGCTCGGCGCATCCACGCCGAGGG
>NZ_JBEYXN010000026.1:0-111722 GCF_040704625.1 Streptomyces sp. NPDC046866
TCCGCCCGGACCCGGTTCCGGGCGCTTCGCGCCCGGTGCGCTCAAACGCCGCGCGGGCTGGATTTTCCGCCCCCGGTTTCGGGAAGGGGCGGGGACCCGCCTTGCGCGTCGGCGGGGGTGGAAGGGGTCAGGCCCAGAGTTGGCCCTGGAGGACTGCGATGGCTTCCTCGGTGGTGGGGGCCGTGTAGACGCCCGTCGAGAGGTACTTCCAGCCGCCGTCGGCCACGACGAAGACGATGTCGGCCTGTTCTCCGGCGGCCACGGCCTTGCGGCCGACGCCGATCGCGGCGTGGAGGGCGGCTCCGGTGGAGACGCCGGCGAAGATGCCCTCCTGCTGGAGCAGCTCGCGGGTGCGGGTGACGGCGTCCTCGGAGCCCACCGAGTAGCGGGTGGTCAGGACGGAGGCGTCGTACAGCTCGGGGACGAAGCCCTCGTCGAGGTTGCGCAGGCCGTAGACGAGGTCGTCGTAGCGGGGCTCGGCCGCGACGATCTTGACCCCGTCGACGTGTTCGCGCAGGTAGCGGCCGACGCCCATGAGGGTGCCGGTGGTGCCCAGGCCCGCCACGAAGTGGGTGATCGACGGGAGGTCGCGCAGGATCTCCGGGCCGGTGGTGGCGTAGTGGGCGCCGGCGTTGTCCGGGTTGCCGTACTGGTAGAGCATCACCCAGTCGGGGTGCTCGGCCGCCAGTTCCTTGGCCACCCGGACGGCGGTGTTCGATCCGCCCGCCGCCGGCGAGGAGATGATCTCGGCTCCCCACATGGTGAGAAGGTCGCGGCGCTCCTGGCTCGTGTTCTCGGGCATGACGCACACGATCCGGTAGCCCTTGAGCTTCGCCGCCATCGCCAGGGAGATGCCGGTGTTGCCCGAGGTGGGTTCCAGGATGGTGCAGCCCGGCTGGAGCCTGCCGTCCTTCTCGGCCTGCTCGACCATGTGGAGCGCGGGGCGGTCCTTGATCGAGCCGGTCGGGTTGCGGTCTTCCAGCTTGGCCCAGATGCGGACGTCCTCGGAGGGCGACAGCCTGGGCAGCCGGACGAGCGGGGTGTTCCCGACCGCGGCGAGCGGGGAGTCGTACCGCATCAGGCAGCGCCGCCGGCGACGGCGGGGAGGATGGTGACGCTGTCGCCGTCCTTGAGCGGGGTGGCGATGCCGTCCAGGAAGCGGACGTCCTCGTCGTTGAGGTAGACGTTGACGAAGCGGCGCAGCTTGCCGCCGTCGACGATGCGCTCCTCGATGCCCTTGTGGCGGGTCTCGAGGTCCGCGAAGAGCTCGGAGAGCGTGGCGCCCTCGCCGCTGACGGCCTTCTCGCCGTCGGTGTAGGTGCGGAGGATGGTGGGGATGCGGACCTCGATGGCCATGGCAGGCTCCAGTTGTGTCAGGCGGGGCGGGGCGGGCGGGGCGTCTGCGGCGCGGGCGCGCGGCGCCGGGTGCCCCGCGGTGGCTGGGGTCCCTCTGCGGGTGCTGTGGTGCTCAGGCGGCAGGACAGATGCTGCTGGCGAGGCGGCACAGGTCGACGTGCAGCCGGGCCACGAGCAGCAGGCTGCCGGGCGTCTCGATGCTCACGTCGTGGGGAACCATGCGGTCATGTTAACGATTCCCGGTCCCCCGTATGGAGTGTGATCCCGCATCGTGGACGCCATCGGCTCGCATGTTGGTCAGTAGGCTTCCACGACCTGCACTTCTTCCTCGGTGATCACGCCGTCGACGATGCGGTACGAGCGGAACTGGAACTCGCCGAGGCCGTCGGTGTCGGCGGTGGAGACGAGGACGTAGTGGGCGCCGGGCTCGCCGGCGTAGGAGACGTCGGTGCGCGAGGGGTAGGCCTCGGTGGCGGTGTGCGAGTGGTAGACGATCACGGGCTCCTCGTCCCGGTCGTCGAGTTCGCGGTAGAGCTTGAGCAGGTCCTTGGAGTCGAACTCGTAGAACGTGGGCGAGCGGGCCGCGTTGAGCATGGGGATGAACCGCTCGGGGCGACCGGTGCCGGCCGGGCCGGCGACCATGCCGCAGGCCTCGTCGGGGTGGTCCTTGCGGGCGTGCGCGACGATCTGGTCGTAGAGGGCCTGGGTGAGGGTCAGCATGAGCGA
This sequence comes from Streptomyces sp. NPDC046866, assembly GCF_040704625.1. Lineage (NCBI taxonomy): Bacteria > Bacillati > Actinomycetota > Actinomycetes > Kitasatosporales > Streptomycetaceae > Streptomyces > Streptomyces sp. NPDC046866. The sequence goes on from NZ_JBEYXN010000026.1 coordinate 2,083, forward strand.
CAGGATAAGCAGACGGGCCCGTTCGTACCGAGGTGTGGTACGCACGGGCCCGGATGCTGGACACGCCGGTCCGCGGGGCCCCGGCCGGCGGCCGTGACGGCCGGCCGGGTCCGCGGCCCCGCAGGCTTCAGGAGGCCTTGGTGAAGGCGGCTCCGGCGGGGTCGCGGCGCTTGAGGACCGCGTACGAGACGCCGAGGATCAGCGCCCACAGGGGGGCGCAGTACAGCGAGACGCGGGCGTCGGCGTCGACGCCCATCATCACGATGACGACGGCGATGAAGGCGAGCGCGAACCAGCTGGTCCAGGGCGAGCCGGGGGCCTTGAACTTCGAGGCGGGCAGTTCGCCGCGGTCGGACTTGGCGCGGTAGCGGATCTGGCAGACGAGGATGACGATCCAGGCCCACATGCCGGAGATGGTGGCGAAGGAGACGACGTAGTCGAAGGCCTTGCCGGGGGCGACGTAGTTGATCCAGACGCCGACGAGCATGAGGGCGGCGGAGAAGGTGGTGCCGACCAGCGGGGTGCCGCTCTTGGTCAGCTTGGTGAAGACCTTCGGGCCCTGGCCGTTGAGGGCGAGGTCGCGCAGCATGCGGCCGGTGGAGTACATGCCGGAGTTGCAGGAGGACAGGGCGGCGGTCAGCACCACGAAGTTGACGATCGCGGCGCCGATGCCGAGGCCCATCTTCTCGAAGGCGAGGACGAAGGGGCTCTCGCCGGCCTTGAAGTTGGACCACGGGATGACCGACATGATCATGATGAGGGCGCCGACGTAGAAGACGGCGATGCGCCACGGCACGGTGTTGATGGCCTTGGGCAGGGTCTTCTCGGGGTCCTTGGACTCGCCGGCGGTGACGCCGACGAGCTCGACGGCGAGGAAGGCGAAGACGACGATCTGCAGGGTCATCAGCGTCTCGCCGATGCCGTTGGGGAAGAAGCCGCGGTCGTTCCACAGGTTGGCGAAGGTGGCGCCGTCGGCGGCGTCGCTGAAGCCGATGGTGAGGATGCCGGCGCAGATCAGGATCATGCCGACGATGGCGGTGACCTTGACCATGGAGAACCAGAACTCCAGCTCGCCGAAGAGCTTCACGGAGATCAGGTTGGCGGCGTAGAGGACGACCGTGAAGATCAGCGCGTACGCCCACTGCGGGAAGCCGTCGTGGGTCCAGTACGTCATGTACTTGGCGGCGGCGGTCACTTCGGTGATGCCGGTGACGACCCAGAACAGCCAGTACGTCCAGCCGGTGGCGTATCCCCAGAACGGGCCGAGGAACTCTCGGGCGTAGTCGGAGAAGGAGCCCGCCACGGGGCGGTACATCAGCAGCTCGCCGAGGGCGCGCATGATGAAGAAGATGACCAGGCCCGCGATGGCGTAGGCCAGGATGAGGCTCGGCCCGGCCTTCGAGATCGCCTTGCCGGCGCCCAGGAAGAGGCCGGTGCCGATGGCGCCGCCGATCGCGATCATCTGGATCTGGCGGGCGCCGAGTGTGCGGTGGTATCCCTCGCCACCCTCGGCCCCGGCGCCCTCGCCGGGTGCCTTGTCGTGCTGCTCGACCTGCACAGAGGTCATGTGTTGGTGCGCCTTTCTCCACGCCGACCCGCGCCTTCGATGGCTGCGGATCGGGTCCTCGATCCCCCCGGATACGGATGGAGTTGCACGCCGGCGGTCAGCCGGTTGAAGCAGGCCGCGGGGACATGGGTGGCGTTCCCGTCGGCGGTCGTGAAGATCTATCACGGGCCGGTCTCCGGCCAGGAGGCGCACATGTGGCACAGATCACATACAAATCAGGACATGGGCCGCTAAAACGAGTCAGATCACCGCATGGCGGTGATCTGATCGTTATCCGGATTTGAGCGTCCGCTGAGCGAACAGCGGGTGCGTCAGAGCGTCTCGATGAGGGTTTCCTGCAGGCCGGTGAGCCACACGTACGCCATCGAGATCGGCTTGCGCGGATCATCGTCCGGGAGCCCGAACAGCAGCGCGCTCTCGTCGTCCTCGGTGATGTCCAGGCGGGCGGCGATGGTCAGGCGCAGGTCGTTGAGCGCGCCGAGCCAGCGCAGCGCGAGCTCGCCGGTCAGCTCCAGCACGGCCGAGCCGTCCTCGCCGGGGGTGAGCGCGTTCAGGCTGTGGACGACGGCGAGCGCGTCGTCCCGCTTGCGGGCCCGCAGGTCGTTCTCGGTGAACCGGCGGAATTCGGCCGAACGGGCGGCGATCTCGGCCTGGTCCACGCCCTTGTCCTCGGAGCCGGGGCCGCCGTAGGCGTCGGGGAAGAGCCGGGCGAGCGCGGGGTCCGCGGGCTTCTCCGTGGGGCCCTGGTGCTCCTCGGCGAACAGCACGGCCAGCGGGTCGGCGTCGGCGTCCGGCTCGGGCGCGCCCGGTCCGATGAGCTCCAGGAGGTTGACGGCGAGGGAGCGCAGGATGGAGATCTCCACCTCGTCCAGCGCGATGGCGGCCCCGCCGCCGTCGATGGCTTCGAACATCGCCGCGGAGCGCCCCATCACATGCGGTCCTGGGAGAGCGTCGCCCACAGGCCGTAGCCGTGCATGGCCTGCACGTCGCGCTCCATTTCCTCGCGGGAGCCACTGGAGACGACGGCCCGCCCCTTGTGGTGGACGTCGAGCATCAGCTTGTGCGCCTTGTCCTTCGTGTAGCCGAAGTACGCCTGGAACACGTACGTCACGTAGCTCATGAGGTTGACCGGGTCGTTGTGCACCAGGGTCACCCAGGGAACGTCGGGTTCGGGGACCGCGGAGGTCTCTTCGGCCGACTCGGTGCGTTCGATCTCAAGGGGAGCAACACTCACTTGTCCCATGCTGCCACTGTGACGGGTCCGTCGCACAAACAGGCCCCTACATTTCGTCACTCTGACGAGATGTGCGCTAGCATCCGTGGCATGAACCCTGCGGACCTGGGCCTGCCGGTGGACGTGCCGTCGACAGCGCTCTTCACGGATCATTACGAGCTCACGATGCTGCAGGCCGCCCTGGCGAACGGCACCGCCGACCGCCGCTCGGTCTTCGAGGTGTTCACCCGGCGGCTGCCCGAGGGGCGGCGCTACGGGGTCGTGGCCGGCACCGGCCGCGTCCTGGACGCGGTGGAGAACTTCCGCTTCGACGGCGCCGTGCTGGAGTTCCTGCGCGAGCGGGCCGTCGTCGACATGCGGACCCTGGACTGGCTCTCCTCGTACCGCTTCTCGGGGGACATCTGGGGCTACCCCGAGGGCGAGGTCTACTTCCCCGGCTCGCCGATCCTGCGGGTCGAGGGCAGCTTCGCCGAGTGCGTGCTGCTGGAGACGGTCATCCTGTCGATCCTCAACCACGACTCGGCGATCGCCGCCGCCGCGTCCCGGATGGCCTCGGCCGCCGGGGAGCGGCCGCTGATCGAGATGGGCGCCCGGCGCACCCACGAGCTGGCCGCCGTGGCCGCCTCGCGGGCCGCGTACGTCGGCGGCTTCACCTCCACCTCGGACCTGGCGGCCGGATTCCGCTACGGGATCCCGACCGTCGGGACCAGTGCGCACGCCTTCACCCTGCTGCACGACAGCGAGCGGGACGCCTTCACCGCCCAGGTGGCCTCGCTGGGCGGCGGGACCACCCTGCTGGTGGACACGTACGACGTGGCGGAGGCGGTGCGCACCGCCGTGGAGATCGCCGGGACCGGGCTGGGCGCGGTCCGGATCGACTCCGGGGACCTGCTGCTGGTCGCGCACCGGGTGCGGCAGCAGCTGGACGAGCTGGGGGCGGAGCGGACGAAGATCGTGGTCACCTCGGACCTCGACGAGTACGCGATCGCCTCGCTGGCGGCGGCGCCGGTGGACGCGTACGGGGTCGGCACGCAGCTGGTGACGGGCAGCGGGCACCCGACGTGCTCGATGGTCTACAAGCTGGTGGCGCGGGCGCAGTCGGCGGATCCGAAGGCACCGCTGGTGCCGGTGGCGAAGAAGTCCACCGGGGGGAAGACCTCCGTCGGGGGGCGCAAGTGGGCGGCGCGGCGGCGGGACGCCGACGGGGTCGCCGAGGCGGAGGTGGTCGGGACCGGGCCGGTCCCGAACGCCCTTGCCGACCGGCAGCTGCTGGTCCAGCTGGTCAAGGCGGGGGAGGTGGTGGCGCGGGAGCCGCTGGAGGCGGCGCGGGAGCGGCACCGCGAGGCCCGGGCCGGGCTTCCGCTCTCCGCGACGCAGCTGTCGCGCGGCGAGGCCGTGATCCCGACCGAGTACCTCTAGCCTCCGGCGGGCGCCCGGGCCGGCTTCTCCTCGCCGGCCCGCCGGCCACCGCCGGAGCCGCTGCGCGGAGCCAGTCCCCTCCCCACCCCTTCCCGAAACCGGGGCTGACGCCCCGGACCCCTTTTCCGGGCGCTCCGCGCCCGGTGCGCTCAAACGCCGCGCGGGCTGGATTGTGCCGCTGCGCGGCAATTCCAGCCCCGCCGGCGTTGGGCGGGTTCCGGGGGCGGAGCCCCCGGTTTCGGGAAGGGGCGGGGTGGGGGAAGAGCCCCCCGCAGGGGCCCGCCGCCGCACCACCACACCCCGAGCCGAAGGGCACGCGAAATGCACCGCGCACTGATCGTCGTCGACGTACAGAACGACTTCTGCGAGGGCGGCAGCCTGGCGGTGACCGGCGGCGCCGACGTCGCCGCCGCCATCACCGAGCTGATCGGCAACGCCACCGCCGGCTACCGCCACGTCGTCGCCACCCGAGACCACCACGTCGACCCCGGGCCGCACTTCGCCCGGCCCCCGGCCGCCCCGGACTACGAGACCTCCTGGCCGGTGCACTGCGTCGCCGGGACCGAGGGCGTCGGGTTCCACCCGAACTTCGCCCCCGCCGTCGCCTCCGGCGCGGTCGCCGCCGTGTTCGACAAGGGGGCGTACGAGGCGGCGTACAGCGGCTTCGAGGGCGCCGACGAGAACGGCACGGGCCTGGCGGAGTGGCTGCGCGAGCGCGGCGTCACCGAGGTCGACGTGGTCGGCATCGCCACCGACCACTGCGTGCGGGCCACCGCCCTGGACGCGGCCCGCGCCGGCCTGCGCACCCGCGTCCTGCTGGACCTCACCGCGGGCGTGGCCCCGCACACCACCGCCCGGGCCCTGGAGGAGCTCCGGGAGGCCGGGGTGGCGCTGACGGGCACCCCGGTGGTCCGCACCGCCTAGCGGCGCCGGCGGGGCCCTCAGGCGCCCCGCAGCAGGGCGCGTATCGGGTGCCAGAGCTCGCCCGCGGCGTCCGGCAGGGCGCGCCACAGCAGCCCGTCGGGGTGGTGCAGGACGGCGGTGACCTCGTCCGGGGTCGGTGGCGCGGTGTTGCCGCGCAGGTACACGGCGCGCAGGCCCAGGTTCCGCAGCCTGGTCAGGGCGCGGGCCCGGTTCGCCGCGTGGACGAGGACCCGCACGGGTCCCTCGCCGTCGCCGCCCCCGCCCGGTCTCGGCAGGGTCAGCGCGACGACGACGCTCCCGTTCGGGAGCCTGGTGAAACCTCCGGCAGGCATGCTGTACGTCTCCCCCGTCAGCTGGACGTCAATAAGGGCGGTCGACACAGGTCGCTTCGCATCTAAACGCGATCGGCCGCCGCCCGCTAGGGGGCGACGGCCGATCATGCTGTGACCTGCGGTTTTACCGGGTTACTTCGAGGAGGGGCCGACCTCGACCGTCATCTGGAGACCGTCGTAGGTCTCCTTCGCGATCTTGATCTTGGTGTTGGTGTCGGAAACCTTCACCGAACCGGTCGGGTTCTCGTCGTAGTAGTACTTGCCCTTGTGGTCGTCGAAGACCAGGTTGGCGGGCTTCGGCTTCAGGAACAGCGACTCGCCCTTGTTGTGCAGCGTGAACGCGTCCGTCGAGTACGCGCTGAACGGCGCGTCGTACGGCTGGATCTTGTTGCGCAGCAGGGTGCCGTCCGCCCACTTCATGGGCTTGGCGTTGGCGTCGATCGGCAGGATCAGACCCGAGCCGGGGTGCACGCTCGTGTTGTTGTCCTTCTGGGACTTGTCCCACAGCCAGATCAGCAGGCCGTCCTGGTACGGGTAGTGCTCGACCCAGCCCGGGCGGGTGTTGGCCCAGCCGAAGTTGTACGGGCCGACCTTCAGGGTGGAGTCGTACGACACGTAGCGGCGGTTCTCCGCGATGTAGTACTGCTCGTACTCCTTGGTGAAGCCGGCGCCGATGCGGGAGAAGCCCTTGCCGGTCCAGCCGTTGTCGCCGTTCTCGGCGCCGTCGGTGAACAGCGCGGAGCCGTCGGCGGTCAGCTTGATCGCGTCGGCGGTGAAGCCCTTGCCGCCCGCGCCGCCGTCCGTCTGGTAGCGGAAGCGCAGGTCGACCTTCTTGCCGGCGTAGGCGTCCAGCGGGAAGTTCAGGTCCTGCCAGCCGCCGGAGACGTCGGTCAGCGCCGGGGAGCCCGCGGCGTCGAGCGGGATGGCCTTGCCGTTCGCGGTACCGGCCAGGGCGGTCCAGGTGGCGCCGCCGTCGGTGGACACCTCGGTGTAGAGGAAGTCGTAGTCCTTCTCGATGTCCCACCAGCCCTTCAGGGACAGGGCGGCGGACTTCTTGCCGGTCAGGTCGACCGAGCGGGTCAGGGTGTTCTTCAGGTCGTCACCCATGCCGCTCCACCACTGCGAGGAGCCCTCGGCGGGGGTGGTGACGTCGGTCTTGACCTGCTTCTTCGGCAGCTCGACGAGCAGGGCCTGCTTGTCCTTGGTGTTGTACTCCGAGACACCGAGCTTGTGGGTGGACTTCGTCGCGGCCTTGGCCGTGTCGTAGTTCAGCCAGCCCAGCTGCAGCTTGTCCCAGGCGGTCATGTCGCCCGGGAGGTCGCCTATGGAGTCCTTGCCCTCGCCGAGCCAGGAGCCGGCCGACATCAGGGACCAGAAGCCGACCGAGTTCTCGCCGCCGCCGGTGGTGTCGTACAGGTCCGGCAGGCCGAGGTCGTGGCCGTACTCGTGGGCGAAGACGCCGAGGCCGCCGTTCTCCGGCTGCATCGTGTAGTCGCCGACCCAGATGCCGGTGTCGCCGATCTGGGTGCCGCCGGCCTTGTTGTTCGCCGGGCCGGTCTTGCCCGTGTTGGTGCCGTACGCGTACCAGCGGTGCGCCCACAGCGCGTCGTGGCCCTGGACACCGCCGCCGGCCGACTCGTCCTCGCCCGCGTGGACGATCTGGAAGTGGTCGATGTAGCCGTCGGGCTCGTTGAAGTTGCCGTCGCCGTCGTAGTCGTAGCGGTCCCACTGGTCGTACTGGGACAGCTGCGCCTTGATCTGCTCGTCGGTCTTGCCGGCCTTCTTCTGGGCGTCGACCCACGCGTTGACGCCGTCGCGGACGGTGTCCCACACGTTGGAGCAGTTGGTCTGGCCGCAGTAGTTCGAGCCGTAGCGGGCCTCGTTGTACGGGATCTTGACCCAGTCGGCGACCTCGCCGTCGACCGAGTAGCGGCCCGAGGAGGTCTTCTCGTAGTAGGTCTTCAGCGAGTTCTTGCCCTGGCCGGTACCGAAGTACAGGTCCTGGAAGTAGTCGCGGCTGAAGTCCTTGCGCCACGCGGTGCTGTTGTTGTTCGCGCGGTCGGGCTGCGCGATCGTGTTGTGCAGCGGGCCGGGCGTGCCGCCGTACTTCGGGACCGGGGGCTTGGGGCCCTCCGGGCCGTCCGGGTCGAACATGGTCGAGTTGTCGACCTGGTCGCCGAACTCGACGAGGATCGTGAAGATCTTGTCGGTCTTCTCGCGGCCGAGCTCGACGTACTTCTTGTCGTCGAGCTTGACGACCTTGGAGGCGCCCCGCTGCTCGACGTTCTTCTTGCCGCTCAGCACCTGGTCGAGGGCAGCTTCACGGGCCTGGGCCTGCTGGTCGCTGAAGGGGCCCTTCAGGTTGTGCTGGACCTGCTCCTTGGCCGGAGAGGTCGGGTCCTGCTTCTCGGCGGCCGGGACGCCGGCAGCAGCACCGTTGGCCTGGGCGGTGACGGCGAAGAAGGCGCCGGATGCCGCGGTGGCGGCCAGGGTCACGCCGATGGCTGCGGTGCGCAGTGCTCGCCGGCGGTTGGACATGCTGGTCACTTGATGTCGTTCCCCTCCCGCGGCCGCGACACAGGTCGGAACGTCTCCGAAAGGGTGGGGGGTTCCGCGCGGCGCGCGTCTCAAGTGACGACATTTGACCGGAGAGTCTAAAGAAAAGACAGACCTTGACTTCTTCCTTACAACTGCATTATGCGGTCAGGCAGTTCCGCTATCCGGACGATCCCCGGCGATAAGGGACGAAGGGGGGGTTCCCGACCGCCATGTGAGACGGGGTCATGAACCCGTGCGCCCCCCGCGCTCCGGGCACCGTGGGTCAGGTCACGCTTACCGGCTGCTGCACCCGGGCATCCCCCGTCGTAGAGTCGCCTGCCGCGCGAGCGACTTGAGCAGACCGCCCGCCCGCCGCCTTGAGGACGGACACCGCCATGCCGCGCCCCACCGCCGCCCAGTTCCTCTACGGGTCCGCCGCCGTCGTCGCCTCGACGATCGCCATGCTGCTGCTCTCGCAGACGCGCACCGGGCTCGGGGTCGCGGTCATCACCACGGCCGCCCTCGCGCTCGGCCTGCTCGTCGCGCTCACCGCGGCCGCGCCGCGCCGCCGGGGCCGGCACGAGGCCCCCGCGCAGGCGGGCGCCCCGGCCGGATCCGGAGCGGCGGATGTTACCGAAGTCACGCCCGGCGCGGCCCCCTCGGACACGGCTGCGGCCGTCCGGGTGCCCGGATCCCGGACGGCCGCCTCCGAACAGCCGGTGCACCACTGAGCCTGCGGGCCCCGCGCCTCTCGGCCTCAGGCGACGGTGACCACCACCGTCTTCGCCACCTTGTCGTGCAGGGCCTGCTTGTACGGCTTGTCCACGAGCATCGACACGATGAGCGCCAGCGGCCACAGGCAGGCGCAGCACACCAGGGTCGGCAGCCACAGCACCGCGGCGCGGGCGAAGGCCGCGCCGGAGGGCGGGACGCTGCCGTCGTTGAGCATCGCCACGCGCAGGCCGAGCGCCTTCTTGCCGACGGTCCTGCCGTCCTTGTGCGTCAGCCACCAGTCGTAGCCGATGTACGCCACGACCGAGATCAGGGTCATGGCCAGGCCCCGGCCGCTGTACGACTTGGTGAGGACCTCGCTGATGTCCTCCCCCTTGTTCGTCTCGACCACGTACCGGTTGGTGCCGAAGGCCAGCTGGATGAGGAAGAGCGGGACCAGCACGAGGAGCACGTCGAGGACCCGGGCCCCGAGCCGCTTGCCGAACGGGGCGAGCGGGGGCATGCCGGCGAGCGGGTCGGGCATGCCGTAGGGATCGCCGCCGTGCGGGCCGCCGCCGTACGGGCCTCCCGGGGGCGGGGGCGGGTAGCCGCCGCCGGCGCCGCCCGCCCCGCCGCCGTACGGGCCTTGCGGGGGCGGGGGCCCGCCGGGGGGCGGCGGGCCGTAGGGCGAGCCGCCCGAGGGGGGTGCGGGGTCGTGGGGCTTCTTGAGGAACGGGTCGTCCTCGGGCGGCGGGCCCGGCGGCTGGTCGGTGCTCATGGCCCGAGTCGAACCCGGCCCTGCCCACCCCGCAACGGGACGGCGTCCGTTCGGGGGGAGCCGGCCGGGCCGGGCGCCGCCGGGGGCGCCTCAGCGGGACACGTACGTCCCGGCTGCTCTGTCGTGCCAGCCCCTGCGGCGCGGGCGGTCCACGAGGCACCAGAACGCGGCGAAGGGGCCGAGGAGCCAGTACACCAGCCAGCGGCGCAGTGCCGCGCCGAAGCGGGGCGGGCGCAGGCCCGAGCCGGTCAGGACCCGCACGCGCAGCAGCCACTTGCCCGGGGTCCGGCCCCAGCGGACGGTGGGCAGCACCTCGTAGAACACCCCGAAGAGCAGGACGGCGCCCACCACCACGCCGAGGTACCCGGCCATGGTGGTGTCGAACAGCCAGACGGTGGTGACGCGGCCGGTGCCGCGGGCGGCGTCCACCTTGGCCCGCAGGTGGTCCGTGGCCGCGGGGACGAGGGGCCAGGCGGCCGCTGCGGCGACGGCGTAGTAGACGACGGTGTCCAGGGACCGGGCCACGGCACGCCGCAGCAGGCCGGAGGGGCGCACGGCCCGCTCGGCCATGTCCTCGAACACCGAGCGGTCCGTGGGGCGGTGGGGCGCCGCGGCCGCCCGGGCGGCCGGTGCCGCCGTGCTGCCGGGGGCCTGCCGCGGGCCGGGGGCCGGGGCGGCGGCGGGCTCCGGGCGGGCCGTGCAGGGCTCGGCCGGTGCCGGTGACTGCGGCTGCGGCTGCGGCTGCGGCTGCGCGGCCGTGCCGGCTCGCTGGGGGCCCTGGGGCGCGCGGTCGGCCGCCGGGGCCGCGGGGCGGGCGGAACGCGGCTCCCAGCCCGAACCGCGGGGCGTCTCGGGCTCCTCGGCCACCGGGGTACGGGGCTCCCAGGCGGGCTCGGGGTCGGGGGCCTCCCGGCGGTCCGTGCCGGGCTGCCACGCGGGGCCCGCGGGGGGCTCGGCGTCCCAGACCGGGTCGCGGCGGGGCGTGGTGCGCGGTTCCCAGTCGGGCTCGGGGCGGGGGGCGGGCGGGGTCCGGCGGGGGGTGGCCTCGGGCCAGGAGGAGGTGAGTCCGGACGCGGGGCCGCCTCCGGGGGCGGTGGGCCAGGCGGTGTCGGGGCCGGAGGCCGGGGGCGGGGCGGGGGCGGTGGCGGGGGCCTGGGTGAGGGCCGCCGGGGAGCGGGCCGACAGGATGCCCATCGGCTCGGCCCCGGGGCGGCCGGCCGCGGCGGCGGCCGGGGTCCGGGCGAACGACACCCCCGCCCGGCGCCCGATCGCGTCGGCGGCGTCCGCGAAGTCCACCGGCTCGGCCACGTCGGCCAGGTCCGGCCGGTCGGCCCGCTCCAGCGGCTCGGGGCGCGGTCCGCGGCCCGGGGAGACCCCGGCCGAACGGGCGGGCGCGTGCCCGGGACCGGGCTCCGGCTCGGGCTCGGGGCGGCTGCCCCAGGAGACGCGGCGGTCGTGCGGGCCGCCGAAGCCGGACTGGTGCAGCGGGTCGGCCTGCCAGGCGGCCGCGGGAGCGGGCGCCTCGGCGGGAGCGGGGGCCGGCACGGGGACGGGGGCGGGCGCCGGGGCGGGCACGGGTGCGGGCACGGGCACCGGGCGGGGCGCGGGCCGGGGACCGGAGTCGGACAGCGCCTCGGTCAGGGAGGTGTCGTCCAGGAACACCGGGCCCGTCTCGTCGGCCGCCGGGGCGGGGCGGCTCGTACCCGGCACCCAGGACAGGCCGTTCCAGTACCGGACGTAGCCGGGGATGGACGGATCGGGGTAGTAGCCCTCGCGGGCCGCGTGCTCGCCGTCACCAGGGGAGGCCGTCATGTCCCCAACTCCGATCGTGGCTTGAGGCTTGTGCAAGGGCAGGACCATAGCCAAGAACCGCGGCCCGACCGGTCGGGTAACGGGAGAATCCAAGCCTTCGGGCGAACGTCGCCCGTCAGGGCGGTTTTCGGCCAGCAGAAAGATTTCCGCCAATCCGCGGTCCGGTGCGCGAAGTCGCGTCATACCCGGGCACATCGACGCTCTCTGCAAGTGCGGGGCCACACGCCGGCCCCGTACGCCGAACGAAGCGAGGCCGCGATGCACCACCCCGTCATCGAGCGCGAGCTCGAACTCCGACTGGTCCTGTCACCCGAGCGCAGCGTCCCGGTACCGGCCCGGCTGGCCTACCTCACCGAGGACCCGTACGCCGTCCACATCACCTTCCACACCGGCTCCAGCACGCCGGTCGACTGGACCTTCGCCCGCGAGCTGCTGGTGGAGGGGGTGTTCCGCCCGTGCGGGCACGGCGACGTGCGCGTCTGGCCCGCGAAGGCGGAGGACAAGGCGGTGCTGTGCATGGCGCTCAGCTCGCCCGACGGCGACGCCCTGCTGCAGGCGCCGGCCGGCGCGGTGTCGGCGTGGCTGGAGCGGACCCTGCGCGTGGTCCCGCCCGGCACGGAGGCGGAACGGCTGGGCCTGGACGCCGCCCTGGCGGTACTGCTCGCCCCGACCCCGGCCGACGAGCTGTGGATGCGCGACCCGTGGCCCTCGGACGAGTCGGCGGACGGCGGTGACCTGTGATGCGGGGTCCGGTGAAGCGCGGCGTGCGCGGGCACATGCGCCTGGTCGATCCCATACGCCCGGGGCAGCCCGCACGCCCGGCGCGCCCCGCGGGACCGGGGCAGCCCGTGCGCCCGGTGCGCCCCGGACGGCCCGAGGGGGGCGGGTCAGAAGAGTTTGCCGGGGTTGAGCAGGCCCAGCGGGTCGAACGCCTGCTTGACCGCCTGCTGCATCTGGAGCCCCACCGGCCCCAGTTCCCGGGCGAGCCACTCCTTCTTCAGGACGCCGACGCCGTGTTCGCCGGTGATGGTCCCGCCGAGGGAGAGGCCGAGCGCCATGATCGCGTCGAAGGATGCGCGGGCCCGCCGCGTCTCGTCCTTGTCCGCGGGGTCGAAGCAGACCACGGGGTGGGTGTTGCCGTCACCGGCGTGCGCGCAGACGCCGATGAGGAGGTCGTGGGCGCGGGCGATGGCGGCGGTCCCGTCGAGCATCTCGGCGAGCCGGGAGCGCGGTACGCAGACGTCGTCGATCATCGTGGCGGGCCGCAGGGAGTCCAGGGCGGTCAGGGACATCCGGCGCGCCCGGAGCAGCAGTTCGGACTCCGCCTCGTCCTCGGCGGGAACCACGGCGGTGGCGCCGGCCGCGGTGCACAGCTGCGCCACGGCGGCGAGCTCGTCGGGCGCGTGCGGGGTGTCGAAGGCGGCCAGGAGCAGGGCCTCGGTGGTCTCGGGCAGGCCCATCCTGCCGAGGGCGTTGACGGCGCGGACGGTGGTGCGGTCCATCAGCTCCAGCAGGGAGGGCGTCAGGCCGGCCTCCATGACGGCGCAGACGGCCGCGCAGGCGGCCGCGGCGGAGGGGAACTCGGCGGCCAGCGCGAGCTGCCGGGGCGGGGCGGGCTTCAGCGCGAGGACGGCGCGGACGACGACGCCGAGGCTGCCCTCGGAACCGACGAAGAGGCGGGTGAGGTCGTATCCGGCGACGCCCTTGGCGGTGCGGCGGCCGGTGCGCAGCAGCCGCCCGTCGGAGAGCACGACGTCGAGGCCGAGCACGTATTCGGCGGTGACCCCGTACTTGACGCAGCACAGGCCGCCGGAGGCGGTGCCGATGTTGCCGCCGATGGTGCACTGCTCCCAGCTGGAGGGGTCGGGCGGGTAGTACAGGCCCTGTTCGGCGACGGCCCGCGAGAGCACGGCGTTGACGACGCCCGGTTCGACGACGGCGATCCGGTCGATCGTGTTGACCTCGAGGATGCGGTCCATCCTGACCAGGGAGAGCACGATGCAGCCGTCGGAGGCGTTGGCGGCGCCGGACAGGCCGGTGCGGGCGCCCTGCGGGACGACGGGGACGCGTAGGGCGGTGGCGGTGCGCAGGACGTGCTGCACCTGTTCGACGGTACGGGGCAGGACCACGGCCGCCGGGGTGCCGGCGGGGCAGAACGCGGCCATGTCGGTGGCGTAGGAGGAGGTCACCTCGGGGTCGGTGAGGAGGGCCTCGGCGGGGAGCCCTTCGAGGAGGCTCGCGCGCAGACGTGCGGTCGGCTCGTCAACCATGAGATCCATGGGCTCAGCGTGGCAGCCGGGGCCATCGGTGTGAACACGGCCGCGGCGGGCTTCGGACACCTCGGCGGGCCATTCATATTGACGCACAGTGAACCGCATGGACCGTATCGAGGAGGAAGCGCAGCAGCCCGCGCCGCCCGTGACGTTCACCGGCCGCAAGACGGTCGTGGCGGCCGCGGTCGCGGTGGTCCTGATCGCCGGGGCCCTGCTGGTCCGGCCGGCCCGCCCGGCGGACGACGCCCGCCCGCCGGGACCGATGGAGCGGGCCGCCTCGGCGGTCGGCATGGGCGCCCCGGCCTCCGCGGTGGACCTGACGGCGCTGGTCGCGGACCGGGAGAAGTGGCTCCAGGCCCATCCGCGCGACGACGCGTCGTGGGCGGTGCTGGGGGCGGCGTACCTGGAGCAGGGGCGCCGCACGGCGGACCCGGGCTGGTACCCGAAGGCGGAGAAGGCGCTGAAGCGCTCGCTGGAGCTGCACCCGGCGGAGAAGGGCAACTTCGACGCGATGACGGGCATGGGCGCGCTGGCCAACGCCCGGGGCGACTTCGCGACGGCCCGCAAGTGGGGCGAGCTCGTACGGGCGCAGGGGCCGAAGCAGTGGGTGGCCTACCCGGTGCTGGTGGACGCGTACACGGGGCTCGGTGACTACAAGGCCGCCGAGAAGGCCATGGAGCGGCTGGTGGACCTGCGGCCCGGGCCGGCGGCGTACCTGCGGGCCTCGCAGGTCTACCGGGACCGCGGCTGGCGCGAGGACGCCGCGATGGCGGTGGAGAGCGCGGCGGGCGCGGCCAAGTCGCCGGCGGAGAAGGCGTACGTGCTGTACCGGATCGGGGAGCTGGCGTGGGAGCGCGGCGACCCGGCGGAGGCGCTGCGCCAGTACGAGGGCGCACTGCGCACGGACCCGGCGCAGGCGGAGGCGCTGGGCGGACGGGCCCGGGCGCTGGCGGGGCTCGGCCGGAGCGGGGAGGCGGTGCGCGACTACCGGATGGCGCTGGGGCGCGCTCCGGTGCCGCGGCTGGCGCTGGAGCTGGGCGAGCTGCTGGAGTCGCTGGGGCGCCGGGAGGAGGCGCGGGCGGCGTACGGGCTGCTGCGGACCACGGCGGCGCGGGGGACGGCGCAGGGCGTGAACGAGGAGGTGGTCCTCGGCCTGTACGAGGCGGACCACGCGGATCCGGCGGCGGCGGTGCAGCGGCTGCGGAAGGAATGGACGCGGCACAAGAGCATGCAGGTCGCCGATGCGCTGGGGTGGGCGCTGCACCGCAGCGGCGACGACGCGGCGGCCCTGGAGTACGCGAAGAAGGCCACGGACCGCGGGATGCGGAGCGCGGACTTCGCGTACCACCTGGCGGTGATCGAGCAGGGCGTCGGGGACGAGGCGGGGGCCCGGCGGCACCTGCAGGAGGCCATGCGGACGAACCCGGTGTTCTCGCCGGTCCGCGCCCCGCTGGCGAAGGAGGCGCTGGCGGCCATCGGGCAGCCGCCGCCGGGCGGGCCGGAGAACATGCAGCCGCGCGTCCCGTGGGTACCGGTGGAGCTTCCGACGGCGTCGCCGTCGCCGAGCCCCTCCGCTGCCGCGGCGTCCGAGTCCCCGAAGCCGGCCCCCGCGGCGTCGGGGTCACCGGCGGCCCCCGCCGCGTCCGGGACCCCGAAGCCGGCTCCCGCCGCGTCCGGAGCCGCCGCGAAACCGTGACCGGCGCCGCCCCACCGCTGCGCGGAGCCGTTCCCCCACCCCGTGCGCTCACACGCCGCGCGGGCTGACATCAGCCCCGCCGGCGTTTGAGGCGCGGGGTCCGGGGCGGAGCCCCGATCTTTGGCGGGTCCGGGCGGAGCCCGGTTTCAGGCTCCGCCCAGCGGCAGCGGCGGCGGGACCCGCTAGAGGTTGCCGCGCTTGGCCTGCTCGCGCTCGATCGCCTCGAACAGGGCCTTGAAGTTGCCCTTGCCGAAGCCCATGGAGCCGTGCCGCTCGATGATCTCGAAGAAGACCGTCGGCCGGTCCTGCACCGGCTTGGTGAAGATCTGCAGCAGGTAGCCGTCCTCGTCCCGGTCCGCGAGGATCTTCAGCTCGCGCAGGGTCTCGATCGGCACGCGCGTGTCGCCGACCCACTCGCCCAGCGTGTCGTAGTACGAGTCCGGGGTGTCGAGGAACTGCACGCCCGCGGCCCGCATCGACCGCACGGTGGCGACGATGTCGTTGGAGGCCAGCGCGATGTGCTGGACGCCGGCGCCGCCGTAGAACTCCAGGTACTCGTCGATCTGCGACTTCTTCTTCGCGATCGCCGGCTCGTTGATCGGGAACTTCACCTTGAGGGTGCCGTCCGCGACGACCTTCGACATCAGCGCCGAGTACTCGGTGGCGATGTCGTCGCCCACGAACTCCTTCATGTTCGTGAAGCCCATGACCTTGTTGTAGAACGCCACCCACTCGTTCATCCGGCCGAGCTCGACGTTGCCGACGCAGTGGTCGATGGCCTGGAAGGTGCGCTTGGCCGGCGGCTCCACCATCGGGTCGACGGAGACGTAGCCGGGCAGGTAGGGGCCGGTGTAGTTCTTGCGCTCGACCAGCGTGTGGCGGGTCTGGCCGTAGGTGGCGATGGCGGCGAGGACGACGGTGCCGTGCTCGTCGGACACCTCGTACGGCTCGTCCAGGCCGCGGGCGCCCTGCTCGACGGCGTACGCGTAGGCGGCGCGCGCGTCTGGGACCTCGATGGCGAGGTCGACGACGCCGTCGCCGTGCTCGGCGACGTGCTCGGCGAGGAACCGGCCGCGGTCCGTGCTCGCCTTGATGACCGAGGTCAGGACGAAGCGGGCCGAGCCGTTGGTCAGGACGTAGCTGGCGGTCTCGCGGACGCCGTTCTCCGGGCCGGAGTAGGCCACGAGCTTCATGCCGAAGGCGGTCGAGTAGTAGTGCGCGGCCTGCTTGGCGTTGCCGACGGCGAAGACGACCGCGTCCATGCCCTTCACCGGGAAGGGGTCTGCCTCACGCGCGGTGTGCGGGGTTTCCAGGTTCACCAAAGACTCAGTCATGAGCGCAGAGTCCCGCCGATCCACAAGCTGCGCAATAGTTTCCTGTTCTGCTGTACAAGCTGCACAGCCGGGCGGCAGCATTGCTGAAACATCTGTGCAGGATGACCACTCCCGGGGCGACACTGGACAGCGCGGAGGAACAAACCCATGGGCATCGACGAACTCGACGGCCGGCTCATCGTCCTGCTGGCCCGCGAGCCGCGGATCGGGGTGCTGGAGGCCTCGCGGCGGCTCGGCGTGGCGCGCGGCACGGTGCAGGCGCGGCTCGACCGGCTGCAGTCGAACGGGGTGATCCGCGGATTCGGCCCGCAGGTCGATCCGGCGGCGCTGGGGTACCCGGTCACCGCCTTCGCCACGCTGGAGATCAAGCAGGGCCAGGGCGCCGACGTACGGGCGCACCTGAGCGGGGTGCCGGAGGTGCTGGAGCTGCACACGACGACGGGGCACGGGGACATGCTGTGCCGGCTCGTGGCGCGCTCCAACGCCGATCTGCAGCGGGTGATCGACCGGGTGGTGGCCTTCGAGGGCATCGTGCGGGCCTCGACGGCGATCGTGATGGAGAACCCGGTCCCGCTGAGGGTGATCCCCCTGGTGGAGCAGGCGGCGCAGGAAGGCTGACGGCGGGGTGGGGCGCGGAGGCGGGGCTTCCAAAGAACATGTTGCAAAGAAACCCTTGCATAGGTTCCTTTGCATCCCTACCGTAGAGGCATGCCCGAAGAGCCGGAAGCCCCGGAAGACCGCCCGACCCCGCAGCACCAGCAGGTGCGGACCCTCGACGCCCGCTCCCTGCGCGGCCTCGCCCACCCCCTGCGCATGCGCCTGCTGGCCGCCCTGCGCGAGGACGGGCCCGCCACCGCCTCCCAACTGGCCGGGCGGCTCGGCGAGTCCAGCGGCGCCACCAGCTACCACCTGCGCCAGCTCGCCGCGCACGGGTTCGTCGAGGACGCCCCGGAGCACGGCAAGGGCCGCGAGCGCTGGTGGCGGGCCGCCCAGGACTGCACGCAGTTCGACGAGTCGCTGGTGTTCTCCGCCGACCCGGAGACCCGCGGCGCCGCCGACGTCTTCCTGCACGAGATCGCCGCGATGCACGCCCAGGAGATCAACGGCTGGCTGGGGCGCGCCGGCGCCTGGCCCACCGAGTGGCGGCGCGCCAGCGACCTCAGCGACTTCACGCTGCGGCTGACCGCGGAGCAGTCCCTGGAACTGGTGCGCAAGATGCACGAGTTGGTCAGGTCGTACAGCGACCTGCCGCCGAGCGAGGGCTCCGAGGTCGTCCGCCTCCACACGCACGCCTTCCCGCGCCCCTCCGGCCGTTGAGGCCGCCGGCCGCCGCTGTTCGCCCTTCGCGCCTCCCCCTTCCCGTTACCCCGCAGAAGGAGTCCTGCCATGCACGCCTTCACGCACGCCGAGATACAGGCCGGGTACGCCACCCGCAGCCACGCCGCCCGCACCGCCGAGCTGGCCGCCGAGGCCGCCGCCGCGGGCCTGGCCCGGGAGGCCGCCGGTCCCCGCGCGCCGTTCGCCCCCGCCCTGCGCAACCGGCTGGGCGAGGCCCTGGTCAGCGCCGGGCGCCGGCTGATGACCCCCGCGGAGCCCGCCCGCTTCCGGACGCGGGCCGCGGGATGAGCCGACGGCCCCTCGCCGCCGTCCTGGCCGCCAACACCGTCTCCACCGCCGGAAGTTCGCTCACCCTGATCGGCGTCCCGTGGTTCGTCCTGCAGACCACGGGCAGCGCCGGCCGGGCCGGGATCGTCGCCTTCTGTGCGACCCTGCCCATCGTCGTCGCCGCCCTGGCCGGCGGACCCGTCATCGACCGGATCGGGCGCCGCCGCGTCTCGGCCGCCTCCGACCTGGTCTGCGCCGTGTCGGTGGGCGCGATCCCGCTGCTGCACTACGCGGACCTGCTGGACTTCTGGATGCTGTGCGCCCTGATGGCCGTCGGCGGCCTCGTGCACACCCCGGGCCTGACCGCCCGCTCCGTCCTGGTGCCGCACCTCGCCGAGCACGCCGGCACCACCGTCGCCCGTGCGACGAGCCTGTTCGACGCGGTCTTCCGCGGGGCGCGGATGATCGGAGCCGCGGTGGCCGGCGTGCTGATCGCGGTCCTGGGTGCCGAGGCCGTCCTGCTGCTCGACGCGGCGACCTTCGCCGCCTCGGCGCTGCTCGTCGCCGCCTTCGTCCGCGGCATCCCGGCCGCCGAGCCCCAACCGGGCGGGGAAAAGGCGTCCTTCGCCCGCTACCGGGCCGAACTCGCCGAGGGTTGGCGCTTCCTGACCCGCTCCCGGCTGCTCGCGGGCATCACCCTGATGGTGATGATGACCAACGGCCTGGACCAGGGCTGGTCCGCGGTGCTGCTGCCCGTCCACGGCCGCGAGGCCCTCGGCGGGGCCGCCGCGGTCGGCCTGATGTTCTCCCTCTTCGGCGGCGCCGCTCTGCTGGGCGCCCTGTTCTACGGGGCGTGGGGCGAGCGCCACCCGCGCCGGGCCGTGTTCGCTGCGGCCTTCCTCGTCTCCGGGGCCACGCGCTACCTCGTCGCGGGTCTCACCGGGACCGCGCTGCCCCTCGCCGTGACGATGGTGCTCGCCGGGCTGGGCGCGGGCATGCTCAACCCGATCCTCGGCACCGTCATGTACGAGAAGGTCCCCGAGGAGCTGCGCAGCCGCGTCTCCGGGGTGACCATGGCCGGCTGCGAGCTGACCATGCCGCTGGGCGGGCTGGCCGCCGGGCTGCTGGTCGACGCGTTCGGCACGTCCCGGGCGCTGCTGGCGTTCGGCGGGGTCTACCTGCTCGTCACGCTCGCGCCGCTGGTGTTCCCGGCCTGGCGGTCGATGGAGCGCGAGCCGGTCAGCAGGTCGGAACCGGCTCTCCCCGGTTCAGCGAGCGCAGTGCGCCCACCGCGTCCTTCAGTGAAGTGACGGGGATGAGCCGGAGCCCCTCCGGCAGCTCGGACCGGGCGTCCGAGCACTCCGCCTCCGGTACGAGGAAGACGCTCGCCCCGTCGCGCTGCGCGGCCTGGGTCTTCAGGGCCACGCCGCCGACCGCGCCGACCTTGCCGTCCTCGCTGATCGTTCCCGTACCGGCGATGACGCGGCCGCCGGTGAGGTCGCCGCCGCTGCCGTCGCCGTCGAGCTTGTCGACGATGCCGAGGGAGAACAGCAGGCCGGCGCTGGGCCCGCCGACGTCGGCGAGGTTCAGTTCGACCTTCACGTCCTTGGGGTCCTTGTGCAGGAATCCGAGGGCGGCCCGGGCCGCGTTCGTCTGGGAGGTGGCCATTTGCTCCAGGTTGTGGGCCTCGATCTCCTTGTCGCTTCCGCCCGACGGGTAGACGGCCTCCTTGGGCAGGACCGCCCGCTTGCTGTCGAACCAGTCGCCGACCAGCTCGGGCAGCTTCACGGAGGTGGAGGGACCGGTGGCCTCGATGGTGGTCATCCGCAGCTGGCCGGTGGTCGCGCGGGCGGGTGCGCCGGTGACGGTGATCACGGGCTTGCCGTCGCGGGCCCCGAGCACGTCGGCCGTGAGCCCGGGCTGGGCGATCACGAAGGGCAGCGGCGCGAGGGCGGCCACGGCGAACAGGCCGAGCACGGGCGCGGCACAGACGGCCAGGGCGGCGGGACGCGGCAGACGTGTGAGGCGAGAGAGCACACCGCCAATCTATCGGGCCCCGCCGGCCCGCCCGCCCCCGGCGGCCCGGCCCCACGCCGCCAGGCCTACCGCGGCCCGCCCCCTCCACCCCTCTCGAAGCCGAGGCCTGGCATTTTCAGCCTCGCCGGCGTTTGCGGCGCGGGTCCGGGCAGAGCCCGTGCCCTGCGGAGCCGGGTTCCTCGGGGCGCCGCCCCGAGGAACCCGCGCCTCAAACGCCGGCGAGGCTGGATGTGCCGGACCCCCGCTTCGCAAGCAGGGGCGAGGCTGACATGCGTGGCGCGGGTCGCGCGCCAGAGGGCGGCCCCGTACGACCGTCAGCGCAGCCCGCCGGCACAAGGCGGCGGCGCAGGACGACACGGTAGGGCGGCGGCGCAGGGATGCGAGGCGGGGGGCCGGCGTCAGCGCAGGGCGTCGGCGACCTCGCGGGCCGCGTCCACGACGCGCGGGCCGACCCGCTCGGGCACGGCGTCGGCCAGCATGACGACGCCGACGCTGCCCTCCAGCCCGGTGATCCCGACGAGCGGCGCGGCCGCCCCGCTGGCGCCCGCTTCGAGCTCGCCGTGGGTCAGCGTGTACCCGGGCTCGGTGAGGGTGCCCTGGCGGGCGGCCAGGATGGCGCGCCCGGCGGCCCCGCGGTCCAGCGGGTGGCGGAAGCCGGCCCGGTAGGCCACGTGGTAGTCGGTCCAGGTGGGTTCGACGACGGCGACGGCCAGCGCCTCGGTGCCGTCGACGAGCGTGAGGTGCGCGGTGGCGCCGATGTCCTCGGCGAGGGCGCGCAGCGCCGGCAGGGCCGCCTCGCGCACGAGGGGGTGGACCTGGCGGCCCAGCCGCAGCACGCCGAGGCCGACGCGGGCGCGGCCGCCGAGGTCGCGGCGGACCAGGGCGTGCTGTTCGAGCGTGGCCAACAGGCGGTAGACCACGGTGCGGTTGACACCGAGGCGGTTGGAGAGCTCGGTGACGGTCAGACCGTGGTCGGTGTCGGCGAGCAGTTTGAGGACTCTGAGTCCCCGGTCGAGAGTCTGTGAGGTTTCCGCGGTCACGACGCCTCTCCCTCGTTGGTGAGCGGCGGTGACTCTCGGGGGGAACGACGCCGGTCCCACGGCGACGCACGGAGAGGCCGCCGGTAGCGGCCATGGCACCGGCTGCGCTCCCGCGGCGGCGCTGCCACGGGGCGTTCGATGCGGGGACAGTAGCGAGCGGGTCCGCTCAGCGGAAGTCCTCGTCCAGAATCCGGGCGCCAACGGCCCTTTTATGGCGGTTCGGATCGTGGTTGTGACCGACTTCCGGACCCTCCCCGCCCCCGTCCGCCTGTGCGATCGGACGAGGGCGGGCGGACCGGTCGCCCGTCGGGATCACCGCATGCGGGTGGCCCACTCCTGCACCTTCTTGATGCGTTCCTTCAGCTGCCCGGCGGTCGCCTCGGCGCTCGGCGGGCCGCCGCACACGCGCCGCAGTTCGGTGTGGATCACGCCGTGCGGCTTGCCGCTCTGGTGGACGTACGCGCCCACCATCGTGTTGAGCGACCTGCGCAGCTCCAGCAGTTCCTTGTGCGAGACCACCGGGCGGCGCTCGGCGGGCAGCTCCAGCAGGTCCGCCTCGGCGTCGGGCTTGCGGCGGCTGTGCGCGATCTGCCGCGACTGGCGCTTCTGCAGCAGCAGCTGCACCTGCTCGGGCTCCAGCAGCCCGGGGATGCCGAGGTAGTCCTGCTCCTCCTCGCTGCCGGGGTGGGCCTGCATGCCGAACTCGGCGCCGTCGTACAGGACGCGGTCGAAGACGGCGTCGGACTCCAGCGCCTCGAAGGACATCTGCTCGTCCTCGCCGGTGTCCTCATCCTCCTGCCGGTTCGCCTCCTGCATCTCCTTCTCGGACTCGGCGTACGGGTCCTCGTCCTCCCCCGCCTTCTTCGGCCGGTCCAGGGCGTGGTCGCGCTCCACCTCCATCTCGTTGGCGAAGCCGAGGAGATAGGGGATCGTCGGAAGGAACACCGATGCGGTCTCGCCGCGCCTGCGCGAGCGCACGAAGCGGCCGACGGCCTGGGCGAAGAACAGCGGGGTCGAGATCGTCGTCGCGTACACGCCGACCGCGAGGCGCGGGACGTCGACGCCCTCGGACACCATGCGGACGGCGACCATCCAGCGGTCGTCGTTTCCGCTGAAGGTGTCGATGTGCTTCGAGGCGCCGGCGTCGTCGGAGAGCACGAGGGTCGCCTTGGTGCCGGTGATCTCGCGGATCAGCTTGGCGTAGGCGCGCGCCGAGTCCTGGTCGGAGGCGATGACGAGGCCGCCGGCGTCGGGGATGCTCTTGCGGACCTCGGTCAGGCGCTGGTCGGCGGCGCGCAGCACGTTCGGCATCCAGTCGCCGCGCGGGTCGAGGGCCGTGCGCCAGGCCTGGCTGATGGCGTCCTTGGTCATCGGCTCGCCGAGGCGGGCCTCGATCTCGTCGCCGGCCTTGGTGCGCCAGCGCATGTTGCCGCTGTAGGAGAGGAAGATGACGGGCCGCACCACGCCGTCGCCGAGGGCGTTGCCGTAGCCGTAGGTGTAGTCGGCGGAGGAGCGGCGGATCCCGTCGTTGCCCTCCTCGTACGTCACGAACGGGATCGGGTTGGTGTCGGAGCGGAACGGCGTGCCGGTCAGGGCGAGGCGCCGGGTCGCCGGGTCGAAGGCCTCCAGGCAGGCCTCGCCCCAGGACTTGGAGTCTCCGGCGTGGTGGATCTCGTCCAGGATGACGAGGGTCTTGCGCTGCTCGCAGCGGTTGCGGTGGAGCATCGGGCGGACGCCGACACCGGCGTAGGTGACGGCGACGCCGTGGTACTCCTTGCTGAGCGGCCCGGCCGAGTACTCGGGATCGAGCCGGATGCCTATCCGGGCGGCGGCCTCGGCCCACTGCTTCTTCAGGTGCTCGGTCGGTGCGACCACCGTCACCTGCTGCACGACGTGGTGGTGCAGCAGCCAGGAGGCGAGGGTGAGCGCGAAGGTCGTCTTGCCGGCGCCGGGCGTGGCGACCGCGAGGAAGTCCCGCGGCTGGGTCTGGATGTACTTGTCCAGGGCGCCCTGCTGCCAGGCGCGCAGCTTGCTGGCGGTGCCCCAGGGGGCACGGCCGGGGAAGGCGGGAGAGAGGTGGTGGGAGGCGGTAGTAGTCACGGTCTCCGGTTCGTGCTCTCGTCGTCGGCGGCGGCGGTCGTCGTGCTCGCCGTCGTGATCATGGTCTTACAGTCGTGATCATGGTCGTACGGAGGACAACCGGGCCACCCTACCGGTGCGGGCCCGCCCCTCGCGGAGGGACAGGCCCGTGACCTCGGGGGGTGCGGCGAGCGTCACATCGGGCGCGCCGGAGCGGCCCGGAGCAAGCCGCGCTACCGCGCGAACCCCGGCAGCTGCGCTGCGATCTTGGGAACGTCCAGAGCACCCTGGCACACGTCCAGGACGAAGCGCTCCGCCTCATCGACATCGAAGTCGGCGTCCAGCGGATGCCCGTTCATGTGCAGGAACACCCACGTCGCGTACCACGCGATGCGCTTGTTGCCGTCAATGAGCCCATGGTTGCGGGCCAGCGACTCCATCAGGGCTGCCGCCTTCTGCCAGACGTCCGGGTAGGCGTCCTGCCCGAACACACTCGACTGCGGGCGCGCCAGCGCCGAGTCGAGCAGTCCGTAGTCACGCACCTCGCTGGCCCCGAGCCGTTCCGCCAGGTTCAGCAGCTCGGGCAGGGTGAGGTAGTGCGTCACGCGAGCCTCCGGTTCAGCTCCTCACTGGCCTTCAGCACGTGCTCCGCCGCCTCGTTGAACAGGCGGGAGTGCTCGTTGATCGCCCTGATCACGGCGTCGTGCGCGAAGGACTGCATGCTGCGCCCCTCCGCCTCGGCGCGCTCGCGCAGCGCGTCCAGTTCCTGCTCTGTGAACCTCACGTTGAGACCGGCCATAGGACAACGGTACTGCTTGGTACCACTCTGTGCCAGCGATTCCGCCGCGCCGCGTCAGTCCCCGCGGGGGAGGCCGGCGGCGGCCGAACCGGGCGGCGCAGGGGCATGCAGGCGGGTGGCGACCCAGGCGCCGACCAGGGCGACGGCCGACATCGGCAGGAAGACGACCACGAACGCGGCGGGGTGCGAGGCCCCGGCCCCACCGGCGGCGGCCGAGACGGTGTGCCCGGCCCCCACCGCTCCCCCGCCGAGCGCGGCGAAGGCCGCACCGCCGGCCGCGAGCAGCACCACATTGGCCAGCGCGTCGGAGATCTGCAGGGCGGCGGAGTTCGCGCCCGCTTCCTCCGGCGCCGACAGCTTCAGCAGCAGCACGCTGGTCGAGCCGATCACCAGGCCCATGCCCAGGCACCCGATGCCCCAGGCCAGGGCCAGCGTCCACACCGGCACCCACGGCAGCAGCACCGCCGGCGCGCCCGCGATGGCCGCGGACACCATCACCATCCCGGCCACCATCAGCCGCTCCCGGTACGGCGCGACCCGCCCCTTGGACTGGATCCAGGAGCCGCCGGCCCAGGTCAGCCCGCCCAGCGCCAGCGAGAACCCGGCCAGCGTCGGGCTCAGCCCCCGCTGCGTCACCAGCATCAGCGGCACGAAGCTCTCCGCCGCGATGAACGAGCCCGCCGCGACCCCGCGCAGCAGGACCACCGCCGGCAGCCCGCGCCGCGCCCGGTAGGTGCCGCGCGGCAGCAGCCCCAGCACCGCGGGCACCAGCAGCCCGGCCCCGGCCGCGGCGGGCAGCAGCGACAACCACCGCAGGTCCTGGGCGGCGTACTGCAGCAGCCCCGCCCCGACGGAGATCCCGAGCGCGAGCCGGATCCGGCGCCGGTCGAACGCGGCGGGCGGCGCATCCGGATCCACCGGCCCGGAGGCGCTGCGCCGGATCGCGGGCAGCGCCACGGCGAGCGGGACGACGACCAGGACGGGAATCCCGAGGAACACCCACCGCCAGCCGAGGTGCTCGGTCACGGTCCCGGCGGCGAGCGGCCCGACGATCGAGGGCACCACCCAGCTCGCGGCGAAGGCTGCCATGATCGCCGGGCGGAGCCGCTCCTCGTAGGCCCGACTCACGACGACGTACAGGGCCACGATGACGAGCCCGCCGCCGAAGCCCTGCACGGCCCGCCCGAGCACGAACACCCCCATGAGCGAGGCGGTGCCCGAGCACACCAGCCCGGCGGCGAAGGCCCCGATCCCCACGGCCAGCGGCCGCAGCGGTCCCTGCCGGTCGCACCACTGGCCGGAGAGCACCATGCCGAACAGGCTGGTGGTGAAGTACGCGGAGAAGGCGAAGGCGTACAGCCCGACCCCGTCGAGCTCACGCGCGGCCACCGGCATCGCGGTACCGACGGCCGTCGCCTCGAAGGCGATGAGGAAGATGCAGGAGATCATCCCGAAGCTGAGCGTCCGGTACGCGGAACCGAGGATCCCGCCCTGCGTCCGGGCGGGATCCTGCTCGCTGCTCGCTCCTTGTGACACACGGGGTTCAAGGGCACTCATCGCCCCAGAGTAAGCGGCAAACCCACCCCTGGCCCCTGTCCGGGGGACCAATCCCGCCTGGTCCCCGAGACCTACGCCCGAGGGCCGGGGGGCCGGGGGCCGTTCGGGTTCGTGAACGCAGCATGGCAGTCGTGTGGCGCCCCCGCCGAAGCCCTTCCGCGCCGCCCGGGGCCGCTCGTACGGTCTTCTCAGCAACACCGCACGGCCGTGTGCCCGAGTGGCCTAGGGACTCGCCTGCAAAGCGGGGCACGCGGGTTCAATTCCCGCCACGGCCTCTCCCGAAGGCCGTCCAGGCCCGGCGCGACCTGGACGGCCTTCGGCATGCCTGCCGCTGACACCGCCTCAGGGGGCGTCGCTGCCGCAGCGGGTCTGCCGTTTGGCGGCCGCCAGCAGCTTGGCGATGAGCACCCTGAACAGCGGGCGCGCCTCCCTCTTCTCCATCTGCTCCGTGGACCCGCCCACCGTCACCTCAAGCTGAAACGAATCGCCTCCTGGGCTTGTGCAGGTGAGGGCGACACGGGCGCCGGTGTCGTACACAATGCCCTTGTCCCCCAGGGTGAGCGGGTCCGCACGCGGCTGGATCAATTGGGCGTTCCAGAAGAAGCTTTCGTTCAACGCCTGGCGCGTGACGGAGGCGTCGAACCGGCCCTCCCCATCGACATCCACCACGCAGGTCGCGCCCCGGCGCTCCGCAGTCAGCCGCATGTCGACGGGCCCGTCCTCGTGCACCTCAGTGCCCTTGCCCACCAAAGGGGCAAGGTCCTGGCGCGTGAAGACACCGAAGCACGAGCGTTCCGGCAGCCGTGGTGCGGCCGACGGCACCTCCTTCGAGCAGCCCACGGCCGTTCCCGCCACAACGAGCACCGTGGTGAGCCTCCGCAGTATGCGTGTGATGCGCATCAGGAACTGCCGCTCGACGTGGCGACCTGCCCACGCCCCACGGCATGCGCGTTTGCCGTCTCGGTGGAGGCCACGCCTGCGAGGGCGTCCACGGTCCGCCCGGTCATGCCGGTACCCGCTGCCGCCCTACGGACCGACTGTGCCGCGGACTCGCCCGCCGCGCGTTGGGCATCGGTGTAATCGATCACCGCAGCGTGGTCGGCCTCATCGATCTTCTTCGCGTGGTCGTGCTTCGCCCGCTCGACCACGCTCTCCGTGACATCTTCCTGGAGCCACCCCACGACGTCTCCGGCCAACGGGATCAGCTCCACGTACTTCACACCCGCTGCGCTGATGCCGCGGTTGATCCACTTGGCATTGCTTTCGACGCCCTTGACGTACTCCTCGTGCTGGTGGCCGTTCTCGGCAAACGTGCCCTCGGCCCGGGCCTGCGAGAGGATGCCCGCCACCTGGCCACCAGGATGCACAGCGCTCTTGATGGCGGCATCCACGTCCTCGTACTCGCTGCGGTGCGCGACGACGTCGTTGATGAGTGTGGTGGTGAAGGCCCGCTGGGCATTCGTCATCGCGCCGTACGCGCCGGGGTCCTGGCCGACCGCGCCGATGAACGCCGCCATGTCCGCCTTGTGGAACCTGGCCATGACGCCGTTCGCCTTGATCTGGCCGCTGCCGTTCTCCGCGGAGGCCTGGAGGTCCGGCATGTACTCCGCGGCCATCTGGCCGAAGTGCCCGGACAGGCCCTTCAGCCGGCCCTCCTCCTCGCCCGGCTTCGCCGCGACCAGCTCCGGCTCCGCGCCGATCCTCTCGACGACCCGTTCCATGACGGCCGCCATCTCCCTGGTGTGCGGGACGGGCTTCGCCGTCTCGTCGCCCGCGGCGCGCCCCGACACCGCCGCTTCGAGCGCGCCGCCGAGGGCGTCCTGCGCGGGGTGCGGGGCACCGGTCGGCGCGATGTCGAAGCCGTCCGCGTAGGGCTTCTTGTCGAGCATGTAGTCGACCATGCCCCGCGCCCGGCCGTGCAACCCGCCGACCGGCTTGTCGGCGCGCGTGACGAGCCCGTCGCCGTCGCTGTCGTCCCGGACCGGCTCGTTGAAGAAGGCGGTCGCCGCTTCCGGGTTGTTGCCGAGGACCTTCATCAGGCCCGTCAGCGGATGGAAGCCGCGGCCTCCGTCAGCGGTGTGGTTGAGGACGGCCGCCGGGTCGGCGGGGGCGCCGGACTCCCAGATCCCCGGGTGCTTGCGGTCCATTGCGACCATGTCACGGCCGACCGCAGTCAGGAACTCCGTGTCGTACGAGCCCTCGCGCAGCAGCGCCCCGAGCGCCTGGTAGCCGTACACCGGCTGGGCCAGGCCGACGTCGAGCTCCTTGCGGCCGGCCCGCATCAGCGCGGTGGTCCACGCGGCGTCGAGGTGGTTCGGGACGTCCTCGTGCGTGGCCAGGCCCAGGATCGCGCCCAGGTCGTCCTGGATGCGGCCGACCATCAGCGTGCGGTCCAGGCCGGCCCGGCCGAGGGCCGAGGAGTCCAGGGACATCGTCGCGTACGCACCGAGCACGCCCTCGGGGCCCACCCGGCGGCAGAAGGCCGTCGCGAACTCCGGGTCGTCGCGGTTGTCGTCGAGCAGGTCCTCCAGCTCCCGCAGCGCCTCGCGGTTCTGCGCGGTGCCGCCCCCGCCGACCGCCGTGATCTTCCGCATCAGCTCGGCGGCGCGGTCGGCCTGTTCGGCGTCCAGGCTCGTGTAGCGGGGCGGGCCGAAGTCGTGGCGTGCGGCGTCGGCCTGGAGGACGCGGACCAGCGAGGCGTCGGCGTCCTGGGCGTTCTCCACCGCCCGGTCGACGCGCGCCTGCCAGAGGTCCCTGTTCTTGCGGAGCAGCTGCTGGTGGTCCGGGTCGTGCCGGGCCGCGTACTCCTCCCGCGGATCGGAGAGCGGGACGGCGCAGACCCGGCCCGAGCCGTCGATCCGGAATCCGGCGGCCGGCGCCTCCTCCATCAGCTTCCGGATCTCGGCCTGGGCGGCCTGGAAGGTGGTGTGCCCGTCGGTGAGGACCAGGTGGACGCCCCTGGCGTGGCGGGCGGCGTCCTCGAACTCCTTGGCCGTCTTGTCGACCAGCGACCGTGCCACGCCGGCCGTGACGCCGTTCCACTGCGCCTTGTCGGACTTGGCCTTCATGCCGGCCCGCGCCGCCTCGGCCAGCTCGTCCAGCTTCTTGGCCATCGCGGCCCAGTCGGTGATCGCCGTCTGGAGCTTGCCCAGCGGGGCGTTCATCAGGTTCTCGTACGTCAGCACCCGCGCTCCGCCTCCCGCCGTCAGGTGAGGAGCCGGTCGAGCTTGGACGCGGTGAAGGCGGCGTAGAGCTCGTGCTCCTCCTTGGCATGGGAGGAGAGGGAGTAGTCCAGGCCGTTGGAGATGTTCGCGCAGGCCGCCACCAGGGCCTGGAGCCGGGACTCCCAGCGGGACTGCAGCGAGTGCAAGGCGGCCCCGCTGGCGAAGCCCTCCGCGGCGAGGGCGGTCGCCGCTTCCGTGGTCGCCCGGGCGGCGTGCCTGCCGTCGGTGGTGAGGCGGCCGTGGAGGTGGAAGGCCTCCGTGCCGATGGCGCCGACGTGGTCCTGGTTGAACTCCAGGTCCGCGGTGGCGAAGCCGCCGACCGCGGGCCTGGCGCTGGCCCGGGCGAGGGACCACTCCTCGTCGAACGACACGCGGCACGCTCCTGGCTCCGGGCGGGGTCGGAGCGGCCAGCGTGACACGGTGCGGTGCCGCACGGGCGAATACCGGACACGGCGTGCCGCCGCGTCGCACCCGTCCGGGCCCGGGCGGGCCGCACCTCGGACCGATCCGGGCCGGGCGGGGGCGGGCTGGATTCGGGCCCTGCCCCTCACCCGGGCGGGTGAGTCAGCGGCTCCTGCGACGGACGAGGACCGCGGCGACCGCACCGCCGCCGACGAGGACACAGGCCCCGAGCCCGAGCGCGAGCCAGGGCAGGCTGCTGCCCTTGTCGTCCGTCTTGGCCTCGGCCTGGGGCGCGCTGGATGCCGGGTTCTTGGCGTCGGCGGACGGGGCGGGCGACTTCTTGCCTTCTGCCGCCGCCAGGTCGGGAAGCGGGTACACGTCCTTCGGCCCCGGGTCGCCGGGCGTGGGCAGCGCGACCTTCGGCCGGACGATGCCGTAACCGAGGTAGTCGTTCCGCTCCTTGCCGTCGTCCGCCTTGCCGGCGGTGTTCAGCAGGACGCGGAGCACCTGGTTGTTGGTCCAGTCGGGGTGCGCGGACCACAGCAGCGCCGCGGAGGCGGAGGCGAGGGCTGTGGCGTCGCTCGTGCCGTGCGTGTTGCACAGGCCAGTTTTTCCGGCACACCCGGTCACGATGTTGATGCCAGGCGCCGACATGTCGACGTAAGCATTGTGCTGCGACTCCTTCGTCGCAGCACCGTCTGCATCAACAGCTGCAACACCGACGACTCCGGGTATCGCCGCCGGGTAGTAGACGTCGCTGTTCCCGTCGTTACCCACACCAGCAAAGATCAACTTACCCTTGGACAGGGCATATTTCACCGCAGCGGCAAGGTTCTCACTCTGGTTGACGCCCACCATGGAGATGTTGAGCACCTTGGCATCCGAATCCGCCGCATAACGAACTGCTTCGCTCATCGCCTTGAACGGCGTGCCGCCATCACCACCGAGATCGACCCGGAGCGGCAAGATTTTGACGCCTGGCGCGAGGCCGAATGCACTGTCTACGCCGCCGGGCCCTTTTCCGTTCCCGGCAATGATGGCGGCGATGCCGGTGCCGTGGTTTTCATAGTCTGTTCGCTCGTCACCGGCATAACTGGGCGCTGCGAAGTTTCTACCGGGAAGCACCTGCCCTTCGAGTTCAGGGATGCGGGCAACGCCGGTATCAATGACCGCGACAGTGACGCCCTTACCTGTGGTGATCTTCCAGATGTCGTCGGCCTTCATGGCGTCGAGATGCCATTGCTTGGACCGGACCGTGTCCGCGTGGGCCGGGGTCGCGGCGACCCCGGCCAGCAGGAGGCCCACCAGGGCCGAGGTCGCCTTACGCATGCGCATCTCGTGCAAAGGTCCGTTCTGCTCAGTCGATGACCGGCGGAACAACACGACCGTTGCCCTGCCAGGTCTCTTCGTCCTCGGACAGGTAATCGGGGCGGTCGCCCGTCCGCTGGGCATGCCGGTTGCCAGGCGTGTGGCCCCCCGCACCGGCGACGCCCATGGTGCCGCGGCCCGCCCCAGAGGCGGAAGTATTGCGCACGAGGCCCGAGCCGCCCTGCGTGAACGGCTGACCGCCCGCTACTGGACGACCGACCACGCCGGGCTGGCGCCCACCGACGACACCGCCCGGCTCCATGGCCAGCCGACGGCCCGCCGCACCACCGCCCGGCCCACCACCGTGAGGGCCACCCACGCCGGGGTGCATACCGCTGCCGCCCATACCGCGACCGCCCTGCACACCCTCCGTGCCGATGACCGTCGAACGCGGGAGACCCGGAGTAGGGCCACCGGTGGTCACCTGGCGGCCACCGATGATGCCAGTGTCACGAGGAAGCAGCGGAGCCGGACCACCGAACTTGCCGCCAGGACCCGTCAGAGGCGGCAGCTTGCTCACCGGGCCGCCACCACCGGGCAGCGTCGGCCCGGGAAGAGACGGAAGCCCGATCGGCGGCATGGGGGCGACCGGTCCGGGGCCGCTCGGGCCGGGACCAGGGAGGTTCGGCATGTTGGTGACCGGCGGGACGGTCCTGTCCGGCAGGGTGCCCACGTGGTCGAGGTCCACGTCCACGTCGTGGTCCGGCAACACCGGCACCGGAGCGGGTCCAGTGGTCGGAGGCAGTGTCACCTCCGGCCGGTGACCGCCGACCCCGCCAAGGTCGTTGGACGGACCGCTGGTCCGGGGAGTCGACGGCGCGTACGAACCGCTGCCCCCGCCGGATCCAGCGCCATAGCCGCCCCCAGAGCGCTGTATGTCTTCACTGCCGTAGACACCGTAATCCGGAACGAAATCCCCCGGCGGCGGCGGGAACGTCGGGGGCTCCACCTTGCCGATCTGCGTGTTCGACTGCTCGTACGCCCCGGCCAGCTTCGTCAGGGCGTCGATGGCCTTCTGGTGGTCGCCGCTCAGCTTGGCGTGGGACTCCGAGGCAAGCTTCTGGGCGTCCGGGTCGTTGTGGTACTTCCGAGCAGCCTCGTAGGTCTCGGCGGTCGAACTGTCGTAGGCCGGAATGTTCTTCTTGACCTCGTGCATGATCTGGGCGGCCTCGCCCATCCACTTGCCGCCCGCGGCGCTGTAGTCGCTCAGGGCCAGCGTCGCGTTGCCCGTTCGGTCGGCCCATTCCTCGAACTTGGTGGCGGCCTCGCCTTCCCAGCCCTTTACCTTGTGCTTCTTGAGGGCCTTGCCGATCTCCTCGATCGTCTTCGCCGCCTCCGTCAGGAGGGTGCTGCGGGCGGTTACCGTCTCCGGGTCGAGAGAAGCGACCATGGCGAGCAGTTGCTGGTGGGAGAAGCCCTCGAAGTTCGTCGCCATCAGATCTTGCCCTTCGGCTTGTTCGCCTCGCCGGCCGTGCCGGGCTGGGCGTCCTTGTGCTCCTTCTGCTGCTGCTTGTTGAGCGGGTCGCGATCAGGGTCGTAGTCGTGCTTGGCCTGCTTGGCGATCTGGGCCATGCGGCGCTTCTGTTCCTCGTCCATCTCGGCGTACCCCTTGCCCGACGTCTGGATCGCGATGCCCAGGCCCTCGATCTGGCCCGCCAGGTTCTTCGAGAGGTTCTCCAGCTGGGTCTGGACCGTCTCGTACGTCTTGAAGAGGGCGTCCGCCTCGGCGAATCCCTTGCCGAGGGCCCCCTTGGGGAGGGTGCCGTGGGCCAGCTTCTTGTCGTCCGCCTGGGAGTCGTTGAGCTTCTTCAGGAGTTCGTCGACGACGTTCTTGTAGCCCGACAGCGTCTCGTAGTCGACCGCGAGCGCCTTGGCCTGAGCCCGGATCGCAGCCGCCGCGCCGCTCGCGCTGGCAGCCAGCCCTGAGAACAGGTCTGGTGCTGCATTCTCTGCCACGATGGCCTCCCCGTTTGTCTCCCCGTGTGGGGTGCGGTGTCACCACCGCTCCCCGTCCCCGTTGCACCCGTTCGCACGCGAACGCAATAAGTCTCACCGATCACTTTAGCGATCGGTTCCGACACTCCCAAGCTCGGGTTGCACGTGCAATGCGACTCAATGCGGCTCTTCCGGTCAGGAGTTGGGCGCCGCCACCGCCGCCGAGGGCCTGATCGGGAGCCTGTTGACCGGGCGGCCCGTGGCCGCGCGGACCGCCGAGGCCACTGCTGCCGGGGACGTGACCACCGGGACCGCGCTCGCCGCCTTCGCGCCGAACGGGGCCACCACGTCCCGCTCCTCGACCAGCTTGACGATCCGCACCGCCGGGGCGTCCAGCGACGTCGGCAGGGCGTAGCCCGTCAGGTCGGGGTGGCGGACCATGCCGGCCACCGAGCGGAGGTTCTCCGTCAGGGCCGCGCCGACGCCCTGCGTGACGCCCGCTTCGATACGGGCGTGCAGCTGAGCGGGGTTGAGGACCCGGCCGACGTCCTGCGCGACGGCCAGTTCGACCACGCGCACCGTGCCCAGCTCGATGTCCACGTCCACCACCGCGCGGATCGCGCAGAAGGCCAGGCCGACGAAGGCGTCGCCCTGCCCGTCGCCGTCCAGCGGCTCCGTGGGGTGCGGGCGGCACTGGGCGGTGGCCCAGAGTTCCTTGCCCGCCATGGCCTCCGCGACCGTGGTGGAGAACGCGCCGTCGTAGGAGGTGATGCGGCCGTCCTTGATCTGGAGGAGCTCCGTGGACATGCCGAGCTTGTGCGCCATGGGCTGCAGGAGCTGGGTGCGGACCATCTTCGCGGCGCGCTCCACCGCCCCGCCCGAGACCCACGTGTGCCGGCCGTGCGCCGAGGGGCCGGCGGGGGGCTGGTCGGTGTCGACGGGGGCCGTCGTCACCTCGTCCACGCCCAGGACCTCCTGGACGATCTGGCGGGCGAGGGTGGCGAAGCCCTGGCCGGTGTCCACGGCCGCGCAGATCACCGTGGCCACGCCGTTGACCACCTTGACGGTGGCCGTGGAGACCTCGTCGGTGCCCTCCGCGCCCAGCATGTGCACCATGCCGACCCCGTACCCGACCCCGCGCCGCACCGCGCCCGGCTCGCCCGCGCCCTCCGGGCCGCCCGGCAGCAGCCACTCCTCCTCCGGGGCGTCCTTCGGCAGCGGGGGCAGCTCGACGTCGCGGACCGCGCGCAGGAGTTCCGCGACCGGGGCGGGGCAGGTCACGGTCTGGCCGGTGGGCAGCAGGTCGCCGGTGGCGAGGACGTTGCGCAGGCGCAGCTCCGCGCCGTCGATGCCGAGGGCGGCGGCCAGCTTGTCCATCTGGCCCTCGTACGCGGCGCAGACCTGCATGGCGCCCTCGCCGCGGACGTGCCCGGACGGCGGGTTGTTGGTGCGCACGGCCCAGCCCTCGACGAAGGCGTGCGGCACCACGTACGGGCCGCAGGCGAACGCGACGGCCGCCGCGAGCGACTCGGAGGAGGAGTCCGCGTACGCGCCGGCGTCCATCAGGATCTGGGCCTCGACCTTGACCAGGCGGCCCTCCGCGTCCGCGTGGTGGCGGTAGCGCAGCAGGGTCGGGTGGCGGTGGGTGTGGCCGAGGAAGGACTCCTCGCGGGTGGCGGCCAGTTTGACCGGGTGGCCCGTGCGCAGGGCGAGCAGGCCCAGCGGCAGCTGGAAGGCGGCGTCCTCGCGGTCGGCCGTGGCGCCCGGCACACCGGTGACCACGACGCGGACCCGGTCGGGTTCGAGGCCGAAGCAGGCCGCGGCCAGGTCGCGGTCGAGGTGCGGGTCGGTGGAGGCGGTGTAGATCTCCACGCCGCCGTCGGGGCGGGGCACGGCGAGGCCGGCCTCGGCGCCGATGGGGGCCGGGTCCTGGCGGCCGATGCGGTACAGGCCCTCGACGACGACCTCGCCGGTGGCCTCCGGGTCGCCGTAGCGCAGCGGGATGTGCCGGATCAGGTTGCCGTCGGGGTGCAGGGGCGGAGCGCCGAAGGCCTGCTCGGGGTCGGTGACGGCGTCGAGGAGCTCGTACTCGACGATGATCGCGGCGGCGGCCAGGCGCGCCGTGTCGGGGTGGTCGGCGGCGACGGCGGCGATGGGCTCGCCGTGGTGGCGGACCACCTCGTGCGCGAAGACGGGGCGGTCGGCGATGCGCCGGCCGTGGGTGGTGGCGCCGGGGACGTCGGCGTGGGTGACGACGGCACGCACGCCGGGCATCTCGGCGGCGGCCGAGGTGTCGATGGACAGGATGCGGGCGTGGGCGTGCGGGGAGCGCAGCACGGCGGCCCACAGCAGGCCCTCGGCCCACAGGTCGGCGGCGTACGGGAAGGTGCCCTCGGTCTTGGCGCGGGCGTCGGCGGGTGCGACGGAGGCGCCGATGCCGCGGGGTACCGCCGGCTCCCCGGCCTCGGCCGGGCCGCCGCCGGGCGCGCCGGAGCCGCCCGGGGCTGCGCCGGTGGTGACCGTCACCGTGGTCGTCGCCGTCGCCGTCGCCGAGCCTGCCGCGCCCGCCGAGCCCGCCGCGTCCTGCCCGCTCACGCCATGCCTCCGTTGTGGTGGATCCCGCCCTCGCCGGGCTGGGCCTGGTGCGGGATGCGCATCTCGATGCCCGCCGCCTGCGGCGCAGCCGCTCCGCCCGCCTCGGCCTCCGCCTCCGCGGCGGCCGTCGCCTCGCGTCCGGCGACGACCTCGCGGACGGCCTCCAGGACGCCCTTGTAGCCGGAGCAGCGGCACAGGTTGCCGCAGAGGGCCTGGCGGGTCTCCAGGTCGCTGGGGGCGTGGTTGCCCTCCAGCAGGTCGTGGATGGTCATGGCCATGCCGGGCACGCAGAATCCGCACTGCACCGCGCCCGAACGGCACAACGCCTGCTGCACGTCGGAGAGTTCCCCGCCGCTCGCCAGGCCCTCGACCGTCCGCACCTCGCTGCCGGCGGCCGTCGCGGCCGGGACCAGACAGGACGCGACGAGCCGGCCGTCGACCTGCACGGCGCAGGCGCCGCACTCGCCCTGCGAGCAGCCGTCCTTGGCTCCGGCGAGCCCGAGGCGTTCGCGCAGCACGTACAGCAGGGACTCGCCGATCCAGGCGCCGGTGACGGGGCGGTCGGCGCCGTTGACGCGCAACACGTAGGACGCAGACGGGTGTTCGTGGTGGGCGACGGCCGCGGCGGCCGCCTGGTCTTCCTCGTACGAGGGCCCCGCGCCCGGGAGTCCTTCGGCGATACCCGCGGCCGGCGGTGCCACGGCGATGTCCGCGGTTCCCGCACCCGGCGCGGGCCCGGCCCCGGCTCCGCCCGGGCCGTCCGTACCGTCCGCGTCCACCGCGGCAGGCGCGGCCGCGGCGTCGAAGCCGCCGCCGAGGGTGTCCCCGGGGCCGCGGCCCCGGCCTTCGCCAGCGGCCTGCCCGCGGTCGTCACCGCGGCCCTCGGCCTCGCCGTCCCCGTCGGCCCGGCCCTGGCCGTGCGGGTCGCCCGCGCCGTGCGCGAGGGCGTCGCCGCGGCCGAGCGTGCCGCCGGGGCCTTCGGCCTGGCCGCCGTGGACGTCGGTGCCGGGGCCCTGGCCGGGAGCGCCGGCCGGGTCGTGGGCGCCGGTCGACGCGTGCGCGTCCGCGGACCCGTGGGCCTCGGCCGGTGCCCCGTCCTTACCCGGACCGCCGGCCGGCCCGTGGCCGTCGGCGGCGCCGTGCCCGAGGGTGTTGCCCTGACCGGGGGTGGTGTCGTGGGCTGCGGCCTGGGCCTGGTCCTGCGCGTAGGGGCGGCCGTGGCCGTCGGTGTCGGCCGGGCCGTGGCCCAGGCCGTGCGCGTCGGCGGGGCCGTGGCCGTCGGCCGGGGGCTCGGCGTAGGTCGGGCCTTCGGCCGGGGCCTGCGCGTATGGCTGGCCGTGCCCGTCGGTGGCGGCCGGGCCGTGCCCGTCGGCCGGGGCCTCGGCGTAGGTCTGGCCGTGGCCGTCGGTTCCGGCCGGACCGTGGGTGCCGGGCACCCCGTAGGCGCCGGTGGGGCCGTGGCCCTCGGCCAGGGCCTGCGCGTACGACTGGCCGTGCCCGTCGGTGGCAGCGGCGCCGTGAGCACCGGCCGAGCCGTGGGGCTCCGCCGGGCCGTGGGGCTCCGCCGGGCCGTGGGGCTCCGCCGGGCCGTGGGGCTCCGCCGGGCCGTGGCCGTCGGCCGGGCCCTGCGCGTAGGCCTGGCCGTGCCCGTCGGTCCCGCCCGGACCATGGGTGCCCGGCAGCCCGTAGGCGCCAGCGGGGCCGTGGCCCTCGGCCAGGGCCTGCGCGTACGACTGGCCGTGCCCGTCGGTGGCGGCGGGGCCGTGGCCGTCGGCCGGGCCCTGCACGTAGGCCTGGCCGTGCCCGTCGGTCCCGCCCGGGCCGTGGGTGCCGGGCAGCCCGTAGGCATCGGCGGCACCGTGGCCCTCGGCCAGGGCCTGCGCGTACGACTGGCCGTGCCCGTCCGTGGCAGCAGGGCCGTGAGCACCGGCCAGGCCCGCGTACGACTGGCCGTGCCCGTCGGTGGCAGCAGGGCCGTGAGCGTCGGCCGGGCCGTGGCCGGGCTGGGGCTGGGCGTGGCCCTCGCCGTGGCCGTCGGCGCCCGCCGGGCCGTGGTCGTGGCCGGCAGCGTGGGCGCGGACGTAGGGCCGGGTCAGGCCGTCCGCGGCGGCCGCGGGCCGGGTGGTCTCGGCGGCCGGGGCGTGCGGCGCGGCGAACGCGCCATGGCCGTGGCCGTCGGTCCGGTCCGCGTACTGCGCCGCCGTGTCGCCCGGCCGGGTGCCGGCGTGCGCCGCGGGGGCGTGTTCGTGCGCAGGTGGGAAGGCGCCCGCGGGGTCGGCGTGGGCGGGCGCCGCGGCGGCGGCGTGCGCCGGGTCGCCCTCCGGGAGGGTGCCCACGCCGGGGCCGCCCAGGACGCGCGGGCCGCGGCTCGGGGCGCCGACGCCGGGACCGCCGAGGCGGCGCAGGCCCGCGCCCGAGGTGCCCGAGGTGCCCGGCGTGCCCTGGGCGTCGGGCAGGACGCCCGAGCTCAGCGGGGCGTCCGCGCGGGCGGTTTCGAAGCCGGGGTGGGCCGCCCACGGGGCGGGGGCGCCGCCCGGCAGGGTCACGGGGGCCTGGCTCCAGTCGGCGTGCAGGGTGTCGGGGCGGAACTCCCCGGTCTCCTCGCCGAGTTCCGGCAGGGTCCACTGGCCCGTGGCGACCGGCTCGGCCTCCCGCACGGCGTCGGGGAACTGCCATTCGGCCGTGGCCCCGGGGTCCTCGTCGCCCTCGGCGACCTCCCCGGCCCCGGCCACCGCCGCCTCCGGGCCCGCGTCCGCGAACGCCGCGGCGACCGACGCCGGGATCGGGATCGACGCCGGGATCGGCCCGCCGACCGGCGCCGGGGCAGGAGCCGAAGCGGGAGCACCGGCACCGGCACCCGCGCCGGCACCCGCCTCGCCCGCGCCCCCCGGCACCTCCGGCCACTGCGCCGGGATCGTCCAGGTCCCGGTGGCCGCCGGGTCGGTCGTGGCGGCGCCCAGCGGAAGGATCATCGGCGGCGGGACGTACCCGTGCCCGGGCGCGGCCAGCGGCTCGCCCGTGCCGAGCGCGTCCAGCATCTCCGGCGGCAGGCTGACGAACGCCGTCGCGTCGGAGTCGAACTCGGCGCCCTGCGGCACCGGCTCCCAGCCCCACGCGGCGCCGGGCCCGCCCGCGTCCCCCGTCGTTCCGTTCACGTTCTCGTTCTCACTCATGAGGTCAGCGCCCTCCCCAGGGCCCTCCGTGCCAGCACGGCCACGGTGCGCCGCAGGTGCAGCACGCCCGGGGCCACAGGTTCCCCCTGGTCGGGTACGCAGGCGGCCGCGACGTAGTCGCCGAAGGCCTCCAGCGCCTCGGGGGCCAGGGTCCGCTCCCCGTCCCAGTCGATCAGCGAGGCCACCCACTGCTCGGCCTCCAGCGGCCGCAGCGGCATCGGGGCGACCGCGCCCACGGCGATGCGCACGCCCCGGCGCGCGGGGTCCAGTACGAGCCCCACGGAGGCCACGGCGCGCCCCGGGCCGGTGCGCCCGGTGGCCTTCAGGAAGACCTGCGGCGCGTGCAGCAGCGGCACGCGCACGAAGCCGATCAGCTCCCCGGGCCGCAGCATCTCGCGGCCCGCGAGCAGGTACGAGACCGGGATCTCCCGGCGCGTCCCGCCCGGGCCGACGATGACGAGGACGGCCTCCAGCGCGGCCAGCACGGGCAGCGCGTCGCCCGTCGGCGCGGCGCTGGCGATGTTGCCGCCGAGGGTGCCGGCGTTGCGGATCTGCGGCGGCCCGGCGGCGCGCGCGGCGGCGGCCAGCGCGGGCATCAGGGCGGCGAAGTCCGGCCGGCCCATGCGGGCGTGGGTCAGGCCCGCGCCGAGCAGCGCGTGCCCGTCCTCCTGGTACTGCCAGCCGCGGATCTCGTTGATCCGGCCGAGGCTCACCAGTCCGGCGGGCCGCAGGAGCCCGGCGTTGACGGCGGCCATGAGGTCGGTGCCGCCGGCCACGGGCACGGCGGCGGGCATGGCGGCGAGAGCCGCCACGGCCTCCTCGAGCGAGGCCGGCAGCATCACGGACTGCGCCGCCTGCGGTGTGTGCGGTGCGTGCGTGGTCAACCCAGCTGCCCCTTCCCGATGTCCCGGTCACGGCGCTCACGCCTGTCCGCCGTACGGTACGTGCTCACCGCCGGGACGTGGCAACTCTGGCACATCTTCCCCACCGCCCGGCGCGAGGGTCCTCCGGGCGCCCCCTCGAGCTCCCGGCCGTCCGGTTTCCCCCGTATCGACCGAATCGACACGAACAACGGAATAGCTGGAATTGCCCAATACGCCGTTTTCGAGGGAGAGTTCCGGACAACCCCCGGGGAACGTAGGACGTACCGGATTGATCAGGAGTTCCCGGGAGCTCGGGAGAGGTCCGCACCGCCCGGTGCGGCTCGCCGCGGCCCCGGGCGGCTCCGCGCCGCCCCCGGGCGGCTCCCCCGCCTCCCGCGCGCCCCGTCACACGTTCGGCGGGGCCCCCTCGATCGGGCGTCCGAGCACCCCCGGCCGCCGCTGCCACGGCAACGGCCCGGCGGGCGGCCGGTGGTCGACGCCGAGGGCGTCCAACCGCCGCCGGTGGGCCGCCATCCGGGCCTCGAAGCCCTCGTAGTCCCGCTCGGCCGGCGCCGGCAGCCGCGACCACACCGCCTCCGCGAACGCAGCCAGCCGCGGGAACACCTGGTAGTCGACCCGGCTCCGGTTCTCCGTCACCTCGGTCCACACGTTGGCCTGCGCACCCAGCACCCGGGCCGCGGCCGCCGTCCCGGACAGCTCCGGCGGCACCGGCTCGAAGCGGTAGACGTCCTCCAGCGTGCGCACGTACCCGATCGGCACCGGCTCGTCCGGGCCCGGTGCCTGACGGTGGTCCAGGTAGACCTGCTGCTCGGGGCACATCACCACGTCGTGCCCGGCCTGGGCGGCGGCGATCCCGCCCGCGTAGCCGCGCCAGGAGGACACCGCCGCGCCGGGCGCGAGCCCGCCCTCCAGGATCTCGTCCCAGCCGATCAGCCGCCGCCCGCGCGCCGCGAGCCAGCCGTCGAAGTGCCCGGTGAACCAGGCCTGCAGCCCGTCCTCGCCGGCCACCCCCAGCTCCCGGATCCGCGCTTGCGCGGCCGGCGAGGCGCGCCACTGCGCCTTGGGGCATTCGTCGCCGCCCACGTGCACGAAGGGCGAGACCTCCGCCGGGAACAGCTCCAGGACCTCCTCGAACACGCCCTCGTAGAAGCGCAGGACGGCCTCGCCGGGCGCGAGGACGTTCTCGCTGATCCCCCAGTCGTCCCACACGCCCAGCCCCGCCGTGTCGACGACGTCGGTGTTCCCCAGTTCGGGGTACGCGGCGATGGCCGCCTGCGAGTGACCCGGTACGTCGATCTCCGGGACCACCCGGACGTGCCGCTCGGCGGCGTACGCGGCGATCTCGCGGATGTCGTCCTGCGTGTAGAAGCCGCCGTGCGGGGTCTCGTTCCACAGCGGCGAGGCCCGGTGCCCCCAGCGGCTGCGCGGCCGCCAGGCGCCGACCTCGGTGAGCCGCGGGTGGCGCCGGATCTCGATGCGCCAGCCCTGGTCGTCCGTCAGGTGCAGGTGCAGGACGTTGAGCTTGTGGGCGGCGAGGAGGTCGATGTAGCGCAGGACGCCGTCCTTGGGCATGAAGTGCCGGGCCACGTCGAGCATCAGGCCCCGCCAGCCGAAGCGGGGGGCGTCCTCCAGGGTGCCGCGGGGCAGGCTCCAGGCCCGTTCGCCGCCGCCGACGGCGGCACGCCGGTACGCGTCGGGGCCGAGCAGTTGACGGAGCGTCTGGGCGGCCCAGAACAGGCCCGCAGGGGAGGCCCCGGCGAGGTCCGCGCCGTGCCCGTCGACGGTCAGCGTGTACCCCTCGGGGCCGAGGCGTCCGGCGAGGGCGCCGTCGAGGCGGAGCCCGATCCCGCCCGGGCCGGGGCGGCCTCCCGCGTCCGCCTCCCCGTCCCCGTCCCCGTCCCCGTTCCCGGCCGCCGGGCCGGCCGTGTGCCGCCCGCCCGGCGGGAGGTCCCAGCCGGTGGCGGCGCCGAGCTCGCGGCGCAGCCAGCGCGCGGTGCCCTCGGTGCCGGGTGCGGCGTCGAGCACCGGGGCGGGCCCGAACACGTACGGCGGCGCGTCCTCGTGCAGGTCGGCGGTCAGGGGTGCGGGGATCAGGTCCATGCGTCGGCCCTTCGCTCGGAGGCGTCGCGGGGCCGCGGGGCCGCGGGGTCGCGGGGTCGCGGCGTCGCGGGGTGGGGTGCGCGGGTCGCGGGGTGGCGGCGTCGCGGGGCCGCGGCGCGCCGTGCGCCGCGCCGGTTCCGCGCAAGGGTGCTGCCGCGTCGGCCGCCGACCCCCGTACGGCGAAGGCCCCGGGGCACGCCTGTGCGCACCCCGGGGCCCCGGTCCCGCGGAGCGGTGCCGGACGGTCGCGTCCGGCACCCGCCCGCGCGGGGCCTACTTGTCCTTGCCGCCCTTGTCCTTGTCCCCGCCGGGGCCCATGGACTCGTAGATCTCCTTGCACATGGGGCAGACCGGGTACTTCTTCGGGTCCCGGCCCGGCACCCAGACCTTGCCGCAGAGCGCGACGACGGGCGTCCCGTCGAGCGCGCTCGCCATGATCTTGTCCTTCTGGACGTAGTGGGCGAAGCGCTCGTGGTCGCCGTCGCCGTGGGACACCTGCGGCGTCGGCTCTACGAGGGTCCCCGTACCAGTCCCGCGCTCGGGCTCAAGAGTGCTCATGCAAGCCAGGGTACCGACCCTTGCGCGGCTCAGTTGAGCGACGGGTCGTCCGGGTACGTCGCGACCATGGCCAGCTCGCTGCGCTGGCGGCGCAGCACCGCCCGCCACAGCCGCTGCGGGTCGGGGAAGGAGACGTCGCCGGGCTCGGACTCCACCACGTACCAGGCGCCGTCGCCGAGCTCGTCCTCGAGCTGGCCCGGGCCCCAGCCGGAGTAGCCGGCGAAGATCCGCAGCGAGCCGAGGGCCGCGGCCAGGAGCTCCGGCGGGGCCTCCAGGTCGACGAGGCCGATCGCGCCGTGCACCCGGCGCCAGCCGAGCGGCCCCTCCTCGCCGGGGATGACGGCCACGCCGAGCGCGGAGTCCAGGCCG
Source organism: Streptomyces sp. NPDC046866 (assembly GCF_040704625.1). NCBI lineage: Bacteria > Bacillati > Actinomycetota > Actinomycetes > Kitasatosporales > Streptomycetaceae > Streptomyces > Streptomyces sp. NPDC046866. The sequence goes on from NZ_JBEYXN010000026.1 coordinate 44,426, forward strand.
ACCGGGCCGCCCTGGAAGACGACGCCCGGATCGCCGGCCAGGCCCGCCCAGGGCAGGAGGATGTCGCCGACGCCCACGGGGGTCGGCCGGTTGAGGACCACGCCGAGCGAGCCCTGCTCGTCGTGGTCGAGCAGGAGCACCACCGCGCGGTCGAAGTTCGGGTCCGCGAGGGCGGGGGTGGCCACGAGCAGCCGCCCGGTGAGGGAGGACACCTCGGTCATGCCGACATGATCTCGCACATTCGCCCTTGAGGGGGAGCGGAGGCGGATCGAATCGCACGCAGGCGCGGGCGCACGGCAGCAGAAAGGAGCGCGTGGCGCCGATCCGGAACCGTTCGTCCGTCCGGAATACGACACTCCGCCATGAGGCGGGCACGGAGGGTGTTGTGGCCAAGTCATGACATCCATATGGCCGCGTCGGCCTTACGAACAGGGGGCCGGTGCCCCTTACCCTTTTCCCTGGTCCCTGCCCACCTCCCCCTGGCACAGCCGGGAGGACCCCTCCGGAACGCGAGATTCATGACCGGCACAGACGATGTACTGCTTGTCCACGGCGGAACCCCGCTCGAGGGCGAGATCCGTGTCCGCGGTGCGAAGAACCTCGTGCCCAAGGCCATGGTCGCCGCTCTGCTCGGCAGCGAACCCAGCCGGCTCCGCAACGTTCCCGACATCCGCGACGTGCGCGTCGTCCGCGGTCTTCTCCAGCTGCACGGTGTGACCGTGCGCCCCGGCGAGGAGCCGGGCGAGCTGGTCCTGGACCCGACGCACGTCGAGAGCGCGAACGTCGCCGACATCGACGCCCACGCGGGCTCGTCCCGCATCCCGATCCTCTTCTGCGGCCCGCTGCTGCACCGCCTCGGCCACGCCTTCATCCCGGGCCTGGGCGGCTGCGACATCGGCGGCCGGCCGATCGACTTCCACTTCGACGTGCTGCGCCAGTTCGGCGCGACCATCGAGAAGCGCGAAGGCGGCCAGTACCTCGAAGCCCCGCAGCGCCTGCGCGGCTGCAAGATCCGCCTCCCGTACCCCTCGGTCGGCTCGACCGAGCAGGTGCTGCTGACGGCCGTCCTGGCCGAGGGCGTGACCGAGCTCAGCAACGCCGCGGTCGAGCCGGAGATCGAGGACCTCATCTGCGTCCTGCAGAAGATGGGCGCCATCATCTCGATGGACACCGACCGCACCATCCGGATCACCGGTGTGGACCGCCTCGGCGGCTACAACCACAAGGCGCTCCCGGACCGCCTGGAGGCCGCCTCGTGGGCGTCCGCGGCGCTGGCCACCGGCGGCAACATCTACGTGCGCGGCGCCCAGCAGCGCTCGATGATGACCTTCCTGAACACGTACCGGAAGGTCGGCGGCGCCTTCGAGATCGACGACGAGGGCATCCGCTTCTGGCACCCGGGCGGCCCGCTCAACGCGATCGCCCTGGAGACGGACGTCCACCCCGGCTTCCAGACCGACTGGCAGCAGCCGCTGGTCGTCGCCCTGACGCAGGCCACGGGCCTGTCGATCGTCCACGAGACGGTCTACGAGTCCCGGCTGGGCTTCACCTCGGCGCTCAACCAGATGGGCGCCCACATCCAGCTGTACCGCGAGTGCCTGGGCGGCTCGGCGTGCCGCTTCGGCCAGCGCAACTTCCTGCACTCGGCGGTCGTCTCCGGCCCGACCAAGCTGCAGGGCGCCGACCTGGTCATCCCCGACCTGCGCGGCGGGTTCTCGTACCTGATCGCGGCGCTGGCGGCCGAGGGCACCTCGCGGGTCCACGGCATCGACCTCATCAACCGCGGCTACGAGAACTTCATGGAGAAGCTCGTGGAGCTGGGGGCCAAGGTCGAGCTCCCCGGCGGTGACCTCGTCTGAGGCCCCGCCAAGGCCTCCAGGGGCCGCTGAACAGGCCGAAGGGCGGCCACCCCGCGGGGGTGGCCGCCCTTCGGCGCTTCTGCGTCCTGCGCGGCGTACCGCCGGCGTGCTGCACGGCGCGCCGAGCGACGTACTGCAGGTACTGCGCGAGTGCGCGCGCCTGCACACGCCTGCCGTCCCGAGCGCCTGTGCGGCGCTCGGCACAAGGGCGGACTTACTTGCCCTTGGCGGCTTCCTTGAGCTTGGAGCCCGCGGAGACCTTCACGCTGTAGCCGGCCGGGATCTGGATGGGGTCGCCGGTCTGCGGGTTGCGCGCGGTGCGAGCGGCACGGTGGGTGCGCTCGAAGGTCAGGAAGCCGGGGATGGTGACCTTCTCGTCGCCCTTGGCGACGATCTCGCCGACGGTCTCGGCGAGCGCGGCCAGAACGGCGTCGGCGTCCTTGCGGGTCACCTCGGCGCGCTCGGACAGAGCGGCCACCAGCTCACTGCGGTTCATGTTGTACTCCCGTGTTCAACTTGCCTTGGAGGCGTGAGATCGAAGCCGATGCTGCCAGGGCCCTCGGACAGTCCCCGGACCCGGGTCTGAACGTCAGACCCTCGCGCCCGGTTACGCATCCTGCCCCCACCAGCGGCGGGAACGCCAATCCGGCACCCGCCAACGTCACACGAAAAGCGCCACAGTCACGCCCCGGTGACGCTCCGTCCGCACTGGCGGGATGCGGCTCCCGGTCCTCGTGGGCATCCCCGCAACCCTAGAGGCGCCCCGGCGGGCCCGCATCCCGCGACGCGCCGGGATCGGGCTCAGGCGGACGTGGGCGTCGTCACAGCGGCCTGGGCGGCCTTGCGGACCGCGCCGGCCACGGCGCCCGCGACCTTGTCGTTGAAGACGGACGGGATGATGTAGTTCGCGTTCAGCTCGTCCTCGCCGACGACGTCCGCCAGCGCGCTCGCGGCGGCCAGCATCATGTCGGTGTTCACGGTGCGGGACTGAGCGTCCAACAGGCCGCGGAAGACGCCGGGGAAGACCAGCACGTTGTTGATCTGGTTGGGGAAGTCGGAGCGGCCGGTGGCCACGACGGCGGCGGTCTGGCGGGCGACGGCCGGGTCCACCTCCGGGTCCGGGTTCGCGAGCGCGAACACGATCGCGCCGTCGGCCATCGCGGCGACGTCCTCGCCGGACAGGACGTTGGGGGCGGAGACGCCGATGAACACGTCGGCGCCGACCACGGCCTCCTTCAGAGTGCCCGTGTAGCCCTCGGGGTTGGTGTTGTCCGCGATCCAGCGCAGCGGCGAGTCCTCGCCGGCGTCGACCAGGTCGGGGCGGCCCGCGTGCACCACGCCGTGGATGTCGGCGCTCACGACGTTCTTCACGCCTGCGGCCAGGAGCAGCTTCAGGATGGCGGTGCCGGCCGCGCCGGCGCCGGACATGACGACCTTGACGTCCCCAACTGCCTTGCCCACCACGCGAAGTGCGTTGGTGAGGGCGGCGAGGACGACGATGGCGGTGCCGTGCTGGTCGTCGTGGAAGACCGGGATGTCCAGGGCCTCGCGCAGCCGGGCCTCGATCTCGAAGCAGCGCGGCGCGGAGATGTCCTCCAGGTTGATGCCGGCGAAGCCCGGGGCGATCGCCTTGACGATGGCGACGATCTCGTCGCTGTCCTGGGTGTCCAGGCAGATCGGCCAGGCGTCGATGCCGGCGAAGCGCTTGAAGAGGGCCGCCTTGCCCTCCATGACCGGCAGCGCGGCCTTCGGGCCGATGTTGCCCAGGCCCAGGACGGCGGAGCCGTCCGTCACGACTGCGACGGAGTTGCGCTTGATGGTCAGGCGGCGCGCGTCCTCGGGGTTCTCGGCGATGGCCATGCACACGCGGGCGACGCCGGGGGTGTAGATCATCGAGAGGTCGTCGCGGTTGCGGATGGGGTGCTTGGACGCCATCTCGATCTTGCCGCCGAGGTGCATCAGGAAGGTGCGGTCGGAGACCTTGCCCAGACTGACGCCCTCGATGCCGCGGAGCTTGCCGACGATCTCGTCGGCGTGCGCGGTGGAGGTCGCGGCGATGGTGACGTCGATCCGGAGCTTCTCGTGGCCGGAGGCGGTCACATCGAGGCCGGTGACCGAGCCACCGGAGGACTCCACGGCGGTGGTGAGCTGGGAGACCGCGGTTCCGCTCGCGGGGACTTCCAGGCGGACCGTCATCGAGTACGAGACGCTGGGCGCCGTTGCCATGGCCGTGTTCCTCTTCTGTCCCTGTTTCTTCTGTTACGCACAGGGTCCCGCGACACGGCAGGTGCGGCAGGACCTGTTGTCCGATCGTCCCACCTACCGGCCAGTAGCAGGTAACTCGCTACGAATTTCGGAAAGACTCTTCCACCATACGAGATATATCGGGGTCGGGGAAGCGCAGGGGCAACGAAAAAGGTCCGCGCCCCCGGCGAACCGGGGGCGCGGACCTGAACGCCTATGACACCGACCCGCCATGCTCGCCTCGCGGCAAGTGGTCGCTCTGAGCGACGAAGGTTGGGCCCGGGGGCTTGGATCGAGCCGGTGTCGTACCAAGGCTAACAAAGGATCGGCGCGCCCGAGCCCCCTCGGGGCGGTCGGTCTCGCCCCGCCACGCGTACGGCCGCGGGCCATCCGGCCCAGCGGCCCGCGCGACCGCCTTCGCGGCGCCCGCGGCTACGCCCGCAGCAGCGACGGCACGCCGTCCGCGTCGGGCTCGTCGCGCGCGGTGGAGATCACCGTCAGCTGCTGCGTCGCGCGCGTCAGCGCCACGTACAGCACCCGCAGGCCCGCCGGGGAGTCGCCGGCCTCGACCTCCTCGCGGGTGGTCCCGCCGGCGATCTCCGCCGGGGAGACGACCACCGTGGCGTCGTACTCCAGGCCCTTGGCCTCCAGGCTGCCCAGCGCCACCGCCCGGTCGCCCAGCTCCGCCAGCCAGCCGGCGGCCTCGGTGCGCCGGTCCATGGAGACCACCACCCCGACGGTGCCGTCCACCTGCTCCAGCAGCCGCCGGGTCTCCTCGCGCACCACCGCTCCCAGATCGCCCGCGGCGGCCGTGAAGCGGGGCTCCAGGCCGGTCGAGCGCACCGCGGTCGGCGGCTCCATCCCGGGCATCGCCAGTCGCAGCACGCGGGCCGCGACCTCGGCGACCTCCGCGGGGTTGCGGTAGTTCACCGTCAGGGTGAAGCGCCGGCGCGGCCGGGTGCCCAGGGCCTCGTCACGGGCGGCGGCCGCCTCCTCCAGGTCGATCCACGAGGACTGCGCCGGGTCGCCGACCACGGTCCAGGTGCCGTGGCGGCCGCGCCGGCCGACCATCCGCCACTGCATCGGCGTCAGGTCCTGCGCCTCGTCGACGATCACGTGTGCGTACTCGGTGCGCTCCGCCGCGATCCGCTCGGCCCGCTCCCACTGGCTCTCCTCGCGGGTCGGCATCAGCTCCTCCAGCCCGGTGAGCTGGTCCAGCGGGTCCAGCTCCCGCTTGCGCTTGGGCCGGGCCGGGGCGCCGAGCAGCTGCTGCAGCTCGTCCAGCAGGGCCACGTCGTGTACGGAGAGCGGGCCGCGGCCGTCGGGGCCGACCCGGCGCAGGGAGCGGGCCAGGCGGCGGGACTCGCGCGGGTTGAGGACCCGGCGCGACCAGCGGGAGAGCCGCCGCTCGTCGGCCAGGGCGGCGAGGACGGCCCGCGGGGTCAGCTCGGGCCACCAGGCGTTGAGGAAGTCGATGAAGACGTCCTCGGTGGAGATGTCCTCGTCGAACGCCGAGCGCAGTTCGGCGGCGAGCTCGGGGTCGCTGTGCCGGCCGGCCGCGCCGGTCTTGGCGTACAGGGCGTCGAGCAGCAGCTTGCGGGCGCGCGGGCGCAGCAGGTTGACGGGGGCGGTGCCGCCGAGGACGTTCTGCCGGATCCGGTCGAGCTCGGCGGCCTCCAGCTCCTGGCGCTGCCCGAAGGCGACGACGCGCAGCCGCTCCGGCGCGTCGCCGAGCTCGAGGGCGCCGCGGACGGCCTTGCGCAGGACCTTCAGCATCCGGGAGGAGCCCTTGATGCGGGCCACGGCGGGCTCGTCGTACGCGGTGGCCTCGGCGCCGTCCACCAGCGAGCCCAGCGCGCGGATGGCGACCTGGCCCTCCTCGCCGAGCGAGGGCAGCACGCCCTCGGTGTACGCGACGAGCAGCGGGGTCGGCGAGACGATCAGGATGCCGCCGGCGTAGCGGCGCCGGTCCTGGTAGAGCAGGTAGGCGGCGCGGTGCAGGGCAACGGCGGTCTTGCCGGTGCCCGGGCCGCCCGCGACCTCGGCGACGGAGGCGGCGGGGGCGCGGATGACGAGGTCCTGCTCGGCCTGGATGGACGAGACGATGTCGCGCATCGTGTGCGTACGGGCCCGGCCGAGCGCGGCCATGAGGGCGCCGTCGCCGATGGCGGGCAGCTCGCGCCCGTCGAGGAAGGCGGTGACCTCCGGGCGCATCAGGTCGTCCTCGACGCCGAGGACCCTGCGGCCCTTGGAGCGGATGACGCGGCGGCGCACGACGCGGCCGGGGTCCTTGGGCGTGGACCGGTAGAACGGCGCGGCGGCCGGGGCGCGCCAGTCGATGACCAGCGGCGAGTAGTCGGCGTCGAGGACGCCGATGCGGCCGATGTGGAGGGTCTCGGCGATGTCGGCCGTGAGGTCCTCGCGGATCGCGTCGTCGGCGGGGGCGACGGAGGTGTACGCGCCGTCGGGGCCGCGCTCGCCGTCCTTGCCGAGGAGGAGGTCGATGCGCCCGAAGAGGAAGTCCTCGAACTCGTTGTTCAGCCGGTTGAGGTGGATCCCCGCCCGGAAGACCTGCGCGTCGCGCTCGGCCAGCGCTCCGGGCGTGCCGACCTGGCCGCGCTTGGCCGCGTCGTTCATGAGGAACTCGGCCTCGTCGATCTTCTCCTCGAGGCGGCGGTACACCTGGTCCAGGTGCGTCTGCTCGATCGCGATCTCCCGATCGCGGACGGAATCCGCCGTGCTGTCGACAGCGGCATCCTGCGCGGCCACCAAGGCCCCCTTCTGACGTGCGTGGGCGACCGTCAACCGTACGCGAATCCGCGCCCGGTCCGCACGCCCGTTCCGATGGCCGGGCGAAGATCACCGGTCCGGGCGGGCGGCGAGGAGGCGGCGCCGGTGGCGGGCGACGCGCTCGCGGTTGCCGCACTGCTCGCTGGAGCACCACCGGCGCCGGTGGCCGCGGGAGGTGTCCAGGTAGACCCGGGTGCACCCGTCCGCGGAGCAGGCGCGCAGCAGGGCCCGGTCGCCGGGGTCGGTGAGCAGTTCCACGGTGTCGCGGGCGACCGCGGCGAGCAGCGCACCGCACTCGACGCCGCCGCACAGCTCCCGTACGAGGTGCCCCTCGCGGTCGGGGACGGCGCACAGCCCGGGGGGTGGGCCGGCGGCCAGCGCGTTGACCCGGGCGAGTGCGGCCTCGTCGGGGCCGGCCCCGGCGAGGGCGGCGCGCACCAGGCTGCCCACGTCGGCGCGGAGCACCCGGAAGGCGGCCACCCAGTCGGGGCCCACCCGGGCGAGCGGCGTCCGGTCGGGCACGAGCCCGGCTCCGGCGAGCCACAGCCGCAGCCCGTCTCCGTCCTTGATCTGCTCGGCGCCCGCGGGGGCGGCGCCGGTGGCCACCAGGTCCAGGCAGATCCGCCCGGAGTCGAACCACATGACCGTCACCGCCTCTGGTCCAGGGCCGCGGCCTTCAGAGTGCCGCGCGGCGGGTCGATGCGGAACCCCCCGTACGGGCGGCGGCGTTGACGGCGGGCCGGGGGCTACAGCGGCGGGTCGTCGTGCAGGACGCGCTGGAAGAGGCGGTGGTCGCGCCAGGCGCCGTTGATGTGCAGGTACTTGGGGGCGAGCCCGATCCGCTCGAAGCCTGCCTTGGCCAGGACGCGCTGCGAGGCGGTGTTGTCGACGAGGGTGCCGGCCTCCACCCGGTGCAGGCCGAGCTCGTCGCGGGCGATCCGGCAGACCTCCAGGAGGGCTGCGGTGGCCACGCCCCTGCCGTGCCACGCCCGGTCGACCCAGTAGCCGACGCCGCCGCTGCGGAAGGGGCCGAGGGCGATGCTGCCGAGGTTCATCATGCCGATGGGCGTGCCGCCGGCCTCCTCGATCAGGACGTACGGGACCACGCGGCCGCCGGCCTGCTCTTCCAGCAGGGCCTCGATGCGGGCCCGCTGCCCGGCCTCGGTGTAGAACGCCTCGGGGCGCCACGGCTCGAAGGGCGCCATGTGCGTGCGGTTGCGCGCCAGTGCGTCGGCCAGCCCGGCGGCGTCGGCGACGCCGACGCACCTCATCCCCACCCCGTCAATGATCATCCCGGCACGCTAACCGAACGCGCGCGCGGCGGCCAGCCCGTGATCCCGCCGCTGCGCGGAGCCATTCCCCACCCCGCCCCTTCCCGAACCGGGGCTCCGCCCCCGGCCCCCGCGCCGGCGTTTGAGCGCAGCGGGCGCGAAGCGCCCGGAACCGGGTCCGGGCGGAGCCCGGTTTCGGGAAGGGGCGGGGTGGGGAAGCGGCTCCGCGCAGCGGAACGGCGACCCCCGCGGAGCGTCACGCGCACTCGCCGGCGTCCAGCGCCAGCCGATAGCCCCGCTTGACCACCGTCTGGATCAGGTTCGGCACGCCCAGCGCCCCCCGCAGCCGGGCCATCGCGGTCTCCACGGCGTGCTCGTCCCGCCCGGATCCGGGCAGCGCGCGCAGCAGGTCGGCGCGGGAGACGACCCAGCCGGGCCGCCGGGCCAGGGCCCGCAGCAGGGCCATCCCGGCGGGCGGTACGGGGCGCAGCCCGGCGTCGACGAGGACGGCCTGGCCGCGGATCTCCAGGCGGTGTCCGGCGACCGGCAGCACCCGGGCCCGCCCGGGGAGCTCGCGGCACAGCAGCTGCACCAGCGGCCCCAGCCGGAACCGCTCCGGCTGGACGGTGTCGATGCCGCGGGCCTGGAGCGGGACGGCGGTGACGGGGCCGACGCAGGCGGAGAGCACCTCGCCCCGCAGCGCGGCGAGCACCGGTTCGGCGAGCCCGCGCTCTTCGGCCCGCGAGAGCAGCGAGGCGGCCGCGGGGGCGGAGGTGAAGCTGACGGCGTCGACGCCGCCGCCCGCCACCGTGTCGAGGAGCCGGTCCAGCGGGCCGGGGTCCTCGGGGGGCATCCACCGGTAGACCGGGACCACGACCACCTCGGCCCCGCCGTCGCGCAGGGCCTCGACGAAGCCGGGCAGCGGCTCGCCGTGCAGCTGGATCGCGATGCGCCGCCCGGCGACGCCCGCGGCGAGCAGCCGGTCGAGGACCTCGGCGAGGGATTCGGACTGCGGGGACCAGGACTCGACGAGCCCGGCGGCCCGGATGGCGCCCTTGACCTTGGGCCCGCGGGCCAGGAGTTCGACGGCGCGCAGCCGGGCCAGGAGCTCCTCGCCGATGCCCCAGCCGTCGGCGGCCTCGATCCAGCCGCGGAAGCCGATGGCGGTGGTGGCCACCACCGCGTCGGGCGGGCAGGCGAGCAGCTCCCGGGTGGCGGCGAGGAGTTCGCCGTCGTCGGCCAGCGGCACGATCCGCAGGGCGGGGGCGTGCAGGACGGTGGCGCCGCGCCGGCGCAGCAGGGCGATCAGGTCGTCGGCGCGCCGGGCGGCGGTGACGCCGACGGTGAATCCGGCGAGCGGGCCCGCCTCGGCGGCGTCCGCACCGGAGTCGGCGGCGTCCGCACCGGCGGCAGCGGCGGTGTGCGTGTCGTCGTCCATGTGACCTGCCTTGCCAGTGGGTCGTTCCTGGTGCGCGCCCGCGTGTCGAGCCACGGGTACCGAGCCTGTCAAGTCTGCGTGTCAGGCCCGGTTCCACCGTATTTCGGGCCCGTAAACCGCTGTTACACCGACGTGAGCTGCGGCTTCGCCACCGCACCGCCCTCGGGCACGGGTGCGGCAGCGGGCCGGCGAAGGTATACCGCCCAGGTGACCGCGCAGCACACCGCGTAGAAGCCGAGGAAGGTCACGAAGGCCGCCGTCCCGGATCCGGAGGACAGGAACGCCTCGCGGAAGACGAGGTTGATGCCGAGTCCGCCGAGGGCGCCGACCGCGCCGATGAGCCCCATGGAGGCGCCGGAGAGCCGGCGCCCGTACGCGGCCGCCTCCTCGCCGACCGCGCCGCGGGCCAGCGCCTTGGCCTGGAAGATGCCGGGGATCATCTTGTACGTGGAGCCGTTGCCGATGCCGCTGAGCACGAAGAGGGCGACGAAGCCGACGAGGAAGACGGACAGCGACGCGCGCAGCGACGCGGCGACGACGACCCCGGTGGCACCGGCCATCGCCACGAAGACCCCGAGGGTGATGCGGGCCCCGCCGAACCGGTCGGCGAGCGCGCCGCCCACCGGCCGGACCAGCGAGCCGAGCAGCGGCCCGATGAAGGTGAGCGAGGCGGCCTGGAGCGGGGTCCGGCCGAACTGCGTCTGCAGCACGAGGCCGAAGGCGAAGCTGTAGCCGATGAAGGACCCGAAGGTGCCGACGTAGAGGAAGGCCATGATCCAGGTGTGGCCCTCGCGGACGGCCTCGCGGACGGCGCCGCCGTCGCTGCGCACGGGCGCCAGGTTGTCCATCCGCAGCAGGGCGAACACGGCGGCCGCCACGATCAGCGGCACGTACGCGGCGAGCAGCAGCCGCGGGTGGCCGGCCCCGGCGGTGCCGATGACCAGGAGCGCGGCGAGTTGGACGACGGGGACGCCGATGTTGCCGCCGCCGGCGTTCAGGCCGAGCGCCCAGCCCTTCTTGCGCAGCGGGAAGAAGGCGTTGATGTTGGTCATGGAGGAGGCGAAGTTCCCGCCGCCGACGCCGGTGAGGGCGGCCACGGCCAGGAAGGTCCCGTACGGGGTCCCGGGCTCCATGACCACGAGCGCGGCCGCGGTGGGCGCGAGCAGCAGCAGGGCGCTGACGACCGTCCAGTTGCGGCCGCCGAAGCGGGCGACGGCGAAGGTGTAGGGGATGCGGACGAGGGCGCCGACGCTGGTGGCCGTCGCGATCAGGAAGAACTTGCCGGCCGGGTCGATCCCGTAGGCGGGGCCCATGAAGAGCACCATCACGGACCACAGGGACCAGATGGAGAAGCCGATGTGCTCCGAGAACACCGACCACAGCAGGTTGCGCCGGGCGATGCGCTCCCCGGACTCCTTCCAGAAGGCCTCGTCCTCGGGCTCCCACCGCTCGATCCAGCGGCCTCCCCTGCGCGGTGCGGTCGTACGGGTGGTCATCACACGCCTCCACAGCTGTCGGTCCGTGGTGCCGACCGTAGGAACGGCGCGTTTCGGCCTCGGTCCCCGCGGGATGACCGGTGAGAAACCTTGCACTCACCCCCGGCCGGAGGAGCCTGTGAGCGCGCCGGGGAGCCAGCTCCCGGCGGGGGCGTCGAGCCAGCCGCCGTCGGCGGCGAGCCGGGCCGCGGCCCGGTGCAGGGCGTCCAGGCCGGGGTGGCCGAATCCCTTGCGCCACACCATGGACAGCGGCGACAGCGGGACGGGGTCGACCAGCGGCCGCTTCACGCATCCCGGCAGGTCGAGGAACTCCACGCTGGCGAGCACGGGGTTGCGGGTCTTGGCCATGACCCGGCGGAACTCCTCCTTGCCGACCGCCACCGGGGCGGCCGGGGCGAGCGCGATGCCGCGCCCCTCGAACAGCTCGCGCGCCAGGCGGGTCCACTCGAGGGTCCGCGGGTTCCCGGCCCCGGCGTACACCTGCTCCCCGGCCAGTGCGTCCAGCGGTACGCGGGGCAGCGCGGCCAGCGGATGGCCCTCGGGCAGCAGCACGGCGAGCGGCTCGTAGCGCACGAGCCGGTGGGCGAGGCGGCCGCGCAGCGCCGGGTCGAGGCCCTCCACGTACCCGAAGGCGACGTCCAGCCGGCCGGCGGCGACCTCGGCGGCGGCGTGGGTGAGCCCGCTCTCGAAGCGGGCCATCAGCTCGCAGTCCGGGGCGAGTTCGCGGGCCCGCTCCAGCACGGTGCGGGCGCTGCCGGGCCCGTCGGTGTTGACGTCGACGAGGAGGGGGCGGGGTCCGGCGAAGGCGGCGGTGAGCTCCTCGTGCGCGGCCAGCACCCGCCGGGCCAGCGGCAGCAGCCGCTCGCCGTCGGCGGTGAGCTCGACGGCGCGGGTGGTGCGGACGAAGAGGGGGGCGCCCAGGGCGTGTTCGAGGCGCCGCACGTCCCTGCTGAGCGCCTGCTGGGCGGTGTAGAGGCGGGCGGCGGCACGGGTGAAGTGCAGGTCCTCGGCCACGGCGGTGAAGGCGCGCAGCAGACGGGGGTCGACATCGCGGGGGTTCACCGGCCGAGACTAACAACAGAAGCGGGTGAATCGGCAGCGGATGGGTGTTGGACGCCGCCCGGCCGCGGGCCGGATGGTGGACACCATGCCGCACACCGCCACCCCTTCCCCCACCCGTATGACCGTGACCGGCTCCACGCTGGTCCTCGCCGCTCCCCCGCGCCGCAGCGCCCGCAAGGCCGCCGCCCCGGGCCCGTACGCCCGGCTCTTCGCCCGGCCGGGCACCCGCGCCTTCACCGCGGGGAACCTGCTGGCCCGGCTGCCCATGGGGATGTTCGGCGTGAGCGCGGTCATGATGATCGCCGGGCAGCGCGGCTCGTACGCCCTGGCGGGCTCGGTCACCGCGGCGGGCATGGCGGCCACCGCCGTGGTCGCCCCGTGGACCGCCCGCCTGGTCGACCGCCACGGCCAGGCCCGCATCGCCGTACCGGCCACGCTCATCGCGGTGCTCGGCTCGCTCTCGCTGGTGCTGTGCGTCCGCCACGGGGCCCCGGCCTGGACCCTTTTCGCCTCGTACGCGGCCACCGCGACGACCCCGAACATCGGCGGGATGTCCCGGGCCCGCTGGACCCACCTGCTGGGCGGCTCGGGCGCCGAGCACCACACGGCGATGGCCTTCGAGCAGGCCGCCGACGAGCTGTGCTTCATGCTCGGCCCGGTGGTGGCGGCCCTGCTGTGCTCGGCGGCCTTCCCGGAGGCGGGCACCCTCACCGGCGCCGCCCTCCTGCTGGCGGGCATGCTCCTGTTCACCGCGCAGCGCGCCACGGAGCCGCCGCCCTCGCGGACCGCCCGCCGGGGCTCGCCGCTGCGCGCCCTCTCCCCGCTCCTGGCCCTCTTCCTCCCCCTGGGGGTGGTGTTCGGCGCGATGGAGGTCACCTCGATCGCCCACCTGAAGGCGCACGGGCTGGGCGCCTCGGTGGGCCTGGTCCTGGCCCTGCAGGCGGCGGGCTCCTGCGCGGCCGGGCTGCTGTACGGCACGGTCCGCGCCCGCGGGCTGCTCACCTGCCTGGCCGCCCTGGCGGTGGCCATGTCCCTGCCCTGGGCGGCGGCCGCAACGGGCTCGGTGGCCCTGCTGGGCGGCGCCCTGCTGCTGGCGGGCATGGCCACGGCACCGGTGATGGTCACGGCGATGTCCCGCATCCACGCCGCGACCCCGCCGGCCCGGCTCAACGAGGGCATGACCCTCGCGGTCACCGCCATCCTGGCGGGCATAGCCACCGGCTCGTCCGCAGCGGGCACGGCGGTCGACCACTACGGCACCACCACCCCGTACGCCCTCCCCGCGGCCGCGGCCCTGACGGCCCTGGCCCTGGCCACCCGCCTCAGGCGGCCTTGAGCCGGGCGACGTCAGCGGCCCGGCCCAGAAGATCCCCCACCCCGGCCACGCCGCGGTACCGGGACATCCCCGTCCGCAACGCCTTCAGGTGCTCGTCGCCCCGGCTGGACGACAAGGTGGTGTGCAGGTCCAGGAACTCCCCCCACGTCTGCGCGGCGGCTTCGATGTGCCGCATCTGCATCTGCCGGTCGGCGATGACCCCGAGGGCGTGCAGGCGGCCCTGCCGCTCCTGGAGGGAACGCGCCCGGTTGGAACGGCGCAGGGCGTTGACGGACGCCTCCCTGTCTCCGAGCCACCACATGACGTGCGCCTCGTGGAAATGGATGCGACCGGGCGGCCCGAGAGCCCTGTGGCACCGCGGGCGGCGCCCAGGACTCCGGGCATGACGAAGGCCCCGCTGCCCGGGAGGGCGGCGGGGCCTTGGCCCACATGGGATGAGTGGAGATGGCGGGAATCGAACCCGCGTCCAACGGTGCAGAACCAGGGCTTCTCCGAGCGCAGTCCGCTTCGATTTTCTCGGCCCCGGAGATCACGCGGACAAGTCTCCGACGGGCTCAGTCACTGTTTGATTTCCCTCCAGCCCCCGTGACCGGGGTTAGAGGTTTAGATGCCTAGCTGACGCCAGGATCCGGGTCGGCATCACGCCCGGGCTGACGCTCCTCACAGAGGCTTCGTTTGTTTCGCTGTTATTAGGCAGCGAGGGCGAAGCGGGAGTTATCGCTCTTGGAGTTGGCGATTATTTTTTGCGACATGTGGTTAGCGAGATCATTGCCGCTTCCTCGGCTCGCTTCCCCTGCCTCGACATCCGCTGTCGAAACCGATCATCCCCATGTTGATTTTTCAAAACGTGCGCCTACCCCCGTAGGGGCGGTGCAGGCCCCATGGTACGCGAAGTGGACCGCTGCGTGCCAGGAGATTAACGCTCGCCGCGCTGGCGCCGCCGGGCGGCCGCGATGGCGCGGTTCGTCTCGCGGGTGTCCTGCTTCTCGCGCAGGGCCTGCCGCTTGTCGTACTCCTTCTTGCCCTTCGCCAGCCCGATCTCGACCTTGGCCCGGCCGTCCTTGAAGTACAGGGCGAGCGGGACGACGGTGTGGCCGGTCTCCTGGGCCTTCGACTCCAGCTTGTCGATCTCCTCGCGGTGCATGAGGAGCTTGCGCTTGCGGCGGGCGGTGTGGTTGGTCCAGGTGCCCTGGCTGTACTCCGGCACGTGCACGTTGTACATCCAGGCCTCGCGGCCCTCCACCGACACGAAGCCGTCGACGAGCGAGGCACGGCCCTGGCGCAGGGACTTCACCTCGGTGCCCGTGAGCACGATCCCGCACTCGTAGGTGTCGATGATCGTGTAGTCGTGCCGCGCCTTCTTGTTCTGGGCGATCAGCTTGCGCCCTTTTTCCTTAGCCATAGTGCGGTCATTTTCGCACTACGGCCCCACCCCGAGGCCACCCAATACCGTGCGCGCCCGCTCCTCGGCGCCGTCGGCGGCGGCCAGGTCGGGGGTGATGCCGCTGCCGTCGAGGACGCGACCCGCCGGGGTGCGGTACGTGCCCACCGTCAGCTCGGCCACCGAGCCGTCCGGGAGCTCGGTCGGCATCTGCACCGAGCCCTTGCCGAAGGTCCGCGTACCGACCGCCACGGCCCGGCCGCGGTCCTGCAGGGCGCCCGTGACCAGCTCGGCGGCGCTCATCGTGCCGCCGTCGACCAGGGTGACCAGGGGGCGGGCGGTGTCCCCGCCGCGGGCGGCGTACAGGGCGCGCTCGGTGCCGCGGACGTCGTACGTGCCCACGAGCCCCCCGTCGAGGAAGGCGGAGGCGGCCGCCACGGCCTCGGTGACCAGCCCGCCGGGGTTGCCGCGCAGGTCGAGCATGACCCCGGCGCCGGGCGGGGCGGCGCGGACGGCGGAGCGGACCCGCTCGCCGGAGCCGCGGGTGAAGGAGGCGACCTTGATGACGGTGATCCCGCCGGGCAGCTCCCGTACGGTCACGGGGTCGGTGTGCAGCTGCTCGCGGCGCAGGGTCTCGGTGAGCTCCTCGGCGCCGCCGGCGCCGTCCCGGCTCAGCCGCAGGACGACGGGGGTGCCGGCCTCGCCCCGCAGCAGGGCCACGACCTCGGTGACGGCCAGGCCGGTCACGGTGCGGCCGTCGACCCCGGTCAGCCGGTCTCCGGCGCGCAGGCCGGCGCGGGCCGCGGGGCTGTCGGGCTGGACCTTGGCGACGGCGATGGAGCCGTCGCCGCGGCGCTCGGGCCAGAGGCCGACGCCGGTCCAGCGGCCGTCGAGGCCCTCGGCGAAGGCGGCGTACTCGCCCTGGTCGTAGACGACGCCCCAGCGGTCGCCGCTGCGGCTGACGACGTCCTGGGCGGCCTTCTTGCCGGACTTGCCCTCGGCGACGGCCTCGGCGGCGGCGCGGGCGACGGCCTCCCGGTCGGCGGTGCCGGAGGCCCCATCGGGGAGGGATCCGGGGGGAGTTAAGCCGGCGCCGGCCGAGGCGCCAGTGGCGCCGGTGGCGTCCGCGCGGTCCCAGCAGCCGAGCCCCGCGGCGGCGGTGACGGCCGTGACGAACACCAACGTCAAAGCGGCCCCGCGACGCTTGTCGCGGGGCCGGAGACAGAGGGCGGGAAGACCCGGCATGGCTGCGAGTCTAGGACAAGGGCCGTTCCGGTACGGAGGGTTGGGCGGAGCTCACACGGGGCGCTCGTCACACCTTCAGGTACTTGCGCAAAGCGACGAACGCCGCCAGCGAGGGCATCAGCACCCCGATGACCAGCACCAGCGGCAGCTTGGTCAACACCGAGTCCCAGCCGATGAAGTTGATCAGCTCCATCTTGTGGCGCAGCGAGGCGCCGTGGTCGATGACGAAGTACTGGCCGGCGCCGAGCATCAGGCAGGCGAAGAGCGCGCCGATGAGCCCGGCGAAGGCGGCCTCCATGATGAACGGCACCTGGATGTAGAAGCTGGACGCACCGACCAGCCGCATGATCCCGGTTTCCCGCCGACGGCTGAAGGCGGAGACGCGCACCGTGTTGACGATCAGCAGCAGCGCCACGATCAGCATGATCATCATGATGCCGAGGGCCGCCCAGTTGAGGTAGCCGAGCATCTGGAAGAGGTTGTCCAGCTCGGTGTGCTGGTCGGCCACGGACTGCACGCCGTCGCGGCCGGCGAAGGCCGTGGTGATGACCTTGTACTTCTCGGGCTGCTTGAGCTTCACCCGGAAGGAGTCGGGCATCTGGTCCGGGGTGATGACCGAGGCGAGCGCGGTGTGCCCGAAGCGCTCCTTGTAGTGCTTGTACGCCTCGTCGGAGGACTCGTAGTGGACCGTCTGGACCAGGTCCATCTTCTTCAGGTCGGTCTCGATCTGCTGCTTCTGCTCGGGGGTCACCGCCCCCTTGGCGCAGGCCTTGCTGCCGGTCTCGCTCTGGTCCTCCGCGTCGCTCTTGTTGCAGAGGTAGATCGAGACGTTGACCTTGTCGTACCAGTAGCCCTTCATCGCGCTCACCTGGTCGCGCATGAGCAGGGAGCCGCCGAACAGGGCGAGCGAGAGGGCCACGGAGATGATGACCGCGAAGGTCATGGTGAGATTGCGGCGGAGACCGACGCCGATCTCGGACATGACGAACTGGGCGCGCATGACGTCTGGGTGGGCCTTTCAGTGCTGGTAGCCGTAGACGCCGCGCGACTGGTCGCGTACGAGACGGCCCTGTTCGAGTTCGATGACGCGCTTGCGCATCTGGTCCACGATCTGCTGGTCGTGCGTGGCCATGATCACGGTGGTGCCGGTCCGGTTGATCCGGTCCAGCAGCTTCATGATGCCGACCGAGGTCTGGGGGTCGAGGTTGCCGGTGGGCTCGTCGGCGATCAGCAGGGCCGGGCGGTTGACGAAGGCGCGGGCGATGGCCACGCGCTGCTGCTCACCGCCGGAGAGCTCGCCGGGCATGCGGTCCTCCTTGCCGCCGAGGCCCACCAGCTCCAGGACCTGCGGGACGGCCTTGCGGATCTCGCCGCGCGGCTTGCCGATGACCTCCTGGGCGAAGGCGACGTTCTCCGCCACCGTCTTGTTGGGCAGCAGGCGGAAGTCCTGGAAGACGGTGCCGAGCTGGCGCCGCATCTGCGGCACCTTCCAGTTGGAGAGCTTGCCGAGGTCCTTGCCCAGGACGTGGACCTGGCCGTGGCTGGCCCGCTCCTCGCGCAGCACCAGCCGCAGGAAGGTGGACTTGCCGGAGCCGGAGGAGCCGACCAGGAAGACGAACTCGCCCTTCGCGATCTCCAGGGAGACATCTCTGAGTGCGGGGCGGTTCTGCTTCGGGTAGGACTTGGAGACGTTGTCGAATCGGATCACGGGTGCACCACGGTCGCCGGGAGTAGGTGTGCGTGACCATACGCGAACGGGCGCGGGGTGGGGACCCGCCGTCCGCAGTTGTCCGGTATATCCCCTGGTCGGGAACGGGCCTGGCCGCGTTTGCCCGGAGGGGCCGCGCCGAATGTCGCCGGAGCTGGCACAGTGGTAGGGGGAACGGCCGTGTTCCCCGACGCGTTGTACGAGTTGTACGAGGGGACGAGAGGAGGAGAGCGCATGACATATGACCGGCTCGTGTGCGCGAACTGCGCCGCGCCCGTCAGTCAGGGCCGCTGCCCGGTGTGCCGGGCGAACCGGGAGCGCCTCCAGCAGGAGGGCCCCTTCGCAGGCCTGAACCCCATGGCGCTCATCGCGCTCCTGGTGGTCCTTGTTGCGGCGCTGGCCCTGGTGGCGCAGCACGCCGCGTAGGCGGCGCGGACGCCGGGCGCCGCAGGCGCGGGCGCGTCGCACGTCCCGATCATGTGCCGAAGAGACGTACGACACACAGAGACACAAAACACGCGGACGACAAAGGCAACAGGGCGGGGCCCGGACACCTGAAGGTGTTCCGGGCCCCGCCCTGTCACGTCACGTCTGTCATGTCACGTCTGTCACGTCACGCCTGGGGTCGCGCTCAGGCGGCCGCCTCCTGCTCCTGCTTCTTGCGCCAGCGGATGCCGGCCTCGAGGAACCCGTCGATCTCGCCGTCCAGCACGGACTGCGGGTTGCCGACCTCGAACTCGGTGCGCAGGTCCTTGACCATCTGGTACGGGTGCAGCACGTAGGAGCGCATCTGGTTGCCCCAGCTGTTGCCGCCGTCGCCCTTGAGGGCGTCCATCTTGGCCTGCTCCTCCTGGCGGCGCCGCTCCAGCAGCTTGGCCTGGAGGACGTTCATGGCGCTGGCCTTGTTCTGGATCTGCGAGCGCTCGTTCTGGCAGGAGACCACGATGCCGGTCGGGATGTGCGTGATGCGCACCGCCGAGTCGGTGGTGTTGACGCCCTGGCCGCCGGGGCCGGAGGCGCGGTACACGTCGACGCGCAGCTCGGTCTCGTCGATCTCGACGTGGTCGCTGGTCTCGACGACCGGGAGCACCTCGACACCCGCGAAGGAGGTCTGGCGGCGGCCCTGGTTGTCGAAGGGCGAGATGCGCACGAGGCGGTGGGTGCCCTGCTCGACCGAGAGGGTGCCGTAGGCGTACGGGGCCTTGACGACGAAGGTCGTCGACTTGATGCCGGCTTCTTCCGCGTACGAGGTCTCGTACACCTCCGTGGAGTACCCGTGGCGCTCGGCCCAGCGCAGGTACATGCGCTGCAGGCGCTCGGCGAAGTCGGAGGCGTCCACGCCGCCGGCCTCGGCACGGATGTTGACCAGCGCCTCGCGCTCGTCGTACTCGCCGGACAGGAGGGTGCGCACCTCCATCTCGTCCAGCGCCTTGCGGACCGAGACGAGCTCCGCCTCGGCCTCGGCGCGGGTGTCCGGGTCGTCCATCTCCTCGGCCAGCTCGAAGAGGACGGCGAGGTCGTCGATGCGGCCGCGCAGCGCCTCGGTCTTGCGGACCTCCGCCTGGAGGTGGGAAAGCCGGCTCGTGATCTTCTGGGCTGCCTCCGGGTCGTCCCACAGGGACGGGGCCGCGGCCTGCTCCTCGAGCACGGCAATGTCTGCCCTCAGCTTGTCGAGGTCCAGGACGGCCTCGATCGACCCCATGGTCGAGGAGAGGGACTTCAGCTCTTCGGAAACATCGACGACTGCCACGGGTCCAGCGTAGCCGGTCCGCGGGCGGCACCGACCGGCCAGGCCGGTTCACCCGTTCTGATGTACGGCGATACGGGCGTACGCTCACGGTATGACTCTCCTCCTCGTCAAGCGCCGCCATGTGGACCACATGCGTGTCACGACGACGAGCTGTCTGCCGCCGGACCGTTCTCAAGCCTGATCCACCCGATCCGACTTGGTCCTGTACGCGGCTCCCGCGGCCCCCGGCGCCACCCCTGCCGGCCGGCCCTCCCCCTCCGCTGCCCCGACACCTTCCGGGGAACAGGACCCCGTGACATCCGAAACGGAGCCGTCATGCCGTCCGCGCACTCCCTCCCCGTCATCGATCTCTCCCAGGCCGACGACCCGGCCCAGCGGGCCGATTTCCTGAAGCAGCTGCACGCCGCAGCCCGGGACACCGGCTTCCTGCACCTCACCGGGCACGGCATCACCGATGCGGAGAGTGCTCGCATACTCGACGTGACCAGGGCTTTCTTCGCCCTCCCGGAGGCCGACAGGCTCGCCGTCAGCAACCTGAACTCGCCCCATTTCCGCGGGTACACCCGGATCGGCCACGAGCTGACCGGCGGGGCGTCCGACTGGCGCGACCAGCTGGACGTCGGCGCCGAGCGGCCCGCGCCGGTGGTGGGGCCCGACGACCCGCCGTACCTGTGGCTCGAAGGCCCGAACCAGTGGCCCGAGGCGCTGCCCGAGCTGCGGACCGTCGTCCTGGACTGGCAGTCCCGGCTGGCCGGGGTGGCCCACCGGCTGCTGCAGGAGCTGCTGACCTCCATCGGCGCCCCGCACGACTTCTTCGACGCCGCCTTCGCGGACCGGCCCCACCTGCACACCAAGCTGATCCGCTACCCCGGGTCCGCTCCGTCCGGCGCCGACCAGGGGGTCGGCGCGCACAAGGACTACGGGTTCCTGACCCTGCTGCTGCAGGACTCCGTGGGAGGGCTGCAGGTCGTCAAGGACGGCGGGTACCTGGACGTGCCGCCGATGCCGGGGGCGTTCGTGGTCAACCTCGGCGAGCTGCTGGAGATCGCCACCGAGGGGTACCTGGTGGCCACCGACCACCGGGTGGTCAGCCCTCCGGGGGCGGTGGAGCGGTTCTCCGTGCCGTTCTTCTACAACCCGCGGCTGGACGCGGTGGTGGAGACCGTGCCGGGCGAGTACCTGAAGTCGGCGCCGGGTGTCGCGCACGACGCCTCCAACCCGCTCCACGCGGAGTACGGCCGCAACGAGCTGAAGGGCTGGGTCCGGGCCCACCCGGCGGTGGCCCGCCGCTGGCACCCGGAACTGGTCGCGGCCTGACCCACGGCCCCGAGGCCGCCGCGGCCGCTTGCCGCTGCGCGGAGCCGTTTCCCCACCCCGCCCCTTCCCGAAACCGGGGCTGACGCCCCGGACCCCGTTCCGTGCGCTCCGCGCCCGGTGCGCTCAAACGCCGCGCGGGCTTGATCAGCCCCGCCGGCGTGTGAGGCGCGCGAAGGGGCGGGGGGGGAACGGCTCCGCGCAGCGGGGGCATGGGCAGCCCCCGGCGTACGGAGCGCCGGTCAGCGCTTCGGGGGGGCCGAGTGGCCCGGGGTCTTGGCCGGGGGGTCGTCGGAGGCGGCCAGCCAGCCGCCCACCGCCAGGCCCGTGGCCAGGGCCGCCGCCCCCACCGACAGGGCCAGCCGGCGCCGCCGCACCGTGCCGGCGCGGTGGCGGGCGGAGCCCGGACGGTGGCCTCCGGCCGGCCGCGGGACGCGGGCGGTGCCCAGCGCACCCCCGGCCAGCTCGTCCGGCGCCGGCACCCGCATCGAGGTGTGGGTGTCCCGGTTGGGGTCCGTTGCGGAGCCCGGCACCAGCGGGATCGCGCCGCGGCGGCGGACCGGGGCCGCCGGGGCCTCCCCGGCCTCCACCGGCTCCGGCTCCGCATCGTCCGGCTCGTCCACGTCCAGCGGCGGCATGCCGGCCAGCAGCGGCAGCAGGTCCCGCAGCCGGGCCGACAGCTCGGAGGCCCGCAGCCGCGAGGCCGGCCCCTTCGCCAGGCACTGCACGATGAGCTGCCACAGCTCTTCGGGGATGCCCGGGAGCGGGACCACGGTCTCCGTGACGTGCCGCCGCAACACCGCGCCCGGATGCCCGCCGCCGAACGGCGTGAACCCGGCCAGGAGCTCGTACAGCACCGTGGCCAGGGCGTATATGTCGACGGCGGCCCGCGGCGGCAGGCCCTCCACGATCTCGGGGGCGAGGTAGTCCGGCGTGCCGATGATCCGGGTCGCGGGCGCGGAAGCCCGCCCGGCCCCGGCCCCGGGCCCCGCCCCGGCCGGGCCCCCGGCCACCGCCCCGGCCCGCCGCGGCGAGTCGATCAGCTTGGCCACGCCGAAGTCGGTCAGCAGGGCGGGGTGCGCCCCGCCCGGCCCGAGGGGGCCCTGCATGTCGAGCAGGACGTTCTCCGGCTTGACGTCGCGGTGCACGACCCCGGCCGCGTGCGCCGCGGCCAGCGCGTCCGCGACGTCGGCGACGATCGCGACGGCCGCCTCGGGGGCGAGCCGCCGCTCCCGGTCCAGGCGCGTGCGCAGGTCCGTACCGCGCACCAGGTCCATGACCAGGGCCAGGTCGTTGCCGTCGACGACGAGGTCGCGGACGGACACGATGTGCGGGTGGTCCAGGCCGAGCAGCGCGCTGCGCTCCTGGACGAAGCGTCCGACCAGCTCCTGGTCGGACGCGAGGTCCTCGCGCAGCAGTTTGACGGCGACGGGCCCGTCCGGCCCCTCGCCGAGCCACACCGTGCCCGCGCTGCCGCGCCCCAGGATCTGGTGCGCGGTGTACCGGCTGCCGATTTTCCGTGCCACGACTGCTCCCTCAGCGGCTGGCGTACTGGGCCAAAGCTACGCGGCCGAGAGGGGGTTGGACGTCATGGATCGCGGCGACCTTCACTTCTGCGGGCGAAATCACGTGCTGGAAGTCGACAAATCTACGAAGTCGGCGTTCCGGGGTGCCGGACGGACGCCGGTGAGGGCGCCCGGTGAGGGCGCCCGGTTCCGGTGCCGTCAGGGGGTGGCGCCGCTCCCGCCGCCCCCGCCGGCGGCGTCGCCGATCGAGCCGACCCAGTCGACGATGTCGGCGCCCCAGGTCCACACCTGGTCCCACCAGCTCTTCCCGGTGCCGACCCATTCCTGGAGCGGGGTGAACTCCCAGATGAGCCAGCCGGCGATGAAGAACAGCACGATCATCACCAGGCAGCCCTTGAGGCAGCCGAGGCCCGGGATCCGGACCGGGTTGGCGCTGCGGCGGCGCGGTTCGCGCGGCTCCCGCGGAGGCCGCGGCTGCGGCGGCGGGGCCTGCGGGGGCTGCTGCTGCGGGGCCGGCCGCTGCTGCTGGTACGGCTGGGGCTGCGGCGGCGGGGGCGCCTGCTGCGGCTGCGGGTAGTACGGCTGCGGAGGCTGCTGCTGGTACGGCTGCGCGTACTGCTGCTGCGGCGGGTACGCCGGCGGCGGCCCCTGGCGGTACTGCGGGGGCTGCTGCGGGCGCTGCGGCTGCTGGGGCCGCTGCTGCGGCGACGGGGGCGCCTGGCGCTGCGGCCGGCGGCGCAGGGGGTCCTCGCCCGGGTCGAGGTAGTGCATCTGCGTCTGCTCGTTGCGGTCGCGCGCGGCCTGCATCTGCGATTGCCAGGGGTGCGGCTGGTCCGGCCGCTCCACGGGCGGCATGACGGAGGTCGGGTCGGCGTCCGGGACGCCCGGGGCGCCGGTGCTCGGCAGCACGGTGGTGGCGTCGGCGGCGCCGACCGGCGGGAGCACGCTCGTCATGGCGTTCGGGTCGTACGCGTCGGCCGCGCCGGGGGTCTCCGGGACGGGCGCCGGGGAGGGGTCGGGCGCGAGCAGGGCGCCGACGCCGAGGGCGGCCTCGACCTCGGCGGGAGCGCTGTGCACGCCGATGCCGGAGGCGACGACGCGCAGCCCGCGGGCCAGGTTCTCGGCGCTGGGGCGCTCGGTCGGCTCCTTGCGCAGGCAGCGCTCGATGACGATCCACAGCGGCTCGGGCACGTTCGGCGGGCGCTGCGGGTCCTCGCTGAGGTGGCGGTGGAGCACCTCCAGGGCGGTGCCGCCGGCGAACGGCGGTCGGCCGGTCACCAGTTCGTACAGCAGGATGCCGGCGCCGTAGATGTCGACGGCGGAGGTCTGCGGGCGGCCCTCGGCGGACTCGGGGGCCACGTAGGCGGGGGTGCCGACGAACTCGTGGGTGCGGGTCAGGCCCGGGGAGTCGGCGAGGCGGGCGATGCCGAAGTCGGTGAGCATCGGCTTCATCTGGCCGCCGCGCTCGTCGAGCAGGACGTTGGCGGGCTTCAGGTCGCGGTGGACCACGCCGTCGGCGTGGCTGGCGGCGAGCGCGTCCGCGATCTGGGCGGTCAGCAGGGCCGCGGCGACGGGGGTGAAGGGGCCGTTCTGCCGGATGTACTTGTGCAGGTCCGGGCCGTCGATCAGGTCCATGACGAGGGCGAGGAGGTCGCCCTCGACGACCAGGTCGCGGGTGCGGACGATGTTGGGGTGCGTCAGGCGCAGCAGGACGGAGCGCTCGCGCAGGAAGCGCATGACGATGTCGGCGTCCTGGGCCAGCTCCTCCTTGAGGACCTTGATGGCCACGGTCTCGCCGGGCTGGCCCGCGACGGCGGCCTCCGCGCCGGCGGTCTCACGCTGGCGGGCACGCCAGACGGTGCCCGTGGCGCCGCGCCCGAGCGGCTCCTCGAGCAGGTATTTGCTGCCGACTGGCCGCACGTCTCGCGCTCCCTGCTGTCGTCTGTGCACGTGGTTCGTGGTGCGTGGTGCTGGGTGTGTTTTCCGGCCCACTCTAGGGGGTGTCCCTGCGGAAGACGCGGGGTACCGGAGGTTGGTTGCCGCACATATGTCCGAAGAGTGATGTTCGAGGCCTATGCCGCAGGCGTTTTTTCGCTGCTCCGCGGGATTTCGTGCACGTGTGCGTCCGGGTGTGACCGCCCGTTGCGCGGGCCTCGGCCATTCAAGATCATTTATTGGCGGGTCCCGGGCGTGTTGTCCGCGACAGGTGCGAGGATGCACCCGTACGTACGGAACGGCGGGGACGGGAGCCCCGCCGTCCGGGCAGACCTGACCGGACGACGACGCGCCGTGCCGGGTGGGGGGTCGGGCAGGCACCTGCCCCTCCGTACCCAGCCGGGCCCGCGCGCACGCACTGCGCACCGCGCAGAAGGGACCGCTGACGGCGATGCAGATCCGGCTGACCGTCCTCGGGTCGCGCAGCGGCCACCAGACCGCGCCCGCCGGGTGTGACGTGCTCGTCACCGCGCCCCCGGGGACCGCGCTGGCCGCGGTGGCCTCCGGGCTGGCGGCCGCCGCCGGCGGCCCGGACACCGGTGGCACGGTCGTGCTGTACGCGGGGGCCGAGCGGCTCGACCCGCAGCGCGCCCTGCTCGGGGAGCCGCCGCTCGTCGACGGTGCGGTGCTGGGGCTGCACGGGCCCGTGCCGGACGCCGCGCCCGACGCGGCCGAAGGGGTCGCCGCCGCCGGGGCCCGACTGCACGTGGTCGCGGGGCCGGACGCGGGCGGGGTGCACCTGCTGCACCCGGGCGCGATCCGGATCGGCCGCTCCGCCGACGCGGACGTCCCGCTGGACGACCCGGACGTGTCCCGGCTGCACTGCGCGGTGACCGTACGGGAGGACGGGCGGGTCGCGGTGGCCGACCTGGAGTCCACGAACGGCACGACGGTGGACGGCACGCAGGTGGGCACCCGGCCGGTGGCCCTGGACCCGGGCGCGCTGCTGCGCGTCGGCGAGACCACGCTGCGGCTGGCCGCGGGCTCCCCGGGCCGCCTCCCGACGGCCCCCGACCACGAGGGCCACCTCTGCCTCCCGGCGCACCCCCGGCCGGACACCGCGCCCCGCCCGGCGGCCCCCGCCCCCGCCCGCCCGCAGGGCCCCGCCGGTCCCGCCGGCCCGGCCCCGCGCCCGGGCCTGGCCGGCCCGGCCGGCTTCGGCATCCCGGTGCAGCCGGGGCCCTCGGGCGCCGCAGAAGCCGGCGCACGCCCCGGGACGCACCCCGGCGCGGGCCCGTGGGGGCCGGCCGAAGCGGACCGGGCCGGTGCGGCCCGGCCGGCGGGGGCCGGGATCGCCGGAGCGCGGGGCGGTCCGGCGGGCCACGGCGGCGGATCCCGGCAGGGCGCGGCCGCGGGCGGCGGCGTACCGGGAGAGGTTTTCGGCCCCAGGGACGGCGGCGCCGGGGACGGCGGCTCCACCACCGGCGGTCCGGACGCGGCCGGCGCGGCCGGAGCCGCGGGCGCTCCCGGCCGGTCGGGAGCCGCCGCGGGCGGGCACGGCCCGGCGGGAGCCCCCCTGCCCGGTCCCGGCTCGGCCGCAGCGGCCGCTGGCGGAGGCTTCTCCGGCGCGGTGTGGGCCGCCGCGGGCGGGCTCGGCGCGGCCGGAGCCGCCGCACCCGGTCCGAGCGGCGCCGCAGCGGCCGGCCCCCTCGCCGGCGGCCACGGCGCGGGCGGGCACGGCCCCGGCGAGCACGGCTCCGGCGGCCACGGCGGCCACGGCCCCGGCGGTGCGGCCGCCGATGCCGTCGGCCCCGCGGAGCCGCCCTCGGCCGCAGACCGGCCGCAGGGCCGGGCCGGCGGCATCCGGCGGCGGGGCGGGTTCGGGGCCTGGGCCCGGCGGTGGGTCCGGGGCGAGACCGGGGCGGAGGAGGAGCTCCCGGGCGGCGGTCCGGTGGCCGCCGTGCCCGACGTGGACGATCCGGCGGCGCTGCTGCTGGCCGCCCTCGGGCCGACCCCCCGGCTGTGGTCCCGCGAGCCCGGCCGGCTCGAGGTCGGACTCGGCGCCGGCAGCCGCGTCGCGCTCCAGGACGTCGGCGCGCTCGGCATCGCCGGCCCGCGCCCCCGCCTGGCCGGGGTCGCCCGGTCCGTGGTCGCCCAGCTCGCCGCCCTGCACGCGCCGGCCCAGCTGGAGATCGTCCTCATCAGCAGCGACCGGGCCCGCCCCGTCGAGCAGCGCCGCGAGGACTGGGCCTGGCTCGGCTGGCTGCCGCACGTGCGGCCCGCGCACGGCCAGGACTGCCGGCTGCTGCTGGCGTACGACACCGAGCAGGCGGCCGCCCGGGCCGGGGAGCTGACCCGCCGCCTGGAGGAGGGCCCCCTCGGCGCCCCCTGGGCGGGCGCCGACCGCGGGGCGGTCCGCGAGGCCGCCGCCGCGCACCGGGGCCCGTACACGCTCCTGGTGCTGGACGGCGATCCGGGCACGGCGGCGCTGCGCGAGCTGACCGGCCGGCTCGCCTCGCACGGTGCGGCGGCCGGGATCCACCTCCTGGTCCTGGCCGAGACGGCCGCGGCCACGCCCGCCTCCCCGCTCACCGAGACCTACGAGGCCGCCGCCGCGGCCACCCCCGCCTTCCGGGACTGCGGGGCGGCCGCCCTGCTGAGCGGGGAGGTCGCCACGACCGTGCGCACCTTCGCCGTGACCGGCGGGCGCCCGGTGACGCCCGGCACCACCGCCACCGCGGACGCGGTCTCCGCGGCCTGGGCCGAGCGGTTCGCCCGGGCCCTGGCCCCGCTGCGGGCCGAGCCCGCGGGGGGCCCGCAGCGGTCGGCCGCCGCGCTGCCGGCCACGGCCCGGCTCCTGGACGAGCTCGGGCTGGCCCGGGCCACGCCGGCGTCGCTGATGGCCCGCTGGGCGGCCGCCACGGACGAGAGCCGGGCCGTCGGCGGGCTCGTCGAGCTCGTCCTCGGCAGCGGGCGCGGCGGCCCGGTCGGGGCCGAACTGGTCCACGACGGCCCGCACCTGCTCGTCGAGGGCCCGGCGGGCAGCGGCCGCACCGAGCTGCTGCGCGCGATCGCGGCCTCGCTGGCGGCCGCGGCCCGGCCCGACCGGCTGGGCCTGGTCCTGCTCGACGGCGCGGGCGGCGAGCGGGGCGACGGGCTGCTGCCCGCCGCCGAGCTGCCGCACGTGGCCGCCCACCTGGTGGCCTCGGACCCCGTGCGCATGCGGGAGTTCGCGCAGGCCCTCGGTGCCGAGCTCAAGCGGCGGGCGGAGCTGCTGGAGGGGACGGCCTTCGCCGACTGGCACGCGCAGGGCGCCCGGTCCGACCGGATGGCGGCGCCGCGCCCGCCCGCCTCCGGCGAACACCTCGGCGGCGGCGAGCTCGATCCGCCGCGCACCGGAACCCTGCGGCTGCGCGCCTCCGCCGTGCGCACCGAGCCGGCCGCCGGGCCGAGCCCGCTGCCGCGCCTGGTGGTGCTGGTCGACGACTACGACGCCCTGGTCGCGCCCGCGTTGGGCAGCGCGGGCCGCCCCGCCGCCGGCTCGGTGGTGCGTGCACTGGAGGCGGTGGCCCGCGACGGGGCCCGGCTCGGGGTGCACCTGGTGGCCGCGAGCGCCCGCCCCGACCGTACGGCCGACACCGAGCTGGCCCGCTCGGGCCCGCTGCGCGTCGAGCTGGACGCCCCGGACCAGCCGGGCCCCGGCCGCGGCCGGCTCTGCTTCGCCGACGGGCGGACGGTCCCGTTCCAGGGCGGGCGGGTGACCGGGCGGATCCCGCGGACGGCGACCCTGCGGCCGACGGTGGTGCCGTTGGAGTGGGACCGGATGGGTGATCCGCCGGCCCGCCGCCCGGTGCGCGAGCTCGGCAACGGCCCGACGGACCTGGCCCTGCTGGCCAGCGCACTGGACCGCGCCTCGCACCTGGTCTCGGCGATACCCGTGCCGTTCCCGGCGGCGCCCTGACGCAGCCGGGCCCGGCGCCCGCCGCGCCGCCGCGGGGGCGGTGCGGCCCGGCGAGGCGGTATTGCGGGGGTGCGCGGCTCGGCGTAGACCTGTGGGTCAGGTCACACCACGGGAATCGGGGGCAGAGCCATGCGCAGCAGGCCCGAAGCGAGCCGATCGAAGAACCGCAGGAAGGGGAGCCGGCACAGGGGCGGGGGCCCCGCCGCCTGGGCGGCGCTGGCGGCCGCGGGCGTCCTCGCGCTGAGCGCGTGCGGGGACGGCGGCGGCAACGGCACGAAGGGCAGCCCGCCGACCTCCGGCGCCTCCGACGCGCAGTCGGTGGCCTTACCCCGGCTGGACGGGGAGAAGCTGGAGGTCGCGGCGGTCTGGACGGGGCCGGAGCAGGCGAACTTCACCAAGGTGCTGAGGGAGTTCGAGAAGCGGACGGGGGCCACCGTCACGTTCGTCCCGGCGCAGGACCCGATCGTGACCTTCCTCGGTACGAAGATCGCGGGCGGCCAGCCCCCGGACGTGGCGCTGCTGCCGCAGGTCGGCGCGCTGACCGCGGCGGTGCAGAACAAGTGGGCGCAGCCGGTGGGCCCCGAGGCCCGGGCGCAGCTCGACAAGAACTACTCGGACGGCTGGAAGAAGCTGGGCGCGGTCGACGGGACCCAGTACGGGGTGTACTACAAGGCGGCCAACAAGTCGCTGATCTGGTACAACGCCAAGGCCTTCGAGGCGGCCGGCGTGCAGCCGCCGAAGACCTGGAAGGAGTTGCTGACCGCGGCCGACACCCTGTCCGCGTCGGGCACCCCGGCGTTCTCGGTGGCCGGTGCGGACGGCTGGACGCTCACCGACTGGTTCGAGAACATCTACCTCTCGCAGGCCGGCCCGCAGAAGTACGACCAGTTGGCGAAGCACCAGATCAAGTGGACGGACGACAGCGTCCGGCAGGCGCTGACCACCTTCGGGGAGCTGCTGTCCCGCAAGGACTTCCTGGCGGGCGGCCCGAGCGGGGCGCTGGCGACCGAGTTCCCCAAGTCGGTGACGCAGACGTTCACCGGCGGCGACCGGCCGGCGGCGGCGATGGTCTTCGAGGGCGACTTCGTGGCGGTGAACATCGCGCAGACCAAGGCGGAGATCGGCAAGGACGCGCTGGTGTTCCCGTTCCCGGCGGTCGGCGAGAAGGAGCCGGTGGTGTCGGGCGGCGACGTGGCGGTCGCGCTGAAGCCGTCGAAGGGCGCGCAGGCGCTGCTGACGTTCCTGGCGTCGCCGGACGCGGCGCGGATCCAGGCCCGTGCGGGCGGCTTCCTCTCCCCCAACAAGGCGGTGGGCCCGGACGCTTACCCCAACGAGATCCAGGGCCGCATCGCGCAGGCGCTGATCAAGGCGGGCGACGACTTCCGCTTCGACATGTCCGACCAGGCCCCGGCGGCCTTCGGCGGCACCCCGGGCGCGGGCGAGTGGAAGGCGCTCCAGGACTTCCTGGCGAACCCGGGGGACGTGGCGGGCACGCAGGCCAGACTGGAGGCGGACGCGGCCAAGGCGTACGGGAACTGAGCCGTGGCAGCCACGGCCGGTAGGGGCACCGGTACGGCGGCGGCCGCGCGCCCGGCCGCCGCTGCGGATCCGCGCGCCCGGCAGGAGCGGCGGCGCCGGCTGGTCGCGGCGGCGTTCCTCCTGCCGGCGCTGGTGCTGCTGGGCGCCCTCGTCGTGCACCCGATCGGGTACTCGCTGTACCGCAGCTTCTTCGACCGCTCCGGCGACACCTTCGTCGGAGCGGACAACTACGCGCAGATCCTGCGCGACGACGCGATCCGCACGGCCGTGAAGAACACGGCGCTGTGGGTGGTGCTGGCCCCGGCCACGGCCACCGCGCTGGGCCTGGTCTTCGCGGTGCTGACGGAAAGGGTGCGCTGGGGCACGGCGTTCAAGCTGCTGGTCTTCATGCCGATGGCGATCTCGATGCTGGCGGCGGGCATCATCTTCCGCCTCGTCTACGACCACGACCCCGACCGCGGCGTCGCCAACGCGGTCTGGGTCGGCGTCCACGACACCTTCGCCCCGGCCTCGGCGTTCCCCAAGGCCCGCCCGGGCCGGGACTCGCCGCTGGTCCCGGAGCAGGGCGCCGCCGCGGGCGGCTTCACCACCCGGGAGCCGGTACGGGCGGGGGTGCCGGTGCTGCTGCCGCTGGTCGGGGTGGCGCCGGAGGCCCTGCCCGAGGGGACCCGTACGGCAAGGGCCGCGCCCGCGGAGCCGGGGAAGGTCACGGGCACGGCCTGGCAGGACTTCACGCGGGGCGGCGGCGGCCGTACGAACGCGGTCGACCCGGCGGAATCCGGCTTCGCCGGGATGCGCGTGGAGGCGGTCAAGGACGGCCGGGTGGTCGATGCGGCGACGACCCGGGCGGACGGCACCTTCACCCTGTCCGCGAAGGCCGACGGGGCGCTGCTGCGGCTGCCCGCGTCGAACTTCAAGGAGCCGTACGCGGGGGTGGAGTGGCTCGGCCCGGCCCTGGTGACCCCCTCGGTCATCGGGGCGTACGTGTGGATGTGGGCCGGGTTCGCGATGGTGCTGATCGGGGCGGGACTGGCTGCGGTGCCGCGGGAGCTGCTGGAGGCGGCGCGGGTGGACGGGGCGAACGAGTGGCAGGTGTTCCGCCGGGTCACGGTGCCGCTGCTGGCGCCCGTCCTGGCGGTGGTCCTGGTGACGCTCGTCATCAACGTGATGAAGATCTTCGACCTGGTCTTCGTGATCGCGCCGGGCTCGGTGCAGGACGATGCGAACGTGCTGGCCCTGCAGCTGTACCGGACCTCCTTCGGCACGGATGCCGACCAGGGGCTCGGCAGCGCCATCGCGGTGCTGCTGCTGGTGCTCGTGGTGCCGGTCATGCTCTACAACATCCGCCGGATGCGCCGGGAGGCGGGCCGATGAGCTGGGTGCACACCGCTGCGGCGAAGGCGGCCGGCGGGGCCGTGCGGGTCTTCCTGGTCTGCGCGGGCCTGTTCTGGCTGCTGCCCACGATCGGCCTGCTGGTCTCCTCCTTCCTCGATCCGAGCGCGTTGAGCGAGGGCGGCTGGTGGCAGGCGCTGACGGCCCCGGCCCGGCTGACCACCGGGAACTACGAGCGGCTGCTCGCCGACCACACCATCACGAGTGCGCTGCTCAGCACCGTGGCCATCACCCTGCCGGCGACGGCGCTGGTCCTCGTCCTCGGCGCGTTCGCCGGGTACGCCTTCGCCTGGCTGGACTTCCCGGGCCGGGACTGGCTGTTCCTGGTGGTCGTCGCCCTGCTGGTGGTGCCGGTACAGGTGGCGCTGATCCCGGTCTCGGAACTGTTCGGCGCGGTCGGCCTGTTCGAGACGACCGCCGGGGTGGTGCTGTTCCACACCGCGTTCGGGCTGCCGTTCTCGGTGTTCCTGCTGCGCAACTTCTTCGCGCAGATCCCGCGGGAGCTGCTGGAGGCGGCCCGCCTCGACGGGGCGGGCGAACTGCGGCTGTTCGCGCGGGTGGTGCTGCCGCTGGGCGGGCCGGCGATCGCCTCGCTGGGCATCTTCCAGTTCCTGTGGGTGTGGAACGACATGCTGGTGGCGCTGGTCTTCGCGGACTCGGCGCACCCGCCGATCACGGTGGCCCTGCAGCAGCAGGTCCGGCAGTTCGGCAACAACATCGATGTGCTCGCGCCGGGCGCGTTCCTGTCGATGGTGGTGCCGCTCGTGGTGTTCTTCGCGTTCCAGCGGCAGTTCACGACGGGGGTGATGGCCGGCGCGGTGAAGTGACGCTAGCGCTGACGCTGACGCTGACGCTGTGTAACCCGTTTGCCGCATGCGGCGTAACCCGATCGCCACGCCGGGGGTTCCTGGGCAAAGTGCCCGCGCCGACCCCTGGATGTGCCGTGCCCCGGTTCAGCGTCATCGTGCCCGCGTACAAGGTTCAGGCGTACCTCCAGGAGACCTTGGACTCGGTCCTCTCGCAGGACTGCCCGGACCTGGAGCTGATCGCCGTCGACGACGCCTCCCCGGACGCCTGCGGGGCGATCATCGACGAGTACGCCTCCCGCGACCCCCGGGTCACGGCCGTGCACCTGGCACACAACCTGGGCCTGGGCCCGGCCCGCAACGCGGGCCTGGCCCGGGCCACCGGCGAGTACCTGGTCTTCCTCGACGGCGACGACACCCTCGCCCCCGGCGCCCTGCAGGCCATCTCCGACCGGCTGAAGGACACCGGCTCCCCCGACGTCCTCGTCTACGACTACGCGCGCGCCTTCTGGACCGGCGAGCTGGTCCGCAACCGGCTCGCGCACCGCCTCAGGGAGGACGGCCCGGCCAGCTTCCGGCTCGCCGACCGCCCCTGCCTGCTGGGCATGCTGATGGTGGTGTGGAACAAGGCCTACCGCCGCGAGTACGCCGAGCGCGAGGGCCTGTCCTTCCCGACCGGCCTGTACGAGGACACCCCCTGGACGTATCCGGCGCTGCTGGCCGCCGAGTCGATCGCCGTCCTGGACCGGGTCTGCGTGCACTACCGGCAGCGGCGCACCGGCTCGATCCTGACCACCACCAGCCGCCGCCACCTGGACGTCCTCGACCAGTACGAGCGGGTCTTCGGCTTCCTGGCCACCCGTCCGGAACTGGAGCGGTGGCGGCCGGCCGTGCACCGGCGGATGGCCGAGCACTTCTGCGCCGTGTACGCCGACCCGCGCCGCCTGCCGCGCGCGGCCCGGGCGGAGTTCTTCGCCCGGGCCTCGGTGCTGCTGCGCCGGCACCGGGCCGCCGGCTCGCCGCCGCTGCCGCTGCCGCTGCCGCTGTCGCGCACGGACCGGATCCGGCACGCCTTGATGCGGCTCGGCGTGCGCCGCACCTACCGCACCCTGTCGGTGCTGCGCGCGGCGGCCCTGGCGGCGGGCGGCGGCGCGCGGTCGCTGGGGCGGGGGCTGCGCGAGAGCGCGCTGCGCCTGCACTACCGCATCCAGCGGCTGCTGCCGCTGTGGCCGGAACTGGCGGTGTTCTCCGCGTACTGGCACGGCGGCTACGCCTGCAACCCGGCGGCGATCGAGGCCAAGCTGCGCGAGCTCGCGCCCGGGATGCGGACGGCGTGGATCTGCGACCCCCGCCACGCGGCGACCCTGCCGCCGCAGACGACCCTGCTGCGGCCGGGTTCGGCCGCGTACTGGACGGCGCTGGCGCGGGCCACGTACCTGACGACCAACGTCAACTTCGACCGGTCCCTGGTCAAGCGCCCGGGCCAGGTCCTGCTCCAGACCCAGCACGGCACCCCGCTCAAGCGGGTCGGCCTGGACCTCCAGGACCGCCCGGCGGCCACCCCCACGGCGGATTTCGAGGGCCTGCTGCGCGGCGCGGACCAGTGGGACTACCTGCTGTCCGCGAACCGGCACTCGACCCTGGTGTGGGAGCGGGCGGTGCCGGCCTCGTACACGACGCTGGAGTACGGCTACCCGCGCAACGACGCCTTCCACCGGGCCACCGGGCAGGACGTGGCGGAGCTGCGCGAACGCCTCGGCATCCCGGCCGGCTCGACGGCGATCCTGTACGCGCCGACCCACCGCGACTACCGGCGCAGCCGGCCCGAGCACCTGGACTTCGAGCGGGTGCTGCGGGACCTCGGCCCCCGGTTCACGCTGCTGGTGCGCCGGCACCTGACGTACGCGGAGGCCCCCGACACCCCGGGGGCGGCTGCGCCGGTCCTGCGCCACCCGCGGTTGATCGACGTCTCCGCGCACCCCTCGGTGGAGGAACTCTGCCTGGCGTCGGACGCGTTGGTGACGGACTACTCCTCGCTGATGTTCGACTACGCGGCGCTGGACCGGCCGATGGTGATCCACGCGGACGACTGGGAGGCGTACGAGGCGGCCCGCGGCACCTACTTCGACCTGCGCTCGTGTCCGCCGGGCGCGATCGCCCGGACCGAGGACGAGCTGGTGGACATCTTCGCCACCGGGCACTGGCGGGGCTCGCGCTCGGCGCAGCTGCGGGCGGCGTTCCGGGCGCGGTTCTGCACCCACGACGACGGGCTCGCGGCGGAGCGGGTGGTGCGCCGCGTCTTCCTGGGACAGCCGTCGCTGGTTCCGCCGGTGGTTCCGCTGCACGAGCGGCGGCCGGCGCCGGCTGCGGGTTCGGCGACGGGGCCGGCGGGCGGATCTCCCCTCGCCCCTGGGCCCACGCTGGCCCCGCTGACCACTCCCGGGCTGTGGCCCTAGCCGGGCCGTCTGCCCTTCCGGTTAATACGCCAGCGGAGCGTCTGCTTCTGCGCCACTATGGGAGCGCCTTGCCCTGTGATCGACCGTCGGGCGTCCCCACACGGAAGAGGTGTTCTCGTCATGGCGTTGACCGCTCCCTGGAACGCGGAGTTAGCCGGCAGGCTCGTCGAATCGAACTTCGTCCAATGGCAGTACGGTGCACGTTTCCTGCCCGCCGAGGCCGTCCCCCTGCATCCGGTGGTGGAGGAGGCGAGCCGGCTGGTCCCCGAGAGCGGGGTGGAGCGGCACCGGTTCTTCGAGATCGCGGCGGGATCGCGGCCCGCGCTGGAGTTCTGGGTGTCGCAGGAGCTGTTCGTCACCGGGGTCTTCGCGCAGCTCCTCAGCCTGACCGGCAGCGCGCTGGTCAACGTCCACCAGCGGGCCCGTTTCAACCTGGTCCTCCATGGGGAGCACGGAGGCGTGAAGGACGGCGTCGCACGGGCCTCCCACCCCTGGCTGCTGCACCGCCTGGCGCACAGCATGGGGATCGCGCCCGACTCCGTGACGCCCGCGGAACCGACCTACGACTTCCTGCGGGACCTGGCGTCCGCGATGGGCTCCCCGGTGGCGGCCCTCGGGGCGCTGGGCGTGGGCAACGAGCAGATGCTCGTCCCGGAATACGGCGCCGTCAAAAGGGCATTCGAAAGCGCGGCGCCCGAGGTCGAGCACGGTGAATTCCTGAACGCCAACATCGACGAGGACACCGAGCATTCGGCTCTGATCGCGCACATAGCCTCCGAGCTGATCGCACACGACCCCTCGCTGGCCCAGGACTACCTGTCCGCGGCCCGCAGCTCTGTTTCCGCGCGCATGCGCTACTACGACAGGCTGGCCGATCTGTTCCTCTGACCGTCCTTCCCGTCCCTCTGGTCTCTCTTCTCTTTCTGCTCTTCCCTTGTTCTCTCCGGCGGATCCAGTTCCGCTCCTACGACCCGTCGCAAACGCGTGGGCTCAGCCGCGGGCGGACGTCAGGCCCGCCACCACGGCTTCGGCCAGTTCGTCGAGGTAGGCCGGCGGGGCTTCGTCGCGCACCACCACCTGCCGCCAGTACAAGGGGCCGATCGCCAGGTCCAGCGCCCGGCCGGGGTCGGTGCCCGGGGGCAGCTCGCCGCGCGCCACGGCGTCCGCGACGATGCCCTGCGCCATCCGCAGCTCGCCGTCGAGCAGGGCGCCGCGCACGGCGTCCCCGAGCTCGGGGTTGCGGGCCGCCTCCACGAGCAGGTCGGGGATGACCGCGGAGGCCACCGGGTGGCGCAGCAGGTGCGACATCACCTCCAGCAGGGCCCGTACGTCCCCGTGGAGGGAGCCGGTCGCGGGCACGGGCAGGCCGTCCGCCGCGAAGGCCTGCACCAGGTCCAGGACCAGGTGCAGCTTGGACTTCCAGCGCCGGTAGACGGCGGTCTTGCCGACGCCGGCGCGCCGGGCGATCCCCTCGATGGACATCCGCGAGAACCCGACCGCGGCCAGCTCGTCCAGCACCGCGGACCGGATCGCCGCGGTCACGTCCTCGCGCAGCACGGCGGCCCCGGCGGGGGCGCGGCGGGCGGGGGCCGGGTCGGCGGCGGGGGCGTCGTCGGGAGTGGAGGCGTCCGTGGTCATGGACAGAGCATAGCCGCGCACGCCGACCCCAATCCGTCACGACGATACGGTTGCGTTCCGTCGCAGTGGGCCCTAACCTCGCCGTAGCGACGATACGGTTCCGTCCCATCGCCCCCCGACGCCCGACCCCGTCGAAAGCGGCCCCTGTGACCCCACCGACCCTGGCTCCCGCAACGGCGCCCGCCCGCCCCACCCCCGCCGAACTGGCGGCCGCCCACGGCCTGACGGTCAGCGGCGCCCGCCCCCCGCTGCCGGCCTACGTGCGCGGCCTGTGGGAGCGCCGCCACTTCGTGACCGCGTACGCCACCGCCCGGATGCAGGCCACGTACAGCACGGCGAAGCTGGGCCAGGTCTGGCACCTGGCCACCCCGCTGCTGAACGCCGCCGTCTACTACTTCATCTTCGGGATCGTCATGCACGCCAGCCACGGCGTGCCCGACTACCTGCCGTTCCTGATCACCGGCATCTTCGTCTGGGACTTCATCGGCAGCTCGGTCAACGCCGGCACCCGCGCCGTCCACAGCAACCTCGGCCTGGTCCGCGCCCTGCACTTCCCGCGCGCCAGCCTGCCCCTCGCCTCCGTGGTCCAGCTCTTCCAGCAGCTGCTGGTCACCATGGGCGCGCTGGTCCTGCTCCTGCTGGCCTTCGGCCAACTGCCCTCCCCGTCCTGGCTGCTGGCTCTCCCCGTCCTCTTCCTCACGGCCGTCTTCTGCGCGGGCTGCGCCATGGTCATGGCCCGCATCGGCAGCAAGAGCCCGGACGTCAGCCAGCTGATGCCGTTCGTCCTGCGCACCTGGATGTACTCCTCCGGCGTGATGTGGTCCATCGACGGGATGCTGAGCCAGGACCAGGTGCCGCACTGGGTGGTCCTCGCCCTGAAGACCAACCCGGCGGCCGTCTACATCGACCTCATGCGCTACGCCCTGATCGACAGCTTCCACGCGCACGCCCTGCCGCCCCACGTGTGGGCGATCGCCGTCGGCTGGGCCCTGCTCGCCGGCGTCGGCGGGTTCGTCTGGTTCTGGAAGGCAGAAGAGGAGTACGGCCGTGGCTGACCCCACCGCAACCGCCGCCCGCGTCCCGACGGTCATCGCCGACGACGTGCACGTCGTCTACAAGGTCCATTCCGGCGGCCGCAAGGGCGGCGCCACCGCCGCGCTCAGCCGGATCGTCTCCCGCAAGCCGGCGCCGGGCGTGCGGGAGGTGCACGCCGTGCGCGGGGTCTCCTTCACCGCGTACAAGGGCGAGGCCATCGGCCTCATCGGCACCAACGGCTCGGGCAAGTCCACCCTGCTGGCGGCCATCGCGGGCCTGCAGCCGGTCGCCCGCGGCAAGGTCTACTCCCAGGGCCAGCCGTCGCTGCTCGGGGTCAACGCCGCCCTGATGAACGATCTGACCGGCGAGCGCAACGTCATCCTCGGCGGTCTGGCCATGGGAATGAGCAGACGGCAGATCCGCGAGCGCTACCAGGACATCGTCGACTTCTCCGGCATCAACGAGAAGGGCGACTTCATCTCCCTGCCGATGCGCACGTACTCCTCGGGCATGGGGGCCCGGCTGCGCTTCTCCATCGCCGCGGCGAAGGACCACGAGGTCCTGATGATCGACGAGGCCCTCGCCACCGGTGACGCGGCCTTCCAGCGCCGCAGCCAGGCCCGCATCGAGGAACTGCGCGCACGGGCCGGCACGGTCTTCCTGGTCAGCCACAGCCTCGGCACGGTCCGCGAGACCTGCGACCGGGCGATCTGGCTGGAGTCGGGCACCCTCCGCATGGACGGCCCGTCCAAGGAGGTCTGCGACGCGTACGAGTCCTACACCCGCGGCACCTGACGCCCCCGCCCATCCAAGCCCAACGCTCGCGGCGCCGCACCAGCCCCGCCGGCGCTCGCGGCGCCGCTCCAGCCCCGCCGGCGCTCGCGGCGCCGCTCCAGCCCCGCCGGCGTTTGAGGCGCGGGGGCTCGGGGGCAGAGCCCCCGCAACGGCGCGTCACCCGCATCACCGCAACCGGCGGCGCCTCACCGCACGGCAACCCGGCGGCGCCTCACGGCACCCGCCACTGCTGGGCCTTGCTGCCGGAGACGCAGGCGACCACCGTCAGCTGCTGCCCGGGGCCGTTGTCGGTCAGGCAGCCGCCCTGGAAGGCGATGTCCTTGATGAGGTAGGCGCCGGTCCCGGCAACCCGCTCCAGGTTCCACCACACGCCTCCGCCGCCGCCGAGCTCGGCGCGCACCGTGTCGCCGAACTGCGTCAGCGCCCGGCCGAGGTACGGGCCGCTCGGGGAGCAGGCGCGGAAGGACTCGTAGTTGCTCCGCTCGTACACCCAGCCCAGCGCCGTGGTCCCGCCCATCACCACCTTGGTCCCGGCGGCGGTGCTGTTCGACGCCAGGCCGACCTTGAGCCCGTCCCCCACGTTGGTGATCGCGCCCCACACGCCGGCGCCGCATCCGGCGGGCGGGGCGGACCCGGAGCCGCCGCCCGCGCCGCCCGGGGTGCCGCCGCCGCCCTGCTGCCCGCCGCCGGAGGGGGTGCCGCCGCCCGACGGCGTGCCGCCTCCCCCGGAGGGGTTCGTGGTGCCGCCCCCGCCGGCGGCACCGCCGCCCGGGGTGCCGCCGCCCCCGGGTCCGCCCGGCGCGGGGCCGCCCACGGCGCCGCCCTGCGCGGCTGCGGGATCCTGGCCGGGCCCGGGGGCCGAGGGGGCGGACGGGGTGCCCTGCGCAGCGCCCGGGGTGGCGGAGGCCCCGGGCACCTGGCCGGCGCCGCCGGAAGCCGCGGGTGCGGCCACCGACGGGGAGGGCCGGCCGCCGGCGCCCGCCGCGTCGGCCTCCTTCGCCCACGGGGCGATCTGGAAGACGGTGACGGCCACCGTCGCCGTCACGCACACCGAGACGGCGACCGGCACGACGACCCCTTCGGGGACGCCCAGCCGCTGCCACCACTTCCTCCGCCCGGAAGCCCCCGCCGCACCCGCCCCGTCCGCCGCACCGGCCCCGCCCGCCCCGTCCGCCGCGGCGGCCCCCGCCGGCCCGGCCACGCCCGGCCCCGCCGGGGCGTCCAGCTCGCCGAGCGGCCGTCCGGCGGCCGCACGGCGCGCCGCGGCGGCCATCACCGAGGCGTCGGCGTACCGCTCCTCGGGCCGCTTGGCCAGGGCCCGCGCCACGAACGCGCGCACCGGCTCCGGCAGGGCCTCGGGAAGGGCGGGCGCGGGCTCCCGGACGTGCTTGAGCGCGATCTCGACCACGGACTCGCCGGTGAACGGCGGCTCCCCGGTGAGCAGTTCGTAGACGACCACGCCCATGGAGTACAGGTCGGAGGCCGCGATGGCCCCGAGCCCCTCGGCCTGCTCCGGGGCCATGTAGAGGGCCGTGCCGAGCACGGCGTGGGAGTCGGTGATACCGGTGCTGGCCGCACTGGAGCGCGCGATGCCGAAGTCCGTCACGGTCACCCGGCCGTCGGGGCCCAGCATCAGGTTCGACGGCTTGATGTCGCGGTGCGTCACGCCCTGGAGGTGTGCCGCGTGCAGCGCGTCCAGGGCCTGCCCGGCGATGTCGAGCGCCTGCTCGGGCGGCAGCGGACCGGACTGCGCCCGGACCTCGTTCAGGGGCCGCCCCTCGACGAGCTCCATGACGATGTAGGCGACCTGCTCACCGGACTCGATCGGGCTCTCGCCGTAGTCGTGGACGTCGACGATGCCGGGGTGGCTGAGCGAGGCGAGGACCGTGGCCTCCCTGCGGAACCGCGCCGCGAACGCCGGGTCGTCGAGCAGCGCCGGGAGCAGGACCTTGACGGCGACCTGCCGCCGGAGCACGGCGTCGTCGGCCCGCCACACCTCGCCCATCCCGCCGCCGCCGATCCGCTCGGTCAGCGTGTACCGGTCCCCCAGGACCGTGCCCCGTCCCCACATGCGTGTCCCCCGCAGCGCCAGCTGTCCCATGGTCCGTACAAGTGCAGCCGGACTCAGGGTACTTGGGGCCGCGCACCGCCGCCCCACCCGGTGCGCTCCCTGCCCCGGCCCCAGGCCCCGGCCCCCGCCCCGGCCCAGCCCCCGGCCCGCCGAAACGGGAAGGCCCCGGCCCCCGGAGCGGAATCCGGGGGCCGGGGCCTCGTGCGGTGGGGCCGGGACTCAGGCGTGAGCCCTCAGCAGCGACCGCATGGTCCGCATCGCCACGGACAGGTTCGCCAGGTCGAAGTCGTCCGACCCGCGGATCTCGTCCAGGGTCGTCCGCGCCCGGCTGATGATCGCCGCGTTCTTCTCCTCCCACGCCTTGAACCGCTCCTCCGGCGTGGAGTCCCCGTTGCCGGCCGCCAGCACGTCGGCGGTCAGCGCGGCGTGCGCCGCGAACAGGTCCTCGCGGATGGAGGCACGGGCCATGGACTGCCACCGGTCCGCGCGCGGCAGGTCGATGATGCGGTCCATCAGCTGGGTGATGTCGAGGCGGTCGGCGAGGTCGTAGTACACCTCGGCGACACCGAGCGGGTCGACACCGGTGCGGTCGGAGATCGCGACGATGTCCAGCGTCGGGAACGCCGACGAGAACCCGGCGACCTTGGCCGCCAGCTCCTCCGGCACGCCCTCGCGCGCCAGCTCGTCCAGCACCAGCTGGTACCACTCGAGGTCCGCACCGCGCACCAGCTTCGGCAGCTCGCTCCAGACCTGCGCGACCCGGTCGGCGAACAGCTCGATGGTCTCGGTGATCTGCAGCGGCTGCGGCCGATTGTTCAGCAGCCAGCGCGTGCCCCGCTCGACCAGGCGCCGCGAGTGCAGCCGCACCCGGGTCTGGACGTCGGCCGCGACCTTGTTGTCCAGCGCCTCGACCGCGTCCCACACCTCGGCCAGGCCGAAGATCTCGCGGGCCGCGAGCTGCGCCCGGACGATCTCCTCCGTGGAGGCTCCGCTCTCCTCGCGCAGGCGGTGCAGGAAGGTCGAACCGCCGGTGTTGACGGTGTCGTTGACCAGGACCGTGGTGATGATCTCCCGGCGCAGCGCGTGGGCGCCGACCTGCTCGGGGAACCTCTCGCGCAGCGCCGCCGGGAAGTACGCGTCCAGCAGACGGCGCAGGTACGGGTCGTCCGGCAGCTCGGTGGCGATCAGCTCGTCCGCCACCGTGATCTTGGTGTAGGCCAGCAAGACGGCCAGCTCCGGCTGGGTCAGGCCCTTGCCGCTGCCGAGCAGCTCGCGGACCTGCCGGTCGGAGGGCAGGAACTCCAGGCTGCGGTCGAGCAGTCCGGCCTGCTCCAGGCGGCGCATGAACCGCTGCTGCGCGTGCAGCAGGCTCGACGCCTGGGCGACGCCGTTGGCCAGGGCGACGTTCTGCGCGTAGTTGTTGCGCAGCACGAGCCGGCCGACCTCGTCGGTCATCTCAGCGAGCAGCGAGTTGCGCTGCTTGAGGGTCATGTCGCCGTCGGCGACGACCGCGTTGAGCAGGATCTTGATGTTCACCTCGTGGTCGGAGGTGTCCACGCCCGCGCTGTTGTCGATGGCGTCGGTGTTGACCTTGCCGCCCTCGCCGCCGGCGCCGACGCGGGCGAACTCGATGCGGCCGAGCTGGGTCAGGCCCAGGTTGCCGCCCTCGCCGATGACCTTGGCGCGGACGTCGGCGCCGTTGACGCGGATGGCGTCGTTGGCCTTGTCGCCGACCTCGGCGTGCGTCTCGGTCGTCGCCTTGACGTAGGTGCCGATGCCGCCGTTCCACAGCAGGTCCACGGGGGCGTGCAGGACGGCCTGCATCAGCTCGGCCGGGGTCATCTTGGTGACGCCCGCCTCGATCCCGAGGGCCTCGCGCATCTGCGCGTTGACCGGGATGGCCTTCGCGGAGCGCGGGTGGATGCCGCCGCCCGGGGACAGCAGCGCGGTGTCGTAGTCGGCCCACGAGGAGCGCGGCAGCTCGAACAGGCGCCGGCGCTCGGCGTAGGAGACGGCCGCGTCCGGGTTCGGGTCGATGAAGATGTGCCGGTGGTCGAAGGCGGCGACCAGGCGGATGTGCTCGGAGAGCAGCATGCCGTTGCCGAAGACGTCACCGGACATGTCGCCGACGCCGACGACGGTGAAGTCCTGGGTCTGGGTGTCGTGCCCGAGCTCGCGGAAGTGCCGCTTGACGGACTCCCAGGCGCCGCGGGCGGTGATGCCCATGCCCTTGTGGTCGTAGCCGGCCGAGCCGCCGGAGGCGAAGGCGTCGCCCAGCCAGAAGCCGTAGGACTCGGCGACCCCGTTGGCGATGTCGGAGAAGGTCGCGGTGCCCTTGTCGGCGGCGACGACGAGGTAGGTGTCGTCCTCGTCGTGGCGCACGACGCCCTGCGGCGGGACGACCTCTCCGCCGACCATGTTGTCGGTGATGTCGAGCAGCGCCGAGATGAAGATCTTGTACGAGGCGATGCCCTCGGCGAGCCACGCGTCGCGGTCCACCGACGGGTCCGGCAGGTTCTTGGCGACGAAGCCGCCCTTGGCGCCGACCGGCACGATGACGGTGTTCTTGACCATCTGCGCCTTGACCAGGCCGAGGATCTCCGTACGGAAGTCCTCGCGGCGGTCGGACCAGCGCAGGCCGCCTCGGGCGACCTTGCCGAAGCGCAGGTGGACGCCCTCGACGCGCGGGGAGTACACCCAGATCTCGAAGGCCGGGCGCGGGGCGGGGAGCTCCGGGATGGCCTGCGGGTCGAACTTCATCGACACGTAGGAGTGCTGCTCGCCGTCGGCGCCGAGCTGGAAGAAGTTGGTGCGCAGGGTGGCCTTGATCAGCGTGAGGAAGGAGCGCAGGATCCGGTCCTCGTCGAGCGAGGCGACCTGGTCCAGGGCCCCGTCCAGCTCCTCCAGCATGGCGTCGATGAGCTCGGTGCCGGCGGACTGGCGGCCGGGCGACATCCGGGCCTCGAAGAGCGAGACCAGCAGCCGGGTGGTGTGGACGTTGTTGCGGAGGGTGTCCTCCATGTAGTCCTGGCTGAAGGTGGAGCCGGCCTGGCGCAGGTACTTGGCGTACGCGCGCAGGACGACGGCCTGCCGCCAGGTGAGCCCGGCGCCGAGCACCAGGGTGTTGAAGTTGTCGTTCTCGGCGTCGCCGCGCCACACGGCGGCGAAGGCGTCCTGGAAGCGCTCGCGGGCGTCGTCGCCGAGGTAGTTGTCGCCGTTGGCCGGGACGGGCATCCGCAGGCCGAAGTCGTAGATCCAGGCGTTGCTTCGGTCGCTGCAGCGCAGCTCGTACGGCCGCTCGTCGGTGACCTCGACGCCCAGGCGCTGCAGGACGGGCAGGACCGCGGACAGCG
Source organism: Streptomyces sp. NPDC046866 (assembly GCF_040704625.1). Classification (NCBI taxonomy): domain Bacteria; kingdom Bacillati; phylum Actinomycetota; class Actinomycetes; order Kitasatosporales; family Streptomycetaceae; genus Streptomyces; species Streptomyces sp. NPDC046866. The sequence goes on from NZ_JBEYXN010000026.1 coordinate 87,827, forward strand.
AGACCTGCTCACCGGTGCGGTAGATCTTGAAGCGGCGCTCGCCGGGGCCGGCGCCCACGGGCTCGTACAGCGACAGGGCGAAGTCGCGGTCGCTGGCGGCGAGCCGCTCCAGGTGGACCAGGTCGGAGACCGCGGCGCGCGGCGTGTGGTCGGCCTTGTAGCCCTCGGGGAAGGAGCCGCCGTACTTGCGCAGCAGTTCGGCGGCGCGCTCCTCGCCGAGCTCGGCGGTCAGTGCCTCGCCGAAGCCGTCGGCCCAGGAGCGGGCGGCCTCGACCAGGCGGGCCTCGACGCGCTCGACGTCGGCGTCGGTCAGCGCGGGCAGCCGGGTGCCCTGCGGGACGCGGACGACGAAGTGGATGCGGGAGAGGATCGACTCGGTGTTCCAGGCGGTGAAGTCGACGCTGGTGCCGCCGAGCTCCTCCTTGAGGATGTCCATCAGCCGCAGCCGGACGCCGGTGGTGAAGCGGTCGCGCGGCAGGTAGACGAGGGCCGAGTAGTAGCGGCCGTACTCGTCCTGGCGCAGGTACAGCCGCAGCCGGCGGCGCTCCTGCAGGTACAGGACGGAGGTGGCGATCTCGCGGAGCTTGTCGACCGGGGTCTGGAACAGCTCGTCGCGCGGGTACGTCTCGAGGATCTGCAGCAGGTCGCGGCCGTCGTGGCTGGACGGCGAGAAGCCGGCGCCCTCCAGGACCTCGGCGACCTTGCGGCGGATGACCGGGACGCGGCGCACCGACTCGGTGTACGCGGCGGAGGAGAACAGGCCGAGGAAGCGGCGCTCGCCGACGACGTTGCCCTCGGCGTCGAACTTCTTCACGCCGACGTAGTCGAGGTACGAGGGGCGGTGCACGGTGGCGCGGCTGTTGGCCTTGGTCAGCACCAGCAGGCGGTGCTCGCGGGCCTTGGCGCGGGCGTCGGCCGGGAGCCGGTTGAAGGACGGCGAGACGGGGTGGGCGTCCTCCTGGCCGTGGTGGACCGGGTCGGAGCGCAGGATGCCGAGGCCGGTGCCGGGCACGGCGGTCAGGGCGTCGCCGTCGACGAGGTTGTACTCGCGGTAGCCGAGGAAGGTGAAGTGGTCGTCGGCGAGCCAGCGCAGCAGCTCGCGGGCCTCTTCGCGCTCGTACTCGTGGAGGTCGGACGCGCAGGGCTCGTTCGGCAGCTCGTCGGCGATGCGCAGCGCGGCGTCGCGCATCTTCTCCCAGTCCTCGACGGCCTCGCGGACGTCGGACAGGACGCGCTGGAGGTCGCCGGTGATCTGCTTGAGGTCGGCGCGGTCGGTCTCGCGGTCGATCTCGACGTGGATCCACGACTCGACGAGGGAGTCGTGGGGGCGCGCGGTCCGCGGGCCGTGGGCGTCGCAGTCGGGGCCGAGGATCTCGATCAGCTTGCCGGTGATGTCGCGGCGGACGACGACCTGCGGGTGGATGACGACGTGGATGCCGCGGCCCTGGCGGGACAGCTCGTTCGTCACGGAGTCCACGAGGAACGGCATGTCGTCGGTGACCACCTCGACCACGGAGTGGCTGGAGGTCCAGCCGTTCTCCTCGACGGTCGGCGTGTGCACGCGGACGTTCGCGGTGCCCTGCGGGCGGTTCTCGGCGAGCCGGTAGTGCGAGAGCGCCGCCCCGAAGACGTCGACCGGGTCCCGGTCCAGGAGGTCCTCTGGCGCGGTGTGCAGGTAGTAGCGCTGGAGATAGGAGAGCGTCGTGTCCCGGTCGGGGCGCTCTTCCTGCTCGGCCCCAGTCGGAAGAACCCCCCCGGCCGGGCTGTGCTCAGCTACCCGGGCCGCCCGCGCGAGCAGCTCGGCCTTTGCTTCGTCCAGCTTGGTCTGCATGTCCTCTGGCTCCTGTCGCGCGCCATTGCGTGACGTAGGTGAAGGAAGGAATGACGTAGCGCCGCGAGGCGGGGTGGTGTCCGTCCGGAGCCGACGCTATGTCGTCGTGGGAGCCGTCCGGGAGGGATTCGGCCAAGATCGGCGCGGTGTCCCGGAGGCGGGGACCAGCGAAGGCCCGGGCACGGTCGTGCGCCGGGCGCAGGCCGGGGGCTTCGGCGCCCCCGATGACTATCGCGCTGATCACGGGTACCAGGCTATCTCGCCGGACCCCCCTCACGTCACGGTCCGGATCTGTACAAAAGCAAGTCCGGAAGTTTGACGATGTGCGCAGTGACGCGAACGGCCGTGCGTGCCAGTCGCTATTCGGCCAGCTCGCGAGCAGTGCGAACGGCCTCTGCCAGGGTGTCCACGACCGGGACACCGGCCGATTCCAGACTGGTGCGGCTGTGCGAACCACCCGTGTAGAGGACGGCCCGCGCGCCCACGTGCGCCGCGGCGAGGGCGTCGTCGACGGCGTCCCCGATCAGGACGGTCGCCTCCGCCGTCACCCCGGAGTGCTCCAGGGCCTGCATGTGCCGGACCAGGTGCCCGGCCTTGGAGGTGTGCGAGGGGCCGGTGCGGCCGTCGACGCGCAGGAAGTGCCGGTCGATGCCGTGGGCGTGGACGAGCGGGACGAGCCGGTCGTGCGGGGCGAGCGACAGCAGGGACTGGGTCAGCCCGTCGGCCTGCCAGTCGCGCAGCAGCTCCCGGGCGCCCGCGGTCAGGCCGGCGTCCTCGGCGGCGGCCCAGTAGTGCCGGTGGAAGGTGGCGTCCATGACCTCCCACTCCGCCTCGGTGGGCAGCCGTCCCATGAGCCGCTCGTAGAACTTCGGTACGGGGACGACGTAGAGCTCGCGGTAGCGCTCCAGGGTGAGCGGCGCGAAGCCGAACTCGGCGAAGGAGGCGTTCGTCGCCGTGATGACGGCGTCGATGTCGTGGAGCAGGGTCCCGTTCCAGTCCCAGACTATGTGGACGGGGTTCTTCCGGTTCTTCCGGTTCTCCCGGTTCTTCGGGCTCTTCGGGCGGTGTCCGTCGGTCATGCCAACAGCCCCGGGATCTCCTGCACGCCGAACCACAGCAGCTCGTGGTCCTCGGCGCCGTCGACGGTGAACGCGGCGTCCTCGTCACCGGCGTCGGCGGCGGGCAGCGCGGCGGCGGCCGCCGCCACGTCCTCGACGGCGTCATCGGCGTCGACGTGCACGGCGGCGGCCGTGGTCAGGCGCACCGGCCCGGCGAGGCCGACCTGTCCCAGCGTGGCCTCGTCCAGGCCCGGGACGGCGCTGACGGCCTTGTCGGCGACGTCCACCGCGACCACGACGCGCTTGCGGGGGGCGGCGGCGTCCTCGGCGAGCAGCCGCAGCGAGGCGGCCGCGGCCCGGCCGAGGGCGGCGTACTCCAGCTCCTCGATGTCGTCCGACACGTACCACTCCCGCAGGGCGGGGGTGACGGCGTACGCCCGCAGCGGGGCGCCGCCCAGCTCACCCGCCTTGTGCGCCTCGGCGAGCCCGGGGAGGGTCAGGGGGACGTACACGCGCATGGCCGGCTGCTTTCGGTAGTCGGAAACCCACCCAGCATACGACCGCCGCCCCACGGCCTCCGAGACCAGCCTCCGCGTCGAGGCTGCAGCCCGGCCGTTCCGGCCCCACCGCCCCTTCCGGGGGGGCCGACCCGGCGGGCCATTCCCACCCCGCACCCGTCGAAGCCGGGTGGGGGCCGCGTTTCGACCCCGCCGGCCTCCCGAAACCGGGGTCCGGCAACTCCAGCCCCGCCGGCGTTCGAGGCGCGGGCCTTGGGGCGGAGCCGCAGGGCACCCGTCCGGGGTGTGCGGGGACTGCGCGGGGTGACGGGCGGGGTCCCCTTTCGGGGTGTCGGAGACGGGGGCTCCGGCGTCCACCTGGGGATACGGGCAACGGGCCGGAGGCCCACGGGCACGGGGCCGGGGTCACCCGGATAGGTGGATCGGGTCGGAGCCGCCGGCAGGCCCGCGGGCCCGTTGCAGAGGGTGGCGGGCGGCCGTAGAAGATCCCCAACCAAGTTACCGCCCGGTACCGCACCGGGCCCGAGTTTCGGGGGACCACCCATGACCGGGACGGGAAAGACGACCAGGCCGACGGGGCCCACCGGCACCCGCCCACCGGCCCGCGACGACCGGCGCCGGCCGAGCCGCCCCCGCCGCCCGAGGGCCCCGCACGACTGGTTCGCGGAGCGCCTGCTGGCGGTGGTAAGCGGCCAGCGCCCGGTGCACTCGCTGCTCGGCCTCACGGTCGGACCGGCCTACGACCAGCTCATCGACCTGGCCCCGGCCGGACCCCTCCCGGTCCGCTTACGGCCCGTGCTGCGCCACTGCGGCCGCTTCCACCCGGGCCCCGGGGTGATCGAGGCCTTCGCCCGCATCGCGACGGGAGACCGCGTCTCGGCCATGGCGTTCCGCCTGGAGCAGGGCCCCGACCAGCGCTGGCGCTGCGCAGCCGTGGAGATCCGCGGCCCCCGCCCCTGACTAACGGCTGGTCCACCAGGCCGCCCCCGTGCCGGTGGCCGTGGTCACCAGCGTGATCAGCCAGACGGGTACCCGGTCGACGACCACGTGCAGACCACCGCAGCGCAGCTCGAACTGGGGGCGCGGAGGTTTTGCCTCAACTCGCTTGTCCATGACTCCAGTTTGATGCCACTCACCCCCGGCGCGTCATGATGCGGATCTGTACAAAACCAGCGGTCCGACTTTGACGCAGTGAGCAGCGCCGCCCTCGCCCGGCACCCGCCACCCCGCGTCGAAACACCGCCGGGCCCGGTCGCGCAGTGCGTCGCAGCTGCGCGGCCGGGCCCGGCGGGGCGCCCCCAAGGGGCGGGGGCTACTTCTTGCGGCGGCGGCCGCCCGCGGCCTTCTGGGCCTTGCGGCGCTCCGCCCGCGTCATGCCGTCACCCGCGGCGCCGTCCGCGTCGAAGTCGCCCTCGACGACGCCGCCCTCACCGTCCACGGTCGGCGCCGAGAAGTGCAGCCGGTCCGGCCGCTGCGGAGCGTCCAGCCCCTTCGCGCGGATCTCCGGCCGGACACCCGCCGGCTCCTTCTCCAGCGACGGCGCGGCGTCCTGCACCGGGACCTCCTCGACCTGCTGCTCGACCTGGACCTCCAGGTTGAACAGGTAGCCGACGGACTCCTCCTTGATGCCCTCCATCATGGCGTTGAACATGTCGAAGCCCTCGCGCTGGTACTCGACCAGCGGGTCCTTCTGGGCCATCGCGCGCAGGCCGATGCCCTCCTGGAGGTAGTCCATCTCGTAGAGGTGCTCGCGCCACTTGCGGTCCAGGACCGAGAGCACCACGCGCCGCTCCAGCTCGCGCATGATGTCGGAGCCCAGCGCCTTCTCGCGCGCCTCGTACTGCTCGTGGATGTCGTCCTTGACGGACTCCGCGATGAACTCGGCGGTGATGCCGGCGCGGTCGCCCGCGGCGTCCTCCAGCTCCTCCACCGTCACCTTGATCGGGTAGAGCTGCCTGAAGGCGCCCCACAGCCGGTCCAGGTCCCACTCCTCGGCGAAGCCCTCGACCGTCTCGGCCGCGATGTACGCGTCGATCGTGTCGTCCATGAAGAAGCGCACCTGCTCGTGCAGGTCCTCGCCCTCCAGGACGCGGCGGCGCTCGCGGTAGATGACCTCGCGCTGGCTGTTGAGGACCTCGTCGTACTTCAGGACGTTCTTGCGGGTCTCGAAGTTCTGGGTCTCGACCTGCGACTGGGCGGACGCGATCGCGCGCGTCACCATCTTGTTCTCGATCGGCACGTCGTCCGGCACGTTCGCCATCGCCATGACCCGCTCGACCATCTGCGCCTTGAACAGGCGCATCAGGTCGTCGCCCAGCGACAGGTAGAAGCGGGACTCGCCCGGGTCGCCCTGACGGCCGGAGCGGCCGCGCAGCTGGTTGTCGATACGGCGCGACTCGTGCCGCTCGGTGCCCAGCACGTACAGCCCGCCGAGGGACTTGACCTCCTCGAACTCGGCCTTGACGGCCGCCTCGGCCCGCTGGAGCGCGGCGGGCAGCGCGTGCGCCCACTCCTCGATGTGCTCCTCGGGGTCCAGGCCCTGCTGGCGCAGCTCGGCCTCGGCGAGGTCGTCCGGGTTGCCGCCGAGCTTGATGTCGGTACCGCGGCCGGCCATGTTCGTGGCGACCGTGACCGCGCCGCGGCGGCCGGCCTGGGCGACGATCGTGGCCTCGCGCTCGTGCTGCTTGGCGTTGAGGACCTCGTGCGGGATGCCGCGCTTGGACAGCTGGCGCGAGAGGTACTCGGACTTCTCGACCGAGGTGGTGCCGACCAGGATCGGCTGGCCCTTCTCGTGCTTCTCCGCGATGTCGTCGACGACGGCGGCGAACTTGGCGACCTCGGTGCGGTAGATCAGGTCGGGCTGGTCGATGCGCTGCATCGGCCGGTTCGTCGGGATCGGGACGACGCCGAGCTTGTAGATCTGGTGGAACTCGGCGGCCTCGGTCATGGCCGTACCGGTCATGCCGGACAGCTTGGTGTAGAGGCGGAAGAAGTTCTGCAGGGTGATCGTGGCGAGGGTCTGGTTCTCGTCCTTGATGTCCACCCCTTCCTTCGCCTCGATCGCCTGGTGCATGCCCTCGTTGTAGCGGCGGCCGGCCAGGATGCGGCCGGTGTGCTCGTCGACGATCATGACCTCGCCGTCGATGACGACGTAGTCCTTGTCCTTCTTGAACAGTTCCTTCGCCTTGATGGCGTTGTTGAGGTAGCCGACGAGCGGGGTGTTCACCGACTCGTACAGGTTGTCGATGCCGAGCCAGTCCTCGACCTTGGAGACACCGGCCTCGTGGATGCCGACGGTGCGCTTCTTCTCGTCGACCTCGTAGTCGCCGGTCTCCTCGATGCCCTTGAGCGGGTTGCCGGGCTCGCCCTTGGTCAGGCGCGTGACCAGCTTGGCGAAGTCCGCGTACCACTTGGTGGCCTGGTCGGCCGGGCCGGAGATGATCAGCGGGGTGCGGGCCTCGTCGACGAGGATGGAGTCGACCTCGTCGACCACGGCGAAGTTGTGGCCGCGCTGCACCAGCTCGTCCTTCGACCACGCCATGTTGTCGCGCAGGTAGTCGAAGCCGAACTCGTTGTTCGTGCCGTACGTGATGTCGCAGGCGTACTGCTCGCGGCGCTGCGCCGGCGACATGTTCGCCAGGATGCAGCCGACGGTCAGGCCGAGGAACTTGTGGACGCGGCCCATCATCTCGGAGTCGCGCTCGGCCAGGTAGTCGTTGACCGTGATCAGGTGCACGCCCTTGCCGGACAGCGCGTTCAGGTACGCGGGCAGCGTGCCGACGAGGGTCTTGCCCTCGCCCGTCTTCATCTCGGCCACGTACCCGAGGTGCAGGGCCGCGCCGCCCATGATCTGCACGTCGTAGTGCCGCTGGCCCAGGACGCGCTTGGCCGCCTCGCGGACCGTCGCGAAGGCCTCCGGCAGCAGGTCGTCGAGGCTCTCGCCGTCCTGGTAGCGCTGCCTGTACTCGTCCGTGAGCGCCCGCAACTCGGCGTCGGAGAGGTTGACGAAGTCCTCTTCGATGGAGTTGACCTGGTCCGCGATGCGGTGCAGTTTGCGCAGGATCTTGCCTTCGCCTGCACGCATGAGCTTGTTGAAGACGGACACCGGGGTTTGTCTCCTCGCCGGTCGGGCCTGGCACTGGTTCGTACGCGGGCACGGAGGGTGGGCCCCGCCGCACCGGCCATCGTAAGCGAGGACACGGTCGCGTCGGGAGGTCCGCCATGGCCGCAGGACGGCATGCGCCCGGAATGAGAACGTACGGGGGGCACGGAAGGTGCCGCCCCCGCCGAAAACTGTTCGCCCGCGATGACCGGCGCCCGCAGAATTCGTCCATGGAGCCCACGGCACTGACCACCCCGCGGCTGCGGCTGCGCCCCTTCGTCCCGGCGGACGAGGAGGAGGTGTACGCGGCCGTGCAGGACCCCGACATCCAGCGCTGGACCATGGTCCCCTCACCGTACGGGCGCGAGCACGCGCGCGGCTTCGTCGGCACGATCGTCCCGGACGGCTGGCGCGACGACACGGCGTACGCCTTCGCGGTCCGGCTGCGCGGGGACGGCCCGCTGGTCGCGGCCGTCGGCGTGCACGTGCGCGGACCGGACGCGTACGAGATCGGGTACTGGGCCGCCAAGGAGCACCGGGGCCGCGGATACACGGCCGAGGCCGTGGAGGCCGTGGCCCGCTGGCTCTTCACCGAGGTCGGCGCGACACGGCTGGAATGGCGCGCCGAAGCCGGCAACGCGGCCTCCCGGGCCGTCGCCCAGAAGGTCGGCTTCCGCATCGAGGGCGTCCTGCGGGCCGCGCTGCGGCGGGGCGGCACCGACCGCGACTGCTGGGTGGGCGGCCTGCTCCCGTCCGACCTCGGCCTGACCCCGGCGCGGCCGTACCTGCCCGCCGCCGAGCGCTGACCCGGCCCGTTGTCAGTGGCGGCGCCTAGGCTGCGGCGCATGACCACCGCCACCGCCGCCGTGTCCCTCTCCGCCGACGATGCGCGCCGGATCGCCCTGCGCGCGCAGGGCTTCCTCGGCGCGCCCGACCGCCGCGGCGGGGTGCGCGGCATGCTGCGCCACCTCGGGGCGGTGCAGCTCGACACGATCTCCGTGCTGGCCCGCTCGCACGAGCTCGTCCCGTACGCGCGCCTGGGCGCGGTGGGCCGGGAGGCGGTGGAGCGGGCGTACTGGACCGAGCAGCACGCCTTCGAGTACTGGTCGCACGCGGCCTGCATCCTGCCCGTGGAGGAGTGGCCGCACTTCGCGTTCCGCCGGCGCGTCAAGCGGGCGCAGGGCTACCGCTGGCACAGGATGAAGGACAAGGAGGGCTCCTGCCGGCTGGTCCTGGACCGGCTGCGGGCGGAGGGCCCCCTGACCTCGACCGAGCTGGGCGGGGCGAAGAACGGCGGCCCGTGGTGGGACTGGTCCGAGACCAAGATCGCGGTGGAGTGGCTGCTGGATGCCGGGGACGTGGTCGTGACCGAGCGGCGCGGCTGGAAGCGGGTGTACGACCTGGCCGAGCGCGCCGTACCCGGCGAACTGCTCCACGACGACCTCGACGACCGCGAGTGCCTGCGCCGCCTCGTGCGGCTCGCCGGGCAGTCCCTGGGCGTGGGCACCCGCGCGGACCTGGCCGACTACCACCGCCTCAAGGGAGAGCAGGTCGATGCGGTGATCGCCGACTCGGGGCTGGTGCCGGTCGAGGTCGAGGGCTGGGGCAAGCCCGCCTGGGCCGACCCGGCCGCCCTCGCGGCGCCCCCGCGCGGCCGGCACCGCACCACGCTGCTCTCGCCCTTCGACTCCCTCGTGTGGGACCGGGCCCGCACCGAGCGGATCTTCGGCTTCGCGCACAGGCTGGAGGCGTACGTGCCCAAGCCCAAGCGGGTCTATGGGTACTTCGCGATGCCGGTGCTCGCCGGCGGGCACCTGGTCGGCCGTGTCGACCCGGCCCGCGAGGGCAGGACGCTGGTGGCCCGGCAGGTGACGCTGGAGTCCCCGAAGGCGGCACCGGCCGCGGCACGCGCCCTGCGCGAGGCGGCGGAGTGGGTGGGCTGCTCGGACGTCCGCGTCGAGCGCGCCGCCACCCCGGCCGAGGCGGCCGCCGTCACGGCGGAACTGGCCGCGCTCTGACGGCCGGACCGGCGCCAGGCGGGACCGGCCGCCAGGCCGGACCGGCCGCCGGCACGGCCGGGCCGCGGTCAGCGGATCTCGAGGATCTTCTCCCGCATCGCGTAGACGACCGCTTCCATCCGGGAGTGCAGCTGGAGTTTCTCCAGGATGTTGCGGACGTGGTTCTTCACGGTGTTCTCCGAGATGAACAACTCCTTGGCGATGTCGCGGTTGTTCATTCCGGTCGCGACCAGCTTCAGGACTTCCAGTTCGCGGTCGGTCAGCCGCGGCGCGGGCAGCAGGCGCCGCTCGTCCGTCCGCTGGATCATCGACTTGAACTCGGTCAGCAGTTTCGACGCCATCGAGGGGCTGATCTGGGACTGCCCGTCGGCCACCGCGCGAATCGCGGTGGCCACCTCGTCCGTGGAGATCTCCTTCAGCAGGTACCCGGTGGCGCCCGCCTTGATCGCGTCGTAGAGGTCGGCCTCCTCGTCGCTGATCGTCAACATGATGATCTTGGCGGAGGGGGCGACCTCCTTGATCGAGGTGCAGGCCTCGATCCCGCCGCGCTTGGGCATCCGCACGTCCATCAGCACGATGTCCGGCAGCAGGTCGGCCGCCTTGTCCACCGCCTCGGCGCCGTCCCCGGCCTCGCCGACGACCTGGATGTCCTCCTCCTGCGCCAGGACGATCTCCAGCCCGCGCCGGAACAGGGCGTGGTCGTCGACGACGAGCACCCGGATCGGCTCCCCGCCGTCGTCACCGCGCACCGGCCCGAAACCGTCCGCCATCGTTCCTCCCCCTGCAAGTGCCGAGATTCCGGCCAACCGGGCGGAAGTGCCCACCCGTTGACTGACCGCCATGATTCCATGCCCGCACCGCCCGGCGGGGTCGTGCGGCCCGCACGTTGGCGCATACGCATCGCACGGGTGCCCCCGCGGACGCCGTGGCGTCGCACGGGGGCACCGTACGGAATGGGAACGCGGCGTCAGCCGCCGAGCGCACCCCCTGCGCCGCCCGCGCCGGACTCGTCCTGGCTGGAGGCCTGGTCGGCGTTGAGGTGGATCACGCCGTAGTCATAGCCGTGGCGCCGGTAGACGACGCTCGGCATCTTGGTGTCGGAGTCGACGAACAGATAGAAGTCGTGGCCGACCAGCTCCATCTCGTACAGAGCCTGGTCGAGCGACATGGGCGCGGCCGAGTGCGTCTTCTCGCGGACGATGAGCGGGCCTTCGCCCTGGACCTCGAGCGACCCGATCCTGGTGGTCGGGACGGCGTCCTCCATCTCCTCCCTGACCGGCTGACCGTTGCCGTTGAGGGTCGCCACGCCCGGGACCACGTCGGCGACCTCGGCCGCCGAGAGCCGCCCGGTACCGCGGCGGGTGAAACGCTTGTCGTGCTGCTTGCGCAGCCGGGCCTCCAGCTTCTCCTGTGCCAGGTCGAGCGCCGCGTACGGGTCGGTGGCGGCGGCCTCGGCACGGATGACCGGGCCCCGCGAACGCAGGGTGATCTCCACGCGGTCGGAACGGTCGGCCTGGCGCGGGTTGTGCTCCTTGGACACCTCGACGTCCAAGCTGATCACCTTGGCGTCGAGCTTCTGGATCCGCTCCGGATTCAGCTTCTCGGCCACGTGCTTGCGGAACCGCTCGGGCACCTCGGTCTTGCGGCCCTTGACGACGATGTCCACGCAGAACTCCGTTCCCGGATAGCTCCGCCCCTGGGCGAAGCGTCTCCCTTTCGCACCAGGCTCCGGTGAACACCGGAGCCACGGACTTGGCGACTTTCACCTCCTCCTCCCCCATCGGCAAGATCTACACCCCACCGACTTCGGAGTCGAGAGACAGCCTCTGACACGAAGATTCGGACAACGACGAAACGTGCGATCCGATGCGCGGGTCCAGGGTCGCCAGTTCCTCACAACCGAACATATCTCTCCCGGACGGTTGTCGGCACCCGCTACCGGACCGTACCTCCGTTCAGGTGGCCATTCCCTCTTACTACCTGCAACGATGCGCCTTCCCCTTCGGTTCCAAATCTATTCACGGGAATGATGCTCTGTCCGGGTAGTAGACCGGATTCGTACGAAAGACCGGGCCGGAGCCGCCACGACGGCCGCTCCCGCCACCGGTCCGAGCCCGCCCGCGCCGAGCGCCCGGGCCGCCTCCGCGAGCGTCGCGCCGGTCGTGGCCACGTCGTCCACCAGCACGATCCGGACCCCGGCCGCCAGCCGCTGCGCACCCGGCCGCACCCCCAGCGCACCGTCGAGGTTCGCCCGCCGCTCCCGGGCCGCCAGGCCCGCCTGGTCCGCCACCGACCGCACCTGGCGGATCACGGGCGCCACCCGCACGGGCACACCGGCCCGCCGCAGCCGCCCCGCGGCCGCCAGCGCGATCCTGCGCACCGGATCGTGGCCGCGGGCCCGCACCTGCCGGCGCGCCGAGGGCACCGGCACCAGCAGCAGTCCGGCCGCCGGCCCCGCCGCCGAGCCGCACCCGCCCGCGCGGACGGCCGCGGCCACGGCCCCGCCGAGCGGGCCGGCCAGGGCGAGGGCCCCGCGCTCCTTGTGTGCGAGGACCGCGGCCCGTACGGCGCCCTCGTAGACCGCGGCCGCATGCACCGGCGGCAGCCCCGGCGGGCAGGGCGAAGGCCGCACCGGCCCGGCCCGGCTCCCGTCCAACGCCCGCGCGCAGCCGGCGCACAGCACGACGCGGGCCGCCCCGCAGCCCGCGCAGTCGGCCGGAAGCACCAGCCCGGCGAGCTCCTGCCACCACCCGCGCACCCCGCCACGGTGCCGCGGCCGGCGCCCCGCCCGCCACCCCTGTGGACGACGGCGAAGCCGCAGGCCGGCCCCGCCGGCCCGGGCCCCGGCCGGGCCGGGGCCCGGGATCAGCCCGGGTACACCGGCGCCCGCCCGCCCGCCGCCACGGTGCGCCACTGCGCACCCGGCGGCAGCCACACGATGCCGTCCTCGTCCGAGGACGCCACCACCGGCTTCTTCTCGTCCTCCGTCGCCGCCACCGCGACCAGCCCCGCCGCCCCGGGCAGGCTCGCCGCGACCATCGACCCGTCCGCCAGCATGTACCGGGCCTGCACGACCCCGCCGCTCTCCCGGCCGACCACCAGCAGCCGCCCGTGCGGCGCCCAGCTGAGCGCCGTCACGTCCGCCATCTGCGGGGCCGCCGGGCGCAGCTCGCGCACGGCCACCACCGACCGGTCGCCCTTGCCGCCCTCGGGCCGCTCGATCCGCCCGATGTACAGGCGCTTGCCGTTGCCCTTCTGCACCAGCAGCGCGAGCCTCACCCCGTCCGGGGAGGCCTTCAGCGCAGTGATCCGCCCGCCGTCGAGCCCCGACACGTCGACCTTCTGCGGGGCCGCCGAGCCGGCCGGCACCCAGTACAGGGCCGGGCCCTGCAGGTCCTGGTCGGCGATCCACAGGTTGCCGCCCGCGTCGAAGCTCGGCGCGCTCAGCCCGTTCGGCTTGGCGCTCTTGGAGGTGAGCACCGGCTGCGGCATCGGCCCGGCGGTCGTCAGGTTCACCTGGTACAGGCCGCGCCCGTCCTCGGAGACCACCGCGGCGCGCTTCTCGTCGTACGCCACGGCCGCCGAGGAGACCTTGAACGGGGCGTTCGGCGTGGACAGCGGCCCCGGCACCGGCTCCGGCCTGTACTGCTGGTCCTCGCTGTTCACGTCGAGCTTCATCCGGACGAGCCGGCCCTCGGCGTCGACGTAGTACTGGTAGTCGGGCGACGGGACCCGGTGCGCGATGGCCGCCGCCGCCGCGTCGGTCACCGAGCACAGCGAGGACCGGTCCGCGCGCAGCAGCTCCACCCGGTCCAGCCGGGACGCCGTCAGGTCCTTGACCGTCGAGAGCAGTTGGGTGGCCATCTTCTGGCACTGCGGCTGCGCGACGTTGTCCGCCTTGTCGTTCAGCGGCACGCGCAGGGTGTTCTGGCCGTCGTACGAAAGGGACTTGGTGCCCTCGCGCAGCTCCGTGCCGGTGGGGAAGCTCGAAGTGACCACGGGCCCCAGCCACTTGGAGGGGCCGGCCAGCAGCGACTGCACCGTCTGCGTGGTCGGGTCCATCCGCGAGTCCGGGTCGCTGCGCTGGCGCACGTACACCGGGTCGGCGACGAGCGTGCCGCCCGCGAAGTAGTACTTGTTCACCGGCATGTAGATGCGCTGGAAGTCCGACTCGCTGAGCACCAGGTTCTTCGGGGGGGTCGCGATCCGCCACTGCTTGTTCTCCTGGACCAGCTGGAGGAACTCCTCGTAGCGCTCGCCCGGGTTCTCCGGCTGGTACGCGCTGCGCTCGTCCACCGTCGCGAGCTTCGTGCCGGCCATCTTGAACTTCGGACCCGCGGGCTCCTTCTCGGCCTGGACGGAGAAGCGGTCGATGCCCCCGGAGAGCACGGTGACCGAGCCCGGCCGCCAGGCCTTGGCGGCGTCCTCGGTCAGGTACTTCCGGGCGGTCTGGAGCTGCGGATCGTCGCTGGTCATGGCCTCGAGGAAGCCGTCGACGATGTCGGTGGGGCCCGCCTTGTCGGCCGGCGGCACACCGAAGACCCGTACCTGCGAGTCCACGCCCTGCGAGGCGCGGACCTCGCGGATCTCCCCGCTGGAGGGCATGGACGCGCAGCCGGCCAGCAGCAGCGCACCGCCGGCGGCGGCGGCCGCACCGGCCCGGCGGACGGCCTGCCGGCGCCGCTGCGGCCCGTGCTGCCGGGGCTCGCGCTGCCGGGGCCCGCCGGGCCGCTCGCCGGGCCGCTCGCTCTGCTGCTCCTGCTGCTGTGCGCGGCGGCCGTCGCCGCCTGTGTGCTGCACGGGTCCGGCGTCCACCTCAGCGCCCACCTGCTCCATCCTCCTGTGCTGCCTGGTCGGCCGGCCGGGCCACGACACGGGCCCCGTTGCCGGGCAGGGCCGTCGGGTCCGCGGGCACCGGCAGCGCACCGGCCACCGCCGACCGGGGCGGTATCGCCGAGCGCTCCGGCCGGGCCGGGGCCTGGGCCCGCGGCCCCTTCGCCCCGGATCCGGAACCGGCGGCCTCGGCCGCGGCCCGGGCCCGGTTGGCCCGCGAGTCCTCGGGCTCCAGCGGGATCGGGGAGCCCCGCAGCGGCTCGTCCGCGGTGCGCGGCAGGGTCAGCCGGAACTGCGAGCCGCCGCCCGGCTCGCCCCAGGCCTGGAGCCAGCCGCCGTGCAGCCGGGCGTCCTCGACGGCGATGGACAGGCCGAGGCCGGTGCCGCCGGTGGTGCGGGCGCGGGCCGGGTCGGCCCGCCAGAAGCGGTTGAAGACGCGGGTGGCCTCGCCGGGCTTGAGCCCGACGCCGTAGTCGCGCACGGCGACGGCGACGGCCCCGCCCGCGGAGGCGAGGCGGACCACCACGTCGCGGCCCTCGCCGTGCTCCACCGCGTTGACGACGAGGTTGCGCAGGACGCGCTCCACACGCCGGGCGTCGGCCTCCGCGATCACCGGCTGGGTGTCGCCGAGCACCCGGATCCGGGTGCCCTTGTGCTCGGCCAGCGGCTCGGCCCCGTCGATGACCCGGCGCACCACGTCGCGCAGGTCGATCGGCTCGGCCTCCAGCGCCGCGGCCCCCGCGTCGAACCGGCTGATCTCCAGCAGGTCCGACAGCAGCGACTCGAAGCGGTCGAGCTGCCCGGCCAGCAGCTCCGCCGAGCGCGCCGTGACCGGGTCGAAGTCGACGCGGGCGTCGTGGATGACGTCGGCGGCCATCCGCACGGTCGTCAGCGGCGTGCGCAGCTCGTGCGAGACGTCCGAGACGAACCGCCGCTGCATCCGCGACAGGTCCTCCAGCTGCTGGATCTTGACCTGGAGGTTCTGCGCCATCTTGTTGAAGGCCTCGCCGAGGCGCGCGATGTCGTCCTCGCCGGTGACCTTCATCCGCTCCTGCAGCCGCCCGGCCGACAGCCGCTCGGCGATGCCCGCGGCCATCCGCACGGGGGTCACGATCTGCCGTACGACGAGCCAGGCGATGGCGCTGAGCAGGACGACCACGAACAGCCCGGCCGTCGCGATGGTCGACTTCACCAGGTTCAGCGACTCCTCCTCCTGCGTCAGCGGGAAGAGGTAGTACAGGTCGTAGGGGTCGCCGTTGATGTCGGTGAGCCGCTTGCCCACCACGAGCGCCGGCTCGGGTGCCTTGTCGCCGGCCCCGGCCGTGTACTTGATCTGCGAGAACGTCTTGAACGTGCCGGTGGCGTGGTTGACGGCCCGGCGCAGCTTCGGCGGGACGCTCGCCGTGGGGTCCACGTTGCCCGAGGCCCGGGCGCCCTTGACGCCGGAGGCGCCCGCACCGCCGGGTGCGGCGGCCGCGGCCGGGCCGGTGCCCGCCGCGCTGCCCGTGCCGGCGCCGAGCGCGACCACCTCGAAGGCGGTCTGGCCGCCGCTGGCGAGCTGCTTGACCAGCGAGTTCATCCAGGTGCTGGCGTCGCGGCCCAGCTTGTTGTCGGTGGCGTCGGGCCCGTCCACGGTCGCCGGCGTGTTGGCCTTCTCCTGCGCCACCGCGAACCCGCCGGCGGCCTGGCTCTGCGCGGCCTCCTCCTTGGCGTCGAGGAGCCCCTTGCTGACCTGCGCGATCACCACGAAGCCGAGCGCCAGCACCACGGCCAGCGACATCAGCATCGTGGCGGCGACCACCCGCAGCTGGATGTTGCGCCGCCACAGCCGGACAGCCGGAAGCAGCGGGCGCCGCACGAGTCGTACGAACAACCGCAGCACAGGGCCGCCGGGTGCTCCTTCCTGGAGCAGCCGGCCGGCCCGCAGGGCTCCCCAGCGGGAGCCGCCCCGCGGCCTGCCGGGCTTCACGTCAGCTCGGTCCTGCCTTGTAGCCGACACCACGCACCGTCACGACGATCTCGGGGCGCTCCGGGTCCTTCTCGACCTTGGAGCGCAGACGCTGTACGTGCACGTTGACCAGGCGGGTGTCCGCCGCGTGCCGGTAGCCCCATACCTGCTCCAGCAGCACCTCGCGGGTGAAGACCTGCCAGGGCTTGCGCGCGAGCGCGACCAGCAGGTCGAACTCGAGCGGGGTCAGGGCGATGGAGTTGCCGTCGCGCTTGACCGAGTGCCCGGCCACGTCGATGACCAGGTCACCGATGGCCAGCTGCTCCGGCGCGGGCTCCTCCGAGCGGCGCAGGCGGGCCCGGATGCGGGCCACCAGCTCCTTCGGCTTGAACGGCTTGACGATGTAGTCGTCCGCCCCGGACTCCAGGCCGACGACGACGTCGACCGTGTCGCTCTTGGCGGTGAGCATCACGATCGGCACCCCGGACTCGGCCCGGATCAGCCTGCACACCTCTATGCCGTCCCGTCCGGGCAGCATGAGGTCGAGCAGCACCAGGTCCGGCTTCGCCTCCCGGAAGGCAGCCAGTGCCTTGTCGCCGTCCGCTACGAACGACGGCTCAAAACCTTCTCCACGCAACACGATGCCGAGCATCTCGGCCAGTGCGGTGTCGTCGTCGACGACAAGGACGCGTCCCTTCATGGTTGACATCATCCCATTAGCCAATCGTTACCCGGCGGTGAGCTGTCCCACAGCCAAAAAGGCTGGAAATCGCCCCTCGAACCTGCCTGGAGATCACATCGACCAGTCTGCCCCGGATCCGGGCGACAATTGAAGCCGCCGACGGCCGCCGGATCGGGGGGACGGCCCGTCCGCTCACCGTTCCCACGTGGCACGATGGCAGCCGACCTGCGCCCCCCGCCGCCCAGGCGTCACGTGAAGGAGCGACGATGAACGACTCTCCGGGCCGGCCGACGCCCGGACCCTCCCCGTCCGGCGACGGCGAGCGGCCGAGCGCAGCGTCCCACGGCCCGAACGGCGACGACACCCCGGCCACCGGCGCCGCCGCCCGCCCCGCCGGCGCCCAGAAGTGGTCCGCCGAGCAGCCGCCCCCCGCACAGTGGCAGAGCCCCGGCGCCCCCCAGCCGCCCACCGGGCCCGCCGCCCCCGCGCCGACCCCGCCGCAGCAGCCCGCACCGGGCGGCTGGGGCCCGTACGGCAGCGGCCCCGGCGGACCGGGGCAGCAGGCCGGGCCGGGCGGACCGGCCCCGTACGGCCAGCCGGGCGGCCCCGCAGGCCCCTGGGGCAAGCCCCCGGCCGCCAAGCCCGGCGTCATCCCGCTGCGCCCCCTGGACCTCGGCGAGATCCTCGACGGCGCCGTCGCCACCATGCGCGGCCACTGGCGCTCCGTCCTGCCGATCACCCTGGTCGTCTCCACGGTCATCGGGGTCCTCGGCGTCCTCGTGCAGAAGTACACCGTGCCCGACCTGCAGGTCGCCGCGGACCCGCAGAGCGACCCGGCCGAGGCCTTCAGGAACCTCGGCAGCAGCCTCCTGGTGACCGGCATCGACGCGTTCGTCCAGGTCATCGGCACCATCGCGGCCACCGCCCTGCTCACGATGATCTTCAGCCGGGCCGTGCTCGGCCGCAGCTCCTCCATCGGCGAGGCCTGGCGCGAGGCCCGCCCGAGCCTGCTGCGCCTCATCGGCCTGACCCTGCTCGTGGCCGTCGGCATGGCCCTCGTCTTCGCCGTCCTGATCGTGCCCGCCGCCCTGGCCGGCAGCATCGGCCTCGCCGTCCTCGGCGGCCTGGGCGGGCTGGTCCTTGCGGTCTGGCTGGGCATCACGTTCAGCCTGGCCTCGCCCGCGCTGATGCTGGAGAGGTCCGGAGTGATCACCTCGCTGCGCCGCTCCGCCAAGCTCGTCAAGGGCTCCTGGTGGCGGATCTTCGGCATCACCCTGCTGACCGGGCTCATCACCGGCTTCGTCTCGGCGATCATCGTCTGGCCGCTGACCATCGTCGGCCTGATCGCCTTCGGCGGCGGCATCAGCGGCCTGGAGGACGGCACCGCCGCCACCGCCTGGGGCGCGCTCATCCTCTCCGGGATCGGGGCGATCATCGCCCAGACCATCACCATGCCCATCCAGTCCGGCGTCACCGTCCTGCTCTACGTCGACCAGCGCATCCGCCGCGAGGCCCTCGACCTGGAGCTCGGCCGGGCCGCCGGCCTGGAGCACTACGGCGCCACCCCGACGGCCCCGCCCACCGGAGGCTGATGCACCGATGATGAGCACGGGGGGCCTCATCACACGGGCCGCGGCCCACCTGCCGGCCGCGGAGACACCACCGGTGACGACACCGCGCGACCCCGCCCGCGAGGCGGCCCGGCGCGAGCTGTCCAAACCGCTCTACCACCAGAACGACCCCGGGCTCGTCCAGCGCGCCCTCAACAGGTTCTGGTCCTGGGTCGGCGAACTCTTCGACCGGGCCGGCAACGCCACCCCCGGCGGCACGCTCGGCCTCGTCGCCATCGCCGTCCTGGTGGCCCTCGCCGCGGCCGCCCTGTGGTGGCGGCTGGGCACCCCCCGGCGCACCGCCGCCACCGCCGCCGCCCTCTTCGACGACGGCCCGCGCAGCGCCGACGACCACCGCACCGCCGCCGAGGCCCACGCCGCCGCCGGCCGCTGGAACGAGGCCGTCCAGGAGCGCATGCGGGCCCTGGTCCGCTCCCTGGAGGAACGCGCCCTCCTCGACCCGCGGCCCGGCCGCACCGCCGACGAGGCCGCCGCCGAAGCCGCGGCCGCCCTGCCCGGCCACGCCGCCGACCTGCGGGCCGCCGCCCGCACCTTCGACGACGTCGCCTACGGCGGCCGCACCGCCGACGCCGAGGGATACGCCCACCTGCGCACCCTCGACCTCACCCTGACCCGCACCAAGCCGCTCCTGACGGGAGCCCCGTCATGACGCCCCCGAGCCCCTCCCCGGACCCCACGCCGCAAATACCCCCGGCCTCCACCCCGGACACGCCCCCGCCCCCGGGCCCGCCCCCGGCTCCCGCCTCGGCCCCGGCGTCCGGCGGCACCGCCCCGGCAGCGGCTCCGGCCCTTGGCACCGCTCCCAGGCCGAGCACCGCCCCGGCGTCGGGAGCGGCGTCCGCCGACCCGGCTCCGGCCTCCGGTTCGGGGACGGCGCCCGCCGCAGCCGGCGCGACTGCCGGCGGAGGCGCGGGCGGCCCCGCCGCGGCCAACGCCGCCGCAGGCACGGCCACCGCCACCGCCGGCCTGACGCCCGCCATCCTCTGGCGGCGGGCCCGCGGGTTCCTCATCGCCCTCGGGATCCTCCTCGTGGCGGCCGTCACCCTCGCCGCGCTCGGCTCCGACAGCCGTCACGGCCGGCTCGACCCCCGCTCCCCCGACCCCGAGGGCAGCCGGGCCGTCGCCGAGCTGCTGCGCGCCCGCGGCGTCGGCACCCGCGTCGTCACCACCGCCCGCGAAGCCGCCGAAGCCGCCGGCCCCCGCACCACCGTGCTGGTCGCCCACCCCGACCGGCTCGGCCCGGCCCAGCACCGCGCCCTGCGCTCCGCCATCGACCTCTCCGGCGGCCGTACGGTCCTCCTGGCCCCCGGCGGCACCGCCCTGGACGCCCTGGCCCCCGCCGTGCACACCGCCGGCACCGCCTACGAGGCCGCCCTCGCCCCTGCCTGCACCCTGCCCGCCGCAGCCACCGCCGGCCGCGCCGACACCGGCTCCGGCCACCGCTACACCACCACCGCCCGCGGCGCCCAGGCCTGCTACCCCAGCGGCGGCCACCCCACCCTCCTGGTCCTGCCCTCGGCCACCGCCGGCGGCGACACCGTCGTCCTCGGCTCGGAAACCGCACTGCTCAACAGGACGCTCGCCGCCGAGGGCAACGCCTCCCTGGCCCTCCAGCTCCTCGGCACCCGCCCCGACCTCGTCTGGTACCTGCCCTCCCCCGCCGACCAGCAGGACACCGAGGGCGACACCGCCGACCGGTCCTTCCTCGACCTCGTCCCCGCCGGCTGGTCCTGGGCCCTGCTGCAGCTGGTCCTCGCCGCCGCCCTCGCCGCCCTGTGGCGCGCCCGCCGCCTCGGCCCCCTCGTCGCCGAACGGCTCCCCGTCGCCATCCGCGCCTCCGAGGCCACCGAGGGCCGCGCCCGCCTCTACCGCCGCGCCGACGCCCGCGACCGCGCCGCCACCGTGCTGCGCGCCGCCTCCCGCGAACGCCTCGCCGCGCTGGTCGGCGTACCGTCCGCGCACACCCACGACCCCGCGGTCCTGCTCCCCGCCGTCTCCGCCCGCCTCACCGACCCGCCCGGCCGGGACCTCACCGCCCTGCTCTTCGGCCCCCCGCCCGCCGACGACGCGGCACTCGTCGCGCTCGCCGACCACCTCGACGCCCTCGAAAGAGAGGTCCGCACCTCATGACGGCCACCACCGACAGCGCCCGCTCCTCCCTGGAAGCGATCCGCACCGAGATCGGCAGGGCCGTCGTCGGCCAGGACCCGGCCGTCACCGGTCTCGTCGTCGCCCTCCTGTGCCGCGGCCACGTCCTCCTCGAAGGCGTCCCCGGCGTCGCCAAGACCCTCCTCGTACGGGCCCTGGCCGCCTCCCTCGACCTGGACACCAAGCGCGTCCAGTTCACCCCCGACCTGATGCCCAGCGACGTCACCGGCTCCCTCGTCTACGACGCCCGCACCGCCGAGTTCTCCTTCCAGAACGGCCCGGTCTTCACCAACCTCCTCCTCGCCGACGAGATCAACCGCACCCCGCCCAAGACCCAGTCCTCGCTCCTGGAGGCCATGGAGGAGCGCCAGGTCACCGTCGACGGCACCCCGCGCCGCCTGCCCGACCCCTTCCTCGTCGCGGCCACCATGAACCCCCTCGAGTACGAGGGCACCTACCCCCTCCCCGAAGCCCAGCTCGACCGCTTCCTGCTCAAGCTGAACGTCCCCCTGCCCTCCCGCGAGGACGAGATCGGCGTCCTGACCCGGCACGCCGCCGGCTTCAACCCGCGCGACCTGCGGGCCGCCGGCATCCGCCCGGTCGCCGGCGCCGCCCAGCTCGAAGCGGCCCGCGAGGCCGTCGCCTCCGTCGCCGTCTCCCCCGAGATCGCCGGCTACGTCGTCGACATCTGCCGCGCCACCCGCGAATCGCCGTCCCTCACCCTCGGCGTCTCTCCGCGCGGCGCGACCGCCCTGCTGGCCACCTCCCGCGCCTGGGCCTGGCTGACCGGCCGCGACTACGTCACCCCCGACGACGTCAAGGCCCTCGCCCTGCCGACCCTCCGCCACCGGATCCAGCTCCGCCCGGAGGCCGAGATGGAAGGCGTCACGGCCGACGCCGTCCTGACCGCGATCCTGTCCCACGTCCCCGTCCCCCGCTGATGGCCCTCACCGGACGCGCCGCCCTGCTGGCGGCCCTCGGCAGCCTCCCCGTCGGCATCCTCGAACCCGGCTGGACGGGTCTCCTCGCGGTCAACGGCCCGCTCGCCGCGGCCTGCGCCGTCGACTACGCCCTCGCGGCCCCGGTCCGCCGACTGGTCCTGTCCCGCGCGGGCGACACCTCCGTCCGCCTCGGCGAACCGGCGGAGGTCCACCTCACCGTCACCAACCCCGGCCCGCGCCGACTGCGCGCCCGCCTGCGCGACGCCTGGCCGCCGAGCAGCTGGCTCCCGGGCACCGAACAGCAGGCCTCCCGCCACACGGTCGACATCCCGGCCGGGGAACGCCGCCGCCTGACCACCCGCCTGCTGCCGACCCGCCGCGGCGACCGCCACGCGGACCGCGTGACGATCCGCTCGTACGGGCCCCTCGGCCTCCTCGCCCGGCAGGGCACCCACACCGTGCCCTGGACCGTCCGCGTCCTGCCGCCCTTCACCAGCCGCAAGCACCTGCCGTCGCGCCTGGCCCGCCTGCGCGAACTCGACGGCCGCACGAGCCTGCTGACCCGCGGTGAGGGCACCGAGTTCGACAGCCTCCGCGACTACGTCCCGGGCGACGACACCCGCTCCATCGACTGGCGGGCCACCGCCCGCCAGGACAAGGTCGCCGTCCGCACCTGGCGCCCCGAGCGCGACCGTCACATCCTGATCTGCCTGGACACCGGCCGGACCTCCGCCGGCCGGGTCGGCGACGCACCCCGCCTGGACGCCGCGATGGACGCGGCGCTCCTCCTCGCCGCCCTGGCGACCCGGGCCGGCGACCGCGTCGACCTGCTGGCCCACGACCGCCGCCCGCGCGCCCGGGTCCAGGGCCGGTCGGCCGCGGACACCCTCCCGGCCTTCGTCAACGCCATGGCCACCCTGGAGCCCGAGCTCGTCGAGACCGACGCCCGCACCCTCGTCTCGACCGTCCTGCGCAACGCCCCGCGCCGCTCCCTGGTGGTCCTCCTGACCAGCCTGGACGCGGCCCCCGTGGAAGAGGGCCTGCTCCCGCTCCTCCCCCGCCTCACGCAACGCCACACCGTCCTGCTGGCCTCGGTGGCCGACCCGTACGTCTCCGAGATGGCGCAGTCCCGCGGCACCCTGGACGCGGTCTACGAGGCCGCTGCCGCCGCCCAGTCCCAGTCCCAACGCCGCCGCACCGCAGACCAGCTGGCCCGCCACGGCGTCCACGTCGTCGACGCCACCCCGGACACCCTGGCCCCCGCCCTGGCCGACGCCTACCTCGCCCTGAAGTCCGCCGGCCGCCTCTGACGTCACCCCCGTTCGGGCGGGACCCACCCGGTATAGCCCTGCCCCCACTCGCGCCGCCCTAGCCTGCGTTCTCGTGATCGAACGCTGGAGCATCGAGCTCGAACCAGAGGTTCTCGCCTGGCTGGAGTCGCTCCCCATCGCCCACTATCGCGCGGTGGAGCGGCATGCAGACCGGTTGGCGGAAGCCCCGACCACGCTGAGCGAGCCCTACTCCAGGCACCTTGAGGGTGCTGTGCGCGAGTTGAGGTTCTTCCTCGGACCCGAAGCCGTGCGCATTACGTACTGGCTCACATCGGGCCGCCGTATCGTGTTGCTGACGGTCTTCACCAAGTCCCGTATGCGGGAAGAGTCGCAGGTTCAGCGCGCACTCTGGAAGCAGAAGGAGTGCGAGTCCGAGCATTCGCCCGCCCATGACACCTACCAGCGCGCTTTCGAGGAGCAGCAATGAGCAAGGGCTACCACACCCGGTGGGTCATCCCGGAGGTGCATCGCGCATCCGCCGCTTACGTCGAAGCGGGCGCCGCCATCGCGCTCGGACAGGCTGTGTACGACCGCCGCACCTTCCTCGGCCTGACACAGCACGAGCTGGCCCAGCAGGCCGGCCTCTCCGATGCAGACGTCGAGCGCATTGAGGGGGGGGCCGTCACCCCCGAACTCAGTCTGCTGCATACCCTCGCCCGCGCACTCGACGCCAAGCTCGACCTCTCCATCGAGTCGGACGACACCCACGTCAGCTTCACGCCGCGTGCAGCTTGACAAGAGCAGGCCGCACGCCGGCCCGTAAACGCAGAAAAGCCCCGCACCAGAAGGTGCGGGGCTTTCCCACAATGATTGTTCGGCGGCGTCCTACTCTCCCACAGGGTCCCCCCTGCAGTA
>NZ_JBEYXN010000027.1:0-98091 GCF_040704625.1 Streptomyces sp. NPDC046866
CCTCCAACACCTCATCGCCACCTGGACCGGCACCTGCCCCACCTGTCGGCAGACCATCCCATGGCAGACCTACGACACCACCTAACAAAGCACTAGTAGTTGGCGGCGCGCCAGTGGGCGTCCAGTTCCGGGATCGGGTACGCGGTCATGTCCGCTCCTCGCTGCGGCGGTCCGGGCGTCTGCCGGCTGACCCGGCACCGACACCCTGCACCCGGTCCGACCCGCGGAGGCAGGGGAGGACCGGCCCTCGCAGAGGGACTGTCGGCCCTTCTTCGGTCCTGCCCCGGGGAGGGAAGGTGAAGCCGGTTGCACCGGTTCCCCCGGCCGGCGCAACACCGGCCCCACCATCCCCATGAAACCGGGAATCCGTGAGAGGACAGATACGTGAATCGCCCCCTGGTCGTCGGAGTCGACGGATCTCCCGAAAGTCTGGACGCCGCAGATTGGGCCGCACGCGAGGCCGTGCGCCGGGACTTGCCACTGCGCCTCGTACACGCCTGGTTGTGGCAGCCGCTCGACCTGCCCGTCACTCAGGACCGGGAGTCCGCGGCACGCCGCGCGCAGGACATCCTCAAGGCGGCCGAGGCCGACCTGGCCGACCGGTACCCTCAGCTGGAGCTGACGGCGGACGTACTGCAGGATGCGGCCGTGCCGGCCCTGCTGCGGGCCGGAAAGGACGCCGGGATGGTGGTCATCGGCTCCCGGGGCCACGGCGCCGTCTTGGGATTCCTGCTCGGATCCTACGGCCGGCAGGTCATCGCCGCCGCGGAGTGCCCCGTCGTCTCGGTGCGCGAGGCGAAGGGAGCGCCGGCTCCCGGCCCCGGGGAGGGTGAAGTCGTCGTCGGCCAGCAGGGCGGCGTGGCGGAGTGCGGCGACGTACTGCGGTTCGCCTTCGAGGCGGCAGCCGCCCGCGACACCACGCTGCGGGCCGTACGTGCTTGGAGTCTGCCCCCGATCTACGCCTACAGCCCGGGATCGATGTGGCTCGCCGACCAGTTCGGCGGCCTGGAGCCGTACGAGAAGGCGGCGCTGGAGCAGGCGCTGGAACCGTGGCGGCAGAAATACCCCGAGGTGGAGGTCGTCGAACACGTTGAGATGGGCAGCGGGGCGGAAGTGCTGCTGTCGGCGGCCTCCCGTGCCGAGCTGCTCGTCGTCGGACGGCAGGTCCGGCAGTCGGCGGTGGGGCCGAGGACCGGCTCCGTGGCCCACGCCGCGCTCCACCACGCACGCTGCCCGGTCGCCGTCGTACCGCATGTCTGAGTCCGTTGGCCGAGGCCATGACGTCTCGGGATTGTGTCGGCGCCGCGCATCTTCTGCGACAGCGCAAGGATCGATCTCTTCCTTCGCCTGCACCGGCGCTGCCTCCACGGGCGGCCGCGGTCACGCCTGACCGGAGTACCTCCGCTGGTGGCCAGGTCCATGTGGGTGCCGAAAGCCGATCGTGTCCTGGTGTGCAGGGGATGACCTGCCGAGGTCAGGAATCCGAGCCTTTCACGGGGACCCTTCGGCCCTGGTGCGCAGGCGCGGGCGCGAGGGAGGCTGGGGCCCACACATGAACGGACCGATCGTCCCGGCGGGAGGTGCGCGAGATGGAACTCGGGGCTATGGGGCGACCGTGCAGCATTGCTGAGGAGCTCACCCAGCACGGCCATCACGTGATCAGCGACGTGCCTGCCCCGGGACGTCCGTGTCGAGCAGACCCTCCATGCTCAGGCGGGGCGGATGGCCGAGCGCGGTCGCCGCCTCGCCGATCGCTCGCGCGGCGCGGGCCCGCAGGCCGGGGGCGGCCTCGCGGTCCTTTGCGCGCAGGCCGAAGATGGTCGAGCGGATGATCTTGATGGTCTCGTCCAGGTCATCCACGGCGCGGCCGACCCGCTCGGCGGCGCCATCGTGCTGGACGAGCCGGACGGCGCTCTGGAGGGTCATACCGGTGGCGAAGAGCCGCTGGATGGCAAGGTCGTGCAGGTCCCGGGCGATCCGGTCGCGCTCCTCCAGCAATATCAGCTGCTCGGCGTCCCGGCGCCGTTCGGCGAGCTCCAGGGCGAGCGCCGCCTGCCCGGCGTACGCGAGGAGCGGCTCCAGCTCGCCCTCGGTGAAGACAGGTTCTCCCACCGGGCGCGCGAGCAGCAGGACGCCCCGGCTCTCCCGGCCCGTCGTCCCCAGCGGTACGGCCACGGCCGGCCCGAATCCCTCGGCAGCCTGCGCGTCGGAGACGTACCGTTCGTCCCCTGACAGGGCGGCCGTGCTGACCGGCTCGGTCAGCACGTGCGCCTCGCCGGACAGCGTCCCGGCCCGTGGGAGGACCAGCCCGCGCCGGGCCCCGTAGTCTCCGCCCAGGGTGAGTTCGAGGACCAGGCTCTCGGCGCAGGGGACGGGCATGGCGATGTCGGCGATTACACGAGGCTGGAACAGGGCCGCGAACGCCACCCTCGGCTCAGGTGGTGACGGCACTCGGCCGCGCCTTGTTGCTGGACGCCGACGCCGTGGCGCATCTGCACCGACTGGCCAGCGCGGCCCCGCCGGTCCGAACACCCCGATCCGAAGCCGTGCCTCCGCCGCCCTGCGGACGCTCATCGCCAGCCATCAGCACGTTCGTCGGTGTACTCGCCCGGAACGCGGACTTCTCCCGGTTGTGGAACACCCACACCGTGCACGGCAAGACCCGAGCAGCCGAACACTTCCACCACCCAGACGTCGGCCCGCTCCATCTCACCTACCACGCCTTCGACGTGCGAGAGGCTCCCGGCCGGCAACTGATCGTCTACCACGCCGAACCAGACAGCCCCAGTGCCGGGGCCCTGGCCCTCCTCGGCTCCCTCCACGCCACACCCACACACGCCGCCACAGCACACTGACAGCTGCCCGTGGTGGCTTCAGTTCGGCGCGCGGCGGTCAGCGACAGAGGAGCGCCAGGACCTGCACTCGACGGGCAGTCCTGGCTGACACCGCTTATCGTCTGCGGGTGGCGCGGCTGCCCGGCTTCACTTCAGGTGCCGGGCGAAGAAACGGGCCCCGGCGTCCAGTTCGTGCTGCGGGACGCCGGTGTGCCCGCCCATGTTGGCGTGCAGGGTCTTCTCCTTGGAGCCGAAGGCGTCGAATAGGTCCAAAGCCGCCTGCCGATCGTTCCCCTCGTCGTCCCACTGCAGTAGGACCTGCAGCGGAACGGTGACCTTGCGGGCCTCCTCGAACATGGCGGCGGGCACGAAGCTCCCCGCGAAGAGACCGGCGGCCGCGATGCGCGGCTCGACCGCCGCCAGCCGGACACCGATTGAGATGACGCCCCCCTCGTACCCGACCGGGCCGCCGATCTCGGGCAGCGCAAGGAGGGCGTCCAGGGTGGCCTGCCATTCCGGGACGGCCTTCTCGACCAACGGGAGGATGAGGGCGTCGACGATCTCGCCGCTGACCGGCTCACCGGCCTCCATCATCCGGCGCAGGTCGGCGCGGGCCTGGTCGAGGACGGCCAGACGGGGCCGGTCACCGCTGCCCGGAAGCTCGACGGTGGCCACGGCGAAGTCGTACTCCGCCGCGTAGTACCGGGCCCGCCCTGCGAGCCGAGGGTACATCTTGCCCAGCCCGAGCGGCGGCGGGCTGATCAGTATCAGCGACGCCGGTTCGGAGGCGGACGCGGACTCGGGCGTCCACAGCAGGCCGGGGATCTCGCCGACGGTGAATTCGCGCTCGAGGACACCGTCGTCGAAGCGCTGCTCAGAAGTGAATCGCATGGTCGTGCCTTTCGGGAGTGCTCTTGAACGGCGCTCCCGGACGACCTATCGCCCGACCGTGACCCTGGAGGGGAGCACCCATGTCGATACTGCGTTCACGGGTACCACCTCCTTGTTCTCTCGCACGGCCTCGCGAAACCTAGCAGTGATCTTCGTGGTCCGCCAAACGGTTTCTTGCATGGCTCCGTGGGCGGATGCCCGGTGCTGCGTGGACGCCGAGTGACGACTGAGGCTCCGATCAGGCTCTGGGACGTAGTCTGAACTGACCAGGGCCAATCTTGGTGTGGTCGACAGTGCGGCGTCTCTCGCCCAGTCGCCCTCGCCGCCCGGGCTGTCGCCCGCATGGCACGGGCCCTCTCAGTGTCCATCAGCCGCAGCGCGGTGTTTCGGCTGCTCGATGCGTGGCCCGAACCCGAAGTCCAGTCCCCGCGAGTGGTTGGTGTAGATGAATGCGCCACGCCTCGAGGAGTACAAGCACTACCTGGACGAACGTTGGGACGAGGGCTGCACCAAAGTCAGCTACCCGGGTGAATGGGGCGCGACGAAGAAGCGTTGGCGTCTGGCCGTCGACCTGGCCGAGCGCGAGGCCCTGCCGTGCTACGCCGTGGACTGTCCGAACACCCCCCGGCCTACATGCCGGCCCACGCGTACGGCCCCTGTCACCCCCTCCGCCGTCCGGTGGGGCGGGCCCGGCGGCCCACCCCCTGGGGTGTCGCCCCGGGGTGAAGTAACCCCTACAGGAGGAACTGTCATGCCAGAGACGATCAGCAAGATCACCTTGACGCTTCAGACGGCGACGCAGGAGCGAGGGGAGCGAAACTTCAAACGGCGGGTCGGGGTGGAGGGCAACAGCAAGGTCTACCTCGGCATCGCCAGCCGGGAGTCCTCCTGCCGCCTGGCCGGCAACAGGGCGCCCATCCAGCCCGGCGACAGCAACACCATGGTGCGCTCTGGTTCGGGCATGCCCGCGGCGGCCGGCTGACCGGTCTGCAAAACCGTGTGCGAGCGACTGGGACGGGCTCTTACCCTCCGGGCATGGATCTTCGCGAAGAACTTCCGAGCGACAGAGAGTCTGTGCGGGACATCCACCTGCGGGCGTTCGGTGACCACGGGCTTGTCGTGGCTGACCTGGTCGATACCCTGCGGGGCACAATCACGCCCGCGGACGGTCTCTCACTGGTTGCTGAACTCGACGGGCAGACCGTCGGGCACGTCATGTTCACCCGCAGTCTGCTCGATGCCCCCCGGCGACTGGTTGAGGTGCAGGTGCTCAGCCCGTTGGCCGTCCTGCCCGAGCATCACAAACGCGGTATCGGCTCGGCCCTGGTCCGACACGGGCTGAAGACCCTCGCTGAGCGTGCCGTCCCCCTGGTCTTCCTGGAGGGCGATCCGGGCTACTACTCTCGCTTCGGTTTCGTGCCCGGTGGCGACCAAGGCTTTCGAAAGCCATCCCTGCGCATTCCAGATGGCGCATTCCAGGCCCTCAGGCTCCCGGAGTACGAGCCATGGATGACAGGGACACTGGTCTATGCAGAGCCGTTCTGGCGGCACGACGCAGTCGGCCTCCGCGACCCCAGCGCATAGTGCCCCGCGACCCTCGCCCCCAGTCGGGGGTGAGGCGCCGTGCGGATGCCGTTCACCGCCCTGCGCTACTTCGCACTGGACGGCACATACCATGCCGGCCACAAGGAGCAGGGCAGCATGAGCCGCCGCTACATCACCCGGCGGAACAAGCACGCCGCCGACACACGCCTACGCGAGGTAGTCGGCGGGGCGAACGTTGGCCTGATGCGGCACTAGGACACCGTCGCCCTGACTTGCAACGTCACGAACCCGAGCGTCCCACCGTATCCGCGCAGCCACTTCACAGCGCCCCGACCCGCGCGTGTGCACCGCCGGCGACCGTGTAGCCAATCTCCAAGTCGCCCCGGACCGGCCCGGCGGGAGACCGACACCTACCTCGAGCAGTACTGCAACAGGTTCACGTCTCTACGGACACGACGACAGTGCGCCAGAGAACGCCCCGCCGCCCGCCTCACCGCACCTGTGCGCCCTGGGGCGTAGTGGTCGGCGCACCGCGAGGGGTATTTCTGCCCTGTCAGGGCACACGAGGTCGGGCAGGGCGCGGGCGACGTCTGCCTGCCCGACGATTGGCGCCGCAGCGGCCGCGCCATCTGCCCGCTTCTTCTGTCGCGGCCGGGTCAGTTGGTCAGTTGCGTGATCGGTCCGCTCAGATCGCCGGTGACGACAAGGGCGAAGTCCTGCGGTCCGGCCAGCAGGTTGCGGGCGAAGACCTGGATGAGGTAGGTGCCGGCGGGAGGGGTATCGATGCGGACGACCTCTACGTTGTTGGTGCAGTCACTGCCGATCAGCGGGTTGGGCAGTCCCGTGTTCCCGGCGAGTTTGGTGCCGTCGGGGGCCTGGATGATCACGCTGATGTCGTTCTGGAGGCCGCGGCCGGGCAGGTCCGTGTACGCGAGGCAGAGCCGGAAGGGGGTGGCTGGTCCCGCGGTTACGTTGAAGCGCTTGCGTTCCCCGGTGCGCTGGAACTGCTTGGCCGGCTTCTGCCACGTGTCGACGAACTCGAGGTCGAAGTCCGCCGCCCCGTCGTGGGGGAGGGTGGTGGGCATGTGGATGGCGCCGAAGCCCTGGTGGTAGTGCGGGTCTTTGGCCGTCGAGTCAGGCCCTGACAGCCTGCGTGTGCCGTTGATCAGGGTGGCCTTGACGAGGGCTGCGCTGGGCTCGGTACTGCGCCGGTCGACGTAGTACTGGCGTACGAGTGCGGCGCAGCCCGAGACGAGCGGGGTGGCCATGCTGGTCCCGCCCATGTAGGCGTACCGGGGGTTCTGGGGGTGAAGCCCCCAGAAGTGCTTCGAGGGGGCGAGGGAGGACCGGGTGGACAGGATGTCGGTTCCGGGGGCCATGAGGTCCGGCTTGATGCGGAAGTCGTCACAGGGGCCGCGGCTGCTGAAGGCGGCAAGGGATTCGGGGTCGCCGGACACGCGTTCGGCGCCGATGGGCGGGTCGGGGTAGTCTCCCGGCCACAGGCTGTTGTAGGTGGCCTGGGAGAAGCCGCCGCTGGTGCGGTCGCTGCGGCTGGCTCCTACGGTGAGGGCGTTCTTGCAGGAGCCGGGTGAGCCGATGGATGCCCAGTCGACGAAGCCCTTGGGTGAGTTCAGGCGTACGCCGGCGGTTCCCTCGTTGCCGGCGGCGATGACGACGAGCATGTCGCGGCGTTGGTGGACGTAGGAGTCGACGTCGTCGGAGTCGATGGTGTACGCGGATCGGGTGGCGGCGCCCCAGCTGTTGCTGTGGATGCGGGCGCCGGCCTGGTAGGCGGGTTCGAAGAGATCGGCGAGGGAGAGGGGCAGTCCGCCGAGGTTTCCCGCCGCATCCATGATTGATTGGAAGTACAGCTTCGCTTCGGGAGCAGCGCCGCGGATCTGGCCCTGGGAGGCGGAGCCGTCTCCCAGCACGGAGCCTGCGACATGGGTGCCGTGCCCGTCCGGGTCGTCGCTGTCGCCGGGGCGGCCGAGCGCGACAACGCCGACGATGCGGCCCTGGAAATCGGGGTGGGTTTGGTCGAGGCCGGTGTCGGCGACCGCCACGGTCTGCCCCTTGCCGGTGAACGGGACACCGCTGCTGCCCGCCCCGTCGGGGACGATTCCCATCAGCCGGACGGCGAGGTCGTTGCACAGCTTCGGCGGGACGTACTCGACCATGTCCAGCACATCGGCGAGTTGGGGAATCTCCGTCTCCAGCGGGGACCCCTCGGGAAGCTTGAGCCGGATGCGGTGCGAGGCGGAGGCGATGAGGCGCAGGCCGGAAGAGGCCTCGTGCTCCTCGAGCCATGCCATGACCAACTCGCGGGCGCCGGGCGTCTCTGCCAGCCGCAGATCCCAGACGCGCCCGCCGGTGGCCGTCTTCGGCTCGCCTGCAGTGGGCGGGGCCGGCGATTCGGCCGCCCGCAGCCGGACGGGGGCGCCCACTCGGGGACCGTAGCGGTCGACGGAGACCACGAAGTCGAGGTTGGCCAGTTGGCCGGCCTGGGATTCGGTGGCGGCCGCGATGTAGGCGTTGACCGGGACGCTGCGCTGTAGCTCGACGCCGGTGGAGGCGATCTCGTCCCGGTACTGTTCGACGAGCGGTTCTCCGAGCTGGACGATCCACGAGGCGCGGTCGCCGGGGCCGACGGCCAGGACCTCCGCGTCGCCCTCCGCTTCGGGGGCGGCGGATCCGCCGGTCAGACGCCCGCGGGCCATGGCGGACGTCTCGCTGCGGACGTCGTCCAGTCTGCCGACGGTGAGTCCGGCGCTCTCCAGCTCAGGAATGTCACTCTCGGCAATATCTCCGACGACGTAGCTCTCGGTGGCGGTGGGGTTGCCGAGGATATTGAGCGCGGCCTGTTCCTCATGCTCGTGCATGAAGTATGCGATTACCCGCATGGCGGTTCCGTTTCCTGGGCGCGTTCGCGCGCCCGAGCAGGGAGGTGGGGTGCAGGGGAACGATCGCGGATCCACGCGGCGGACGCCGCGGCTGCCCCGGGCACCGGACGTCGGAGCCCAACTTAACTGCGGAGAGTGACGACGTGTGGGGAGGACACGCCTCCATCCGACGATTCGGGCGCAGGAGGCCGGAGGTATCGATTCAGCAACCGGCCGGACACGGTCGAACTCTCGAGCTCCCGCGGGCGAGCAGGCGGCACAGGGCCTCACGGGACTGCGGTCGGTGGTCGGGGGACAAGCCCGTCCCCAACCTCGCCTACCAAGCCGCCTGGCGTAGAGACCACACGTCCGCCGCCAGCCTGCTCCCACACGCCCTGACTGTTCTGCTCCGGCAGGTTGTGGACGGGTGATGCAGGTCTCGGCTGAGGGATCTTGAAATGGGTGAGGGCCTTCTGGCCTGGTGTGGATTGCGACATCTGCACCGGCCACCGGAAAGGCCCTCGTGCCCCACCGTAATGCCCCCTGACCGAGACCGGACGCCTGCGCCTGGCCCGCTGTGTGGTCGAGGACGCCTGGCCGCTTCGGCGGGCCGCCGAACGCTTCCCAGGCCGCGGCGCTGCTGCTGACGCCCCGATCATGCTGGGCTTCCCCGGCATCGGCTCCCAGATCGGCGCACGGTTCCTCGCGGAGATCGGCGATGACCGCACCCGGTTCGCCACCGTTGGCGGCTCGGCCGGCGCCGGCTGAAGATATCGACCGGCGTGAGCGCCAGCTGACGGCGATCTCCCGCCGTGTCACGTCCGAAGAGGCGGCCGCCCTGGCCACCTGCTTCGGCCCCGACGACTGCTACGGCGTCGCCTGGACGCTCGTGCACCTGATCGAGACGGCTCCCCATCCGGTGCCGCCGTGGGAGCATCCGGGTCCGGAAGCTGGCGACCGGGCCGAGGTTCTGCGCGGGCGATGGGGCGGCGGACCCCCTGCCGCTTGACGGCTCAACTCCATGAGGTGTCTTTCCACGCCATAGCCGGGGAAGAGGTCTGGCCTGTATCCGGGAGGCGGCGGCGTCGCCAGGGGTACATCCGCGGATTTGGCTGCCGAGCAAGAAGACAGGCAGGTGGAATCGAGCCCGGGCGTCGCTCGTAATCATGGGATGGGAAAGGGATGGACGGGCGCTGTTGCGGAGGCTGATCGACGGCGTGCTCCTCACGCTGTACATTCCCCGTCAAGATCATGATGTTCCGGTTCGGCCTTGGAACATCGATACACCCGTTGGCGCTGAGATTGATCATGGTTTGGGGTCCTGCTCGGCCTGCGGGCGCAGTTCGGTGTTGCGGCTGGGGCCGTGCCATTCCAGGCAGAGGACGGTGGCGTCATCGTCGAGCCGGCCGCCGTGGTGGTCCAGGACGGCGCGCATGAGACGGCGCAGGGTTTCGGGGACGGCCAGGCCGTCGGCGTGGTGGCGGATGATGAAGTCGGTGAACTGGTGCAGGCCGAACTCGCGGCCGCGGGCATCACGGGCTTCGATGACGCCGTCGGTGTAGAGCAGGACGCGGTCGCCGGGTTCGAGCTGTTCGCGGCACAAGGTGGCGGTGAGGCCCAGCTGGGTGCCGAGCGGGTGCGCCGGCGGGCAGGGCAGGGCGGCGGTCCAGCGTCCGCCGCGGATCAGGATCGGCGGATGGTGACCGCGGTTGATCCAGCTGAGCAGCCCGGTGACGGCGTTGAGGTCGGCCAGGATGGCGGTGGCGTAGCTGTTGTGGCCGAAGTGGTCGACCAGGACCTGCTCGACGCGCTCGCCGGTGGCGACCAGGTCGGTACCCTGACGGCGATGGTTGCGACAGGCCGCCACCGCCAGGTTCGCGGTCAGCCCGGCGTGGCTGTTGTGTCCCATGGCGTCGAATACGGCCACGTGCACCTGTTCGCCGGCGACCGCGTAGTCGAAGGCATCACCGCCGATCTCGTAGGCCGGTTCCATCGCGGCGGAGATCACCACGTCACGGTTGGCGAAGGAACGCGGCGGCATCAGATTCCACTGCAGCTCCGCGGCCACGTTCATCCGCCCGGTCCGCGCCAGGCGGGCGGCCGCGTCACTGCTGGGGCGCTTGCTGACCACCAGCATGCCCACCAGGGAAGCCACCGTCTGCAGATGCTCGACTCCCGCACCGCCGGTGAGGTCGGCCCGCAGGACGCCAAGTCGTTCGGTGCCGTCCAGCACGGGCACCCACCAGCGGCCGCGCTCTCCGCCGGACCCCCGCTGCGGCCGGTTGGAGACGAAGGCCCGGCCGGGCAGGGTGCCCTCCACCTCGAAAACCTCGCCGCCTTCAGCCGCGTCCAGTCCTCGGCCGGTCACTTCCCGCAGGATCTGCTCACGCAGGTCGGTCAGGTAGATCCGCGCATCTGCCATGCCGGCTTCCCCGGCGTGCCGGGCCACGAGCTCCGGCACCTGATCGAAGCCGGCCAGATGCCCCTCGGTGAGCATTCCAGTGAGCGCCTTCAGCACGCGTTCCGTGTTCACGCCGCTCACCTGATTTCCGCCTGGAAGGTTGTCCCCCTCCAGCATCCCAGGCTTCAGCTCAGGAAAGGGGGCACACACACCGCTGCCGAGGTAGCGCCCGGCGGATGCCGCCCCAGCGGCCCGGGGAAAGACGGCCGGGAGGGGCGCAGGCCGCTGGCCGCTGGCCGGTCAGGCGTGGAACGACGCCGTTGCGGGGCGGCGGGACCGGTTCATTGGAGTGCTCTGCCTGGACATGCGCAGGATCGTCGCAGTGCCGGCCGAGGAAGCGGAACAGCTGATCCAGGACCAGGTGTGGGAGGTTCGCCGGGTGACTGCGCACTCGCTCGGGAGGCCGAGGCCGGACTGCGTGAGGTTGTCGGCCCGCCGGACGTTCAGGAGGCGTTGTCGCAGATCAAGAGACTCGAACGCCCGCGTGAAACGCTCGCCGTGATGCCGCCGACGGTGGGGGCACCTTCGGCACTGTCCTCGCGAGCTCGGAGGCATACAGGGAGGCGGAAGATGCCGTCCGCCGACTTCAAGTCGTCCTTGCCCAGATCAGCCGCGCCAGTCCGGCAGTCGGCTGATCACGCTTCGATGACTGGTCTGCCGATCGCAGGGTGGACAGCTGGCAGGCAGTCCCCTGGGGGAGCCTAAATGGTGGAGCGGGCCTGGATCGGCAGTCGCCTGCGCTGTGCCGCAGTGTGGCGGCCGCGTGGCGGGCAGGGCTCCCTGGGAAGCCGGAGGGGGGTGACTGCCCAGGGAGGGCGCCGCTCGACTGCGGGGGAGCGGTGTGCATGCCGCTGCGACGTCTCATTGAACGATTCGCCAGTGCTCCGGTCACGGCTCGTGCCCCTCGGTGTGGTTGGCTCCCGTGCGCGCGCTGCGCCGGCGCTCGGTCGGCACGCAAACCTGCTCCCCCGGGTGCCACCATTGCGCTGCTGGGTTGAGAGTGGACGGACGCTTCCGGGGGAATGGTGGCGATCATGATCCTGAACCAAGGTGCTGACCGCGGTGATGACGTCGCCGAGGTCCTTGGCTTGTATCTGCAGATGGCGCGGGCACGCCTGGCCCGGCCCATTTCGAGTCTGTGGTCCGCGCGGCCCAGGCCACTTGCGGGCTCCTCACCGACGGGCACGAAGCCGTGGTGGCCGGCCCGGAGGGTGAGGATTTCACTGCCGATCTGCAGCGTGAGTACCTCACCCTGCCGGCAGTGATGATCACCGGGAGCCGCAACCACCGCGTGGTCGAGATGGCCGGCCCAGCAGGCAGCACTGGCTGGGCCGTCCTTCACCACACGGCCTGCCGGCAGCCGGCTGCGTCCACGACTGGCTTGGCACAAGCCTGGATCGACGAACGGCTCAGCGGCATCCTCCGCGCCGCATCCTGAGCCCGTGGGAGACGTGTACGCCTGGAAAAGCGGCCCTACGGATCGGATCGGGCTTGAGCACGCCCAGCCACGCCCAGCTTCGCGAGCGAGGCGAGCTGGTCGGCGGTGAGCTTGTCGCGCCTGCTCTTGGTGTTGGAGACGCATACGCCGAGCTTGACGGTCACCGGCTCCGCCTCGCCCTCGATCGAGACTTCTTCACCGTGGCGGCGCGGCACCCGCCGGTGGGCGCCTTCCCGCGTCCCACTGGTCAGGGCGCACCTACCACCGGGGAATCACCGCCAGGGTCTACGGCCAGGCGGTGCCCGTCGCCGTCACCGCCCTGGAGCAGCTCCAGGAGCACGGCGCCGACGGGGCGGTGTGGCGGCGGTTGGGACGGACCGGCGAGCAGATGTTGACGGCCGCGCTCGACAACCCCAACGGTGATGCCCCCTACCGCCCCGTCGGTGAACTTCTGCCCGCACCGCCTGCACACTGGCCGCTGCCTGCGCGTGCCGCCCGCTCCTCGGCGCGGGCGACGTGGTCGCGCCGGGAGGAGAGCACCGCGTGCGGCGGCGCCGGTACGGCCAGGGACCGCACCGTGTGCGGCATCTGCCACGCCGACGACGTCGCCCGCGAGGAAGCCGTCCGCCGCCAGGCCACCGCGCCGCCGCCCACGCAGGGCGACCAGGAGCCGGGATGGCCCACCCGAGGCCTCTTCCGCCGCGGAACCTGACCGCGACGCACGCTGGGGTAAGCCCAAGGGGAGCCTGGGCAAGCCGCCCCGAACACCAGCTTGCCCACCCCGGCCGGGGGCTTGTCGGCAGGGCAGCATCGGTCACGGTCCGCGGGGGCTTCCCGGCGAGGCCGGGGCGGTGACCGCGAGATCCGAGGTGCCGACTACGGGCGGTCTATACGGTGCTTGTGACGGTGACCGTGACGGTGACAGGTGCGGCCGTGCCGTGCCGCGCCAGGTAGGTCGTGACGGCGGTCCGCACGTCCTCGCGGAGTTGTCGGGCGACATCGACGACGCGGCGGTCCGCGTGGAGGATGCAGCGGACTTCCACGTTCCAACCGCCGTCCGCAGTGGGTTCGCAGCGGATGCCGGCGGCCTCGCGGTGCGGGGTGGTTCCTGGGGCCATGGCCCGGTGCACGGGGAAAGCTGCCAGCGCCAGCCGGTCGGCGAGGGTGGGCTGGAGCGCGGCCACGCCCGGAACCTCGAGGGCGGCCCTCGCTGCGGCTCGGTGGATGTTCTCGCGGTGGGGGGTGGTCATGGTCGGTTCAGCTCCGCCCGTGCGCCGCCGGTACGCGGGAGGGTTCCAGCACAGCGTTGATCTCCAGGTCCACGGTGGTGACGGCGAGGCCGAGGACGTGCTCGGCCGCGTGGAGGACGGCTCGGCGTACTTCCTGCGCTCGTCCTTGCAACGGCTGGTCGAGTGTGGCTGCCAACGTGATGGTGACGGCGTGGCTGCCCTTCGCGGGGGTCATGCGGCAGCTGGCGGCGCGGATGCCGGGCACTGTGTCGGCAGCGCGGCGCAGGACTTTCGCGGCGGCGCGCTCGGAGATGCGCAGGTCGTGGTCGGGGTCGTCCAGGAGCAGCAGGCTGCCCAGCCGAGCCTCGGCGCGGACCGCGTTGATGATCCGGGTGGCGAGGTTGTGGCTGTCGGACTGTTCCTCGGCGCGCAGAGCGCTGGTCGCCCGGTCCAGGGCTGTCAGTCCTTCGATGGCGTCGCGGCAGTAGGGGCAGCGGCTGCTGTGTGGATCTGCGGCGTCGGTCGCGTCGCGGGCCTGTTTCCAGGCACGGCCGAGAGGGCGTCCGCAGGGCAGCAGCTCGCCGCCGGCCAGCGCCTCGGCGTCGGAGCGCGGAGGCGCTTCGGCCCGGAGGGCACCGACCGTTTCGGGCGCGTCGCCGGAGGTGGGGTGCGGGTCGTCTAGCGCCATGGGCGCATCGCCTCCATCAGAGCGCGTCGTGCGCGAAAGAGTCTGCCGCGCACCGTTTGTTCGCTGCAGCCCACGATGTGGGCGATCTCGTCGTAGTGCAGGCCGTGCAGTTCCCGCAGGACCCAGCACACCCTCAGTTCGGGGCGCAATCCCAGGAGCGCTTTTGTCAGGGCGGCCGCCGCAGCGCCTGTTTCGGCGACTTGGGGCGGTGAACTCTCCGCGGCAGCGGGTTCGGGGAGGGTCTCCAGGGCCAGTGGGTGAGGTGGGTGGCGCAGTGTGTTGAGGCAGCGGTTCGTCACGATCCGGTACATCCAGGTACCGAAGGAGGCGCTGTGCCGGAATTCCGGCAGTCTCCTCCAGGCGCTGAGGAAGGCGTCCTGGACCGCGTCCTCGGCGTCCGTCCGATTGCCGAGGAGATGCTGGGCGAGGGCGAGCAGTCGGCCGCTGTGGCGGCGGACAAGGACGGCGAAGGCGTCTTCATCGCCTTCCGAGGCCCTCACCGCCAGCACGCCGTCGTCCAGGGTGTCGGCAAAGCCCTGCTCTGCGGCGACATCGGCGGACGGCGGCTTCGGCGGCCCCGTGGGGGGGCCTGCGCCGAGCGGGGGTGGGGCATCGCTCCGGTCACGCATCCGCCACTCGCTTCCTGCTGAAGACCTGCTGGAGACGCTGGTCGCGGCTTGCGTACGTACTCCTCGATGGTAGGCGGTGCGCGCCGCTCGAGCTGTGTGAGGAATGACGGTGCGAGGTGTCTTAAGGAATGAGCGCCGTACCGGCGCCCGGATGGACCTTCTGGGGAGGTATTCATGTCGGACACCACCAGCCCCGCCGGGGGCGGGAGTGAGTCACCTGCTGTGAGCAGCGCCCTCACGGGCCGCACCGGCGCAGGAACAGCCCCCGAGACGCGGGGCCGGACGACCATCGCCGACAGCGTGGTCGAAAAGATCGCGGGAATGGCCGCCCGCGAGGTACCGGGCATTCACAGCCTCGGCGCGGGTATGGCGCGCACGCTCGGGGCGGTGAGCGACAAAGTCGCCGGCGGCCGTCCCAGCGTCTCCCGCGGCGTGAAGGTCGAGGTGGGCGAACGGCAGGCCGCCGTGGATCTCGACGTGGTCGTGGAGTACGGGGTCGCCATCGCGGACATCGCCGCCGACGTCCGCACCAGCGTCATCACGGCCGTGGAACGCATGACCGGCCTCGAGGTCGTGGAAGTGAACATTGCGGTCGACGACGTCCACCTGTCCGGTGACGAGGACGAGGACGCAGGCGAGGGGCGCGTTCAGTGACCCTCGCATCCCGGACTCGCCGGGCGGAGAAACAACCGACGCGAAATTCAGGTGAGTGAAATGAGCGCAGCAACCGTGGGCCTGGTGGCCGGCATGGCCTTGGGCTTCGCCGCATTCTTCGGCGGCTTCTGGGCGTTTCTGCTCGTGGCGTTCCTGGGCTTGGTGGGCCTGATCGTCGGCCGCGTGCTGCAGGGTGACCTGGAGATGTCCGACTTCACGCGTTCCCGGAACCGGTTGTGAGCCCGCAACCTGCCCCCGCTGCGGCCGGGGAAGGTTCAGGCCCCTCCCGGCCGGTCCTGCCCGCGGCCGAACGCGGGGCCACGCTGATCCCGGACAAGGTGGTGGCGCGGATCGCGGTCCGCGCCGCACAGGAGGCACTGGCCACACAGACGGACACCTCAGCCGTTCACGCGAAACTGGCCGCTCCGCACGCGTCGGTCAGGACCGGCAGTGGCACGGCGCGGCTGGGAATGACGCTGGAGATGCCCTACCCGATGGACCTGGCCACTTCGTCCCGCCAGGTGCGGCAGTACGTCAGCGAGAGGGTCGCCCATTTGACCGGGATGCGCATCACCGAAGTCACTCTCGCCATCGAGCGTCTGGTCCCGGCCGAGGGCCTGAAACAGCGGCGCGTGGAGTGAACAGGTCTGTATCCCCCGGAAGGAGAGCCCGGCATGGAACGAGACCGAGACTGCCCGGTCGACGACCGGCAGCAACCCTCAGCGACCGACCGCCGGCAGTCCGCCTCGACCGAAGGGGAGCAGCCCACCTCGGCCGACGAGGTCACCTCCCGCACGGTGGGGCAGCTGGCCGAGCGGCCTTCCGCCGGCCCGCTGCCGACTGCCAGGCGCCCGTGGTCCGTACGCCGCATACCCGCCGCCCTGACGGCCCTGCTCGTCGCAGCTGCGGCCGGGACCCTCTTGTTCGACATCGTCCGGGTCCGGGTCGGCCAGCCGGCCGCAGCGTGGCGCACGCGCCTGGCCGGCGAACTGGCCACCCGCCCGCTGGATGACGTCTCGATACGGATCGGCGCGGCCGTCGTCGCCGTCCTCGGCCTCTGGCTGATCCTCCTGGCACTCACCCCCGGCCTGCGCAACCAACTTCCCCTGAAGCCTCCGGACGCCCGGATGCGTGCCGTACTGGACCGCGACGCGGCGGCACTCCTGCTGCGGGACGCCGCGATGCGCGTCCCCGGCGTCAGCGCTGCCAGGATCCGGGTCTTCCAGCACCGTGTCCGGGCGCGCGCCAGCGTGCGTTTCCGCCCCGCCGCCGAGGTCAAGAGCGATCTCGTGGTGGCGCTGCGGGAGGAACTCGACCGATGCGCCCTCGCTCACGCTCCCCGGCTCAAGGTGCGGGTCCGAGCCCGACCGAAATGATCTGAACCGACCTGCAATGTCCGTCCGCGGACGGACGCCGGCGAGCGTGGACAGGAGTGGATCCCATGAAGACGAAATCCGCCGTCAACCGAGTCCTGCTGTTCCTGGTCGGCATCGTCCTGTTCGCCACCGGCCTGCTGATACTGGCGGGCAGCTTCGACCTGTACCGGCGTCGGCACCTGACACCACCCGACGGCTGGCCCCTGACCACGCCCGGCGGAGTCCTGCTCGACGATGCCGAGCGCACCCGCTGGACGGACGAAGGATGGTGGTGGCCCGCCGTCATCGCCGTCCTGGCCGTCGTCCTCCTGCTCGCCCTGTGGTGGCTGCTGGCGCAACTGCGCCGCACCCGACGCGGCCACACCCCTGTAGGCGGTCCCCCTGTGGATGGGGTGGAACTGCGGGAGCGTGCCCTGCGCGACGCTCTCGCAGCCGACGCCCGGCACCTGCCCGGCGTGCACCGGGCCCGTGCCCGCATGGTCGGCCCGCCGAGCCGACCAGAAGCCCACCTCGACCTCACCCTCACCCCCGACAGCGACCCCGGCCCCGTGCTGAAGGCGCTGAGCGACGGGCCGCTGGAACGCGCCCGCCAGTCAACCGGTCGGACGCTTCCCGCGAAGACGCAGCTGCGGGTGACCCCGCACAAGGCCCACCGCGCCGAATAGCGTTCTCATCGGCCGGACCCGCTGAGAAGGCCCGACACCGGCTGCAAAAGACGGGCTCTGCCAGTGGACTACCCGCCCTGGCGGACCGTGTGGGGGCTCATGGCCCGCTGGGCCGCCTGCGGTGTCGTCGGCCAGGTCCGCGACGCGCGCTCTCCCACGGGATCGTGGGCGGACTCCGCCTATGCGGGCAAGGTCGTCATCTGGGCAGCCAGCACCCTTATGACCAGGCGGATCACCCGCAGCGGCCCCGGCACGTCGTCGTAGAGCCGCTGCGGACCTCTGAAGCACGGGGACATCGCGATCGCCGCCAGACGCGGGCAGGAGCCGCCTGATCTCCGGATCCTCACCGGCCTTCACCGCCGAGACGATCTGCTCGATCAGCCACCCGCCGTCCACGGACGCGTGAGATGGGCGGGACGGGGCCCAATCACGGTCGTCCGGCCCGTCCGGATCCACCCACTCAGAAGGCATCCCACATCCCCAACAGCCCCAGCCACTCAACCGTCACGCCTCCGGACCGGCCGCCTCACCCGCCACCAACCAGAGCAGGAAGCGAGTTGCCGCGGCCAGCCACCGCTCGACGCCGCCGCGCCGGCCGGCCGCGTCGCGGCCCCGGGGCGCCGTGCTCCGACGTCCGCGACGTTTCGACCTGCTCGTCGATGTCCACCAGAACTCCAGGGCCCGGGGCGGTGTGGTGTTGCTCGGGCTGGTGAGGTCGTACGGTCGGAAGGCGGGGCCGGCGGACGCCGGCCCGAGTTCGGATCGGGAGGCGCGTGTGGAGTCGCCGAGGGTGGCGCTGAGGGCGGAGCCGGACGGCGTGTGGGTGGTCGTCTGCTCCGGCGAGTTCGACCAGGACACGACGGGGAAGGTGGCAGCCGCCTGTGGGGGTGAGGCCGCCGACGCCCGGCTCCTCGTCCTCGACGTCACCGGCGTGACCTTCGCGGACTCTTCCTTCCTCAACGTCCTCATCCGGCTGCGCAATGCCCGCCCCGTGGTCTTGGCCGGGCCGTTGCCGCGCCAGTTGGAGCGGCTGTTGGAGATGACGGGCGTGCTGGCGCTGTTCACGATCCGTGACGGTCAGCCACCGGCGGCCTGACCACCTGGCCCCTGTCGGGAGATGTGGGCTGCTGGGTCGAGGAGGGCCCAGCCATGGGTCGTCCCGCACTTCCACGGGCAGGCCGGTCGTGTGGAGTGCTGCCGCCGTGGCGAGCGCGGTGGCGTGCTGCAGCCCCGGCAGCTCAGCGGGGGTGGGCCGGCGGCCGCGGCGGGGGCCCCGGCGGCGGAACGGGTGATCTCGAGCCGCGGTCCGGGGCGAGGAGCCGGGGCGGCAGCGCAGGGGTGTGCCGGATCAGGTGTGGATGCGGCTGTTGGGGCCTTCTCGGCCGTCGGCCTTCTCGTCGTTGAACCAGTAGTCGCCGGCGGCGAGGTAGCGGAAGGAGTGGGCGCTGTGGGCGGGCAGGGCGACGGTGGCAATGCGGGTGCCGTCGCCCTGTGGCCGGAGGGGGTGGGCGGCGGGATTCCAGTGGTTGAAGTCCCCGACCACGCTCACCGGCCCTCGGGGGGTGTCCTCGGGCAGGACGAAGGTCACCTGGGTCCGGCCCTTGAGCTGCTTGCGTTCCAGCACGGGAGTCTCCATCGAAGAAGGTGTCGAGGGGCTCGGGCATCCTCACCCTGGGCGGCGGCCGGCCTCGGCGGGCCGTGCCTCGCGCGACAGGCAGGTCACCCGCCCGGACCGCCGTGCCCGCGCCCGGGGAAGTACGCCGGTCCGGGGCTGGAAGTCCGCAGCGGGCCCGGCCGGGGTGGCTGTCGACCGGCCGGGCCCGCCATGCATGGACCTCTTGTCGCCCTGCCACCGTGACACGGGCACGCCGGCTCTGCCCGGGGGAATGGGCCAGCCGGGGTATGTGCCCCGCCATCACCTGGCGGCCCACTCGAAGCCGAGCGCGGCGAGCGACCTGCAGCCTGCGCGGGTGCAGGTCATGAGACGGAAGGGCGGCTGGTGTGGGTGGGGAGGCTGGCGATGATGGTTTTGCCGCCGCGGTGGAAGCGGACGAAGGTGGTAGGGGCGAGGGTTGTGACCACTCGCCAGCCGAATCCTCCGGGCGTGTGCGGGGAGGGCGGCCGGAGGTGGGGCTGGCGGGCAGAGCCGTCGGAAACCTCCACGACGACATGGCCGTCCGCGACAGTAACGGCGAAGCCGGTAAGGCCTCCTGCGTGCCGCAGCGCGTTGGAGACGAGTTCGCTCACCACCGTCAGGACATCGTCGACGAGCGCCGCTGGTATGCCGTGCTCGGCCATGACGAGACGGGCGCTGTCCCGTGCCTGCGCGCAGTTCATCCCGACCGGCACGCTTGTGATGTCTGGCGGCTGCTGCATGCAAGGCGCCTGCCCGGGGTCGTCGGGGAGATTCCGGCTGGTTTCCACGGGCGGTTCAGCGGGCGGGGTGGCGGATGGCGAAGAGGGCCAGTGCACCCGTCATCTCCATCAAACGGTGGAGCTGGTCCGGCAGCGGGCCCTGAAGAGCTACCGGGCGGTCGTTGCGGAGCCGGATCAGGGCGTTGAGGAAGCTGGAGTCGGCGAAGGTCACCTGCGTGACATCTACGACCATGGGTTCGCCCGGCGCGGCCTTGCCGCCGGCTTCGGCCAGCAGATTCGTGGTGTCCATGTCGAAGTCGCCGGAGCAGACGACCACCGGCACGCCGCCGGCCTCGCTCTTCACCGTTACCTTCGGTGTGATCACGCTGCCTCCCGGAACACGAATGGATCCAGGCGGCGATCTTACGGAACGTTCCGGAGGCGGCGGTACCCCGCCCAGCCCCCTGCTCCAACAGGACAAGACGGTGTTCTGCCCGGGTGCCGGCGGTGACCTCCGTATCGGGCGCGGGGCGCCGGCTGCCGTCATGGGCCCAAGCCGTGCTGGTCTCAGTAGCTGTTGTCGTACCGAGAGGTTCGCTTGGCGGTCGAACGAGGGTTCCCGGTCGGGTGTCAGTGGCACCACGTATGTTCAGCCACGCCGGTTATTGATGGAGATGCAGGGGTGCGCC
This sequence comes from Streptomyces sp. NPDC046866, assembly GCF_040704625.1. Classification (NCBI taxonomy): domain Bacteria; kingdom Bacillati; phylum Actinomycetota; class Actinomycetes; order Kitasatosporales; family Streptomycetaceae; genus Streptomyces; species Streptomyces sp. NPDC046866. The sequence goes on from NZ_JBEYXN010000027.1 coordinate 20,334, forward strand.
ATGGCGTGGGTGGGGAATGCACGGTTGATGGCAGGGCCGGAGGAGGCAGGGTTCCTGGAGTCGGTCTTCGTGCCGGGCGCACGTCTTGGGGCGCGTGCCGACGCCCCGCTGACCTTTGTCGAGGTGGTCGAGGTGGAGGAAGTCACCACGATCCGTGTCCCCAGCGGTCGGTTCATCGTCGACTCTCCATGGTCCGAGGACCATGGGCGCGAGATTATGGCCCGCATTCCCCCGGGCACCTACCGCGTCGAGGCGGCTTGGACGGAGGCGCCGTACGAGCATGGCGGCGAGTACTTCGACGGACGGGAATGTGCTGCCACCCGCTTGCGCGTCAGTGACGACCCGGTGGTCGTCTGGGAGGCGGGTGTAGGGGTGAACGACGACATCGGGGATGTGGACATCGCGGCAGCTGGGTTCCACTCTGACAGCGATGCCACGGGAGCCATCGCCGACGCCGAGGCTTGGGAAGGGCTAACAGCGCCATTCCACCACTTCCGACGTGTCACAGCCTCGTGGGGAACGACGCCCGCCCCGGACCGAGACACCGAGAACCTTTGCGACGGCTGGTTCGAGAAGAGCAGCAACGAGGGGTTCAAGGCCGACCTCATCGCGTTCGACGTCCCCGAAGGAGGGGCCCCGGTCTGGATCGGGCGTACTCGGACCGGCACCGTGGCCTCGATCATCGTGCCAGGCCAAATGGCCACGACCCCCCTGGCCTGAGCTTGGCGTTAAGTAGCCGTTGCCGCACCGAGAGGTTCGCTTGGCGGTCGAACGAGGGTTCCGGTCGGGTGGTGGGTCTTCGGGTGGCACGGGCGTGAAAGCAGAGCCTCCTGCAAGCTCGTGGGCCACCGAACCCGAAACCTCACCCGGCCGCCCGCCGCGGCGTGAACACCCCGGGACGCTCCTCGGCCAGCCAGCCCCGCTCCACCAGCCGCTTCACCTTTGACCGCACCCCCTAGACCTTCGCCGGTACTACCTCCAGGCCCAGCCTCCCGGCCAACGCCCCTGCCCGTAGCCCAGTCCCGCCCGCCTCCGCCTCCGCCTCCAGTACACCCACCAGTCGCTGGTAGTCCGGCGAGAGTGCCTCCACCGTCAGGCCCTCCTGCCAGTGCGGCACCACCGATCCCGCCACCGGGGCCCGGGCCACGGCAGGCGCCGCCTCCGGCGGCTGTTCGGCCTCCGGCTCCGGCGCGGCCAGAGCCTCGGCCAGCTCCATGCGGGCGATGGCCCGCCGCTCCAGCACCGCCTCCGCTTCCGCGAGTTCGGCCAGCACCCGCTCCGCCTGCTCGCGGAGCTCTTCGAGCCGAACCTGCGCGGCCGTCTCGCGTGCTTCCAGCAAGCCCATGACCGAAACCATCGACGACCCCCGGCATCCCCGACAACGTGACGGTCCTATCCTCCCTCACTGCCGCGGAGTTCATGCCTGACCAGGGGAAACCCACCGATCACGTCCGGAAAAACAACGGCTACTCAGCGGAGACCGGTCATCCGACGCGCTGGGTTGTCTCTCCGGCCTGTGCGGGTACGGCGGGCAGGGCGACCGTGCAGGAGGCGCAGCGTCGGGCCTGGGCGGGTACGGGGCTGAGGCATTCGGGGCAGTCCCGTTTCGGGGCCTGGACGTCCTGGTGCGGGGCGAGGCGTTCGTGCAGCTTGTTGATCGGCAGCACGACCAGGAAGTACAGCGCGCTGGCGATGAGGAGGAAGCTGATCGCGGCGTTGATGAAGGCGCCGTAAGGGAACGTGGTGGCGCCGACGGTGAAGGTCTTGCGGCTCATGTCGCCGGTGGCCCCGGTGGCCAGGCCGACCAACGGGGTCAGGAAGGCGCTGACGAATCCGTTCACCACGGCGGTGAACGCTGCTCCGATGACGATGCCGACAGCCAGGTCGACCACGTTGCCGCGCAGGATGAAGCTGCGGAAGCCCTTCACCTTTTCACCCCTTCATGGTCTTGACGTCGACGGGCGCACTGAGCGCGGTGAGCCCGCCTTGACCTCTGCTGCCCTGACACACCTCACACATGCCCCCTGGACGCGCCTCCCGGCAGCTGGCCCGCGCCGGCGCTCATGGATTCCTCTTCATGGAAATGTGCACGGTGTGCTCCAGCGCCTTGACCCGCGCCCGAACCTGGCGGTCACCCCCGCTGAGAGGTGGGGTCATCCCAGGTGCCGGACGAGGACGCGGGGTGCCGCCCGGACCAGGGCGGCTGCGGCCAGGCCGATAGCGGCGCCGGCCGCGACGTCGGAGGGGTAGTGGGCGCCGCTGTGGACCCGCTCGATCGCGACCAGCGTCATGGGGACGGCGCAGACGGCACCGGCCCGGGGCCAGGAAGGCGTGACGGCGGCGGTGAAGGCCACCGCGGCGGCGGTGTGGCCGGAGGGGAAGGAGGAGCTGTCTGGCCGGTCCTCGACGTCGTTGTGCGGGATCCACTCTTTGGGCGGTCGGCGCCGCTGGATGAGTTGCTTGGCCACCGCGTTGGCGAGCAGTTCCGCCACCGCCATGCCCGTGACACCGGCGGTCGCTGCCTTGCGGCCCTTCCAGCCGCCCGCGGCCGCCATGGCGAGCGCGGCCGCCCACCACAGCTTCGTGTGCTCGGCCGCTTCCTCGACCGGCGGCAGCAACGTGCGGGCCCAGGCCGACTCCCAGGCAGCCATCCGCCGGGTCAACCGGTGATCACCGTTTCGCAGCGATGCCAGAATCCTCATGCTGGGCCGCTTCCCCGCACGGGCCCGGCCTACGCAGTGCTGTACTCAGGTGGGGCGGTGGCAGTCTTCATCCGTCCACTTACGTGTGTCCCGGGGCGCGACATAGGGCTCCTCGTCCTCAACGGACCGCCCGCGATAGCGCGGTGGCAGCCCATCTCGGCGCAGAACTCCAGGCCGAGCAGAAAGATGATCACGCTGGCGAGGCTGCCGTAGGGAGGAGCAGCGTCGGTGACCGGCTCGGAGCGAACCGGCGGGCGGTGGTGGCGGCCTTATCGCCGCACCCGAGCCACCTCCGTGCGCCACTGCTCGTGCGCCTGGACTCACCGCTGCCGCTCGGCGGCGCGTTCGGACAGGTAGCCGGCGTGCAGGCGCAGAGCGGTGGCCGTGTGTCGGCCTCGGCGTCGGTCAGCAGGTCGTCCGGGTGCGGCTCCGTGGGCAGGACGGCACGGGGGATTGGGACGGGTGCGCGTCGACCTGTGCGGCGTCGTGGAGCAGGGGCCGGGTGGAGCCTGGGGCTGCGCGGCGGCGATGAAGGCGGCGTGGGGCTGGCGGCGCCAGGTGGAGGGAGACACCCCGGCGCGGCGATGTCGTGGATGTCGAGGCGGGGCGGCCGTGGGGGATCACATACGTCTCCTGGGCGGTGCGCGGCCGTTTCGCGGCCGGCGGGCGGCGTGTGGAGTTACCGGCGACGGGCGGGGAGTCCGGGCGGGAGGCGGTCGGACCCGCCGGGGAGCCGACCCGGCGGCGCCGCCGACCCACTGGGCGCCGGCTCCTGGGCCGGGCGGGCGTGATCCTCGCGGCAGTGGCGACCCAGGCCGTGGTGTCCACCCGGGCGCCTACCGCCGCGGTCCGACGCTGTGCACGCACCGAAGCCCGGTTTCGCGCTCGGCGACAGGAAACATATGGGCGGGCTACGCCGGGCGCCGGTCGCAGATGCACACGAATCCGCGGCGGCTCATCCGCGCCGTTGCGACGCGCTTCGACAAACGGGCCTACGTCTTCTACGGGACAGTCAGCGTTGCGTCGATCCGGCTCTGGCTCTGGTGAGTAGATCAAGTATCCCAAGATCCGGACGGGTCTGTCACCGTCCTCCGGGATGAGATTTTTTCGTGATTTCCACACCTAAGGTTGCGGATGACCAGCGAGAACCTCGATCTGACGTGGAGTCGGGATGGCATCTGACATTGCCGGAGTGGCTGCGGAGCTCAACAGGATGGTTGCGGCGGATCACCAGGCCGCGCGCAAGGCGAACAGTGAAGACCCGGCGGAGCAGTTGGCCTGGCGGCGCTTGACCGCGCAGCACGCGGACCGTCTCAGCGAGATCATGGACGCGCACGGATGGCCGACCGCGGAGCTGCTCGGTGAGGACGCGGCCCGGGCCGCGTGGCTGATCGCGCAGCACGCCGACCGGCAGCTCGACGTTCAGCGGCGCGCGCTGCGGCTGATGGAGCAGGCGGTGGCCGACGGCGCCGCCAGCCCGCGGGATCTTGCCTTCCTGCGGGATCGCACCCTTGTGAACGAAGGGAGGAAGCAGATCTACGGCACGCAGATCGCCGGCGTGCAGGACGGTGCGCCGATCCCGTGGCCCTGCGAGGAACCCGAGCGCATGGACGAGCGTCGCGCAGAAGTCGGGATCCCGCCGTTCGCCGAGTACATCGCTCAGTTCTCCCTCGCCTGAGTCAACCCGGCATCCGGCGGATCCCGCTCACGCCTCATCCGAGACCCTGGCCAGCGGTGGTGGGGACGAACGCGGCGTGGTCGTGGAGCCGGTGGTCAGGGGCGCAGGCCAGCATGCCTGAGCGCCACCCGGGACAGGTCCTCGATGACCTGCTCGTCCCCCCGGCGCCAGGCATCGGCGAGGCCCCCCGGCGGAAGGGGGATCTCGGCGAGGGCTTTCACCGGCCCGGTCAGAGCACGCAGGGCGAGCAGGTCGGCACCGCCGGGAACGTCGAGGAGGCCTTGGAGCAGAGCGCTGCGCCGGATCCAGCGCACCCGTGGTAGGAGCCACACCACCAGCACGAACAGCACGGAGGTGACGATCAGGGCGAACGCGGTGAGGTTGGCGATCCGTCCTACGGCGTCCTGCATGGACTGCCCGGCATCGGAGAGTCCGTTGCTGGCCTCGGCTGCGGACTGGAGCGGCTTCTTGAGGATGCCCCCGACCAGCGGAACGTTCGAGGCCGCATCCCCTGCATCTCCCAGGCCGGAAGCCAGACTGCCGCCCGCGTCCTCCACCTGCCGCCCCGGCTCGGCCAGCAGCATGATCCCGTCGTGGACGGCCAGCGCGAACCGCACCGCGGTCGCCAACAGGACCACAGCGATGAGATCGGCGAGGATCTGCCGGAAGCGACGTGCTCGAGTCTGGGCGTAAAGGCGCATCAGGGCGCTCCTGTTCCGGCGGCATCGAAGGACAAGACCGGTCTCCAACCGGCTGGGGCATCCATCCCGGACGGCAAGCCACAACCGCCACCCGACCGTACGCGGCACCCGCCCCATCCAGAACCTGTGGCACACCGGCGCGACTTAACTGGCCCGTAGCCGGACTTCGGCGGTTCTCCGGCCCGGTACGGGTGGGACGGCCGCTGTGGGCAGGCAGGCGCGCCTGGGCTTTCCGCTGTGTTTCCCTGCTGCCTGCGCCTGTCGCTCGGCGTCGCCGACGGCAGCGCCAAGACTCGTGCCTCACCAGGGTCCGCCGCGCTGGCAGCCTGGCGGCGAGGCGTTTGCGGGTTTCGAGGTAGGCCTTGGGCGGCGAGCCGGCCCGGACGCAGTGAAGTGCGGGCTGCTGGGCGCATTCGCGGTCCTGCTGCGCGGGGCGCGGCTGCTGGGCGGGGCTGGGGCGCTGGGGGCTGGGCCGGGCCTCGGGCACTGGGTCGGCGTGGTGGAGGTCCGGTCCCGCTGGGCGACCGCTGGTGCAGCGCTCATGGCAGTCTCCCGCTTCTCGGCAGGGCCCGGAGCCAGCGGCTCCGGGCCGTCTCGTCATCCATCGCCGACCCACTCGGCTCCCCGCGCGGCAGCACCCGCGCAGGCCTTCGCCGCTGAGAGGCGGCGGAGGTGCCCGGGCAGGCCGGGCGGCAGGAGGCAGGGGGGCAAGGGCGCAAGGGCGCAAGGGGGCAAGGGGGCAAGGGGGCAAGGGAAGACGGTAGTGCCGGGGCCATCCCGCAGAGGTCAGACCTGCCGTCACTGGCCGACGGTGAGCCGGTTGGAGGGGGCCGGAGATGCAGCAGCATTCATCGCCGCGGGTCTCGACGGCGAACCCGGCCGCCCCGAACACGGCGGCACCGTCGGCCCGATCCGCGGGTTTCCCGGTTCGCCGGCGCCGGACCGGCGCCGGCTGGCGTGGGGCGGCGGACAGGGGGCCCTGCTGCCGGGCTGCCTGCCCGGCGCCGGTGCCTCAGTACACGTATGGCGACGGAGGGGTCTTGGCCTTGCACGGCGTGGGAGAGAGCCGGCCGATTCAGGTGGAGGCAAGAACAGAATCGTCGAGGACGCGAGCTCCCGGGAGGCGGTGGCGCGCGGAGAACAGGGCCGCGTGCACGTCAGCGGTGCCGGTGGCTACGCAGAGGGCGCGCTCGGCGTCTTCGAGCTCCTTTCGCACGGGCGACTCGTCGTCGGCCGCTGCATCCAGTACAGCCAGCGCCCAGTATCGATCGACGAGACCGGGAAGCACGGCCGGGTGCGCCATCAGCATGGTGGGTTCCTTCCGTCGGGTTCGATCATGTGGCCGTCGCCTACCCCACTCGTCGGCTTCAAATCCCGGCCCCTGCGGAGCGCGCGCTCACAAAGGTGAACGCCGGCATCGGGGCGCTGTGTGATGTCCGCGGTGTTCATCCCGCCCCCGGTGTGGACGTTCGGCGCGGTGGGCGCTGCGGCGGCGCTGCTCAATCTTGCGCCGCGGGCCGCGCTCGATAGCCCAGTGGGCAGCGGTCGGCTATCGGCATCTGGGGGAGATGGAGCTGTGCGGGTGGATGCTTCATCAGCGGGTCGGGGTGTGTCCGGGCCGGGCCGGGGCCGGTGCCGGGGCACCTGTTATGTGGAGCTGGTGGGTGGTCCGCTGGATGGCCTGCTGCTCATGTGACCGGTGGGATCCGCAGGACGTCGTGGACGGTGGGGTGCTGATGTCGGAGCACGGCCAGTTCAGGCTTGGCCGGTCTCGCTGTCAGACGACCCGGCCGCCGGTCAGGCGGCCGGGTTGCCCAGCCGTGCGGATCTCTCCGCACCCAGTGCTGGAAGTACCGGGCAGCGCCCACCGCAGTGGTCCGGTCGAACGTACCGTCGGCGACATCCTCGCGACCCGCACCGGCACCACCGACCATCCCGCCGCCGATGACACCGCCGTGCCGTACGAGACGTACGCAATCCGACACCCGACGAGCGAGTGCCAGGCAGTCATGCCAAAGCGGCGCTTGTTGCAAATTCAATGGCTTTGTGAACTCCCGCCCGCCAGATGTCCCCGGTAGTCGTCACCCTTTCTGCCAGCCGGTCATACTCGGCCAAGGCATTCGCTATTTCGGCAGGCGCCTGTCTTCTGCGCGTGCGGATCCGCGGGTACCGCTCGCGCCAGGCTCGGATTGCTTCGATCGCGTCCGCGGAGGTGTACCAGCAGGCCGCACGGACTTGGTTTTCCAAGGCCACCGGCAATCGGAGGCTGACCCGCTCAGGGAAGTCTCGGTCGCGAGAGCCGGGCCAGCGGCCAGGGAAGCGTGCCGTCTCTGGATAGGCCGGCCAAAGGCGGTTCCAGCCCCGATCCTCGAGTTCCCGCCGTACCCCCAGCGTCGCGAGCGTGTCGAGCGTGTCGAGCAGGTCGCCACGGGCTCGTATGTCCGCCAGAACGCGCAGTTGTGTGGTCCGCGCCTCGGAGGCTGTCTCCCGGCGGCTCGGTTCCCCGTCGAGCCATCGGCCGCCCGACATGAGGCGATTACGGCGCTGTCGTTCCCTTGTCAGAAGATCACATAGCTTTCGGCGGGTGCCGAACGGCATGCACGCCGTCACTGGAACAGTACCGGCTCTTTCCATGGCTGCGATTATTGCCGAAGAAACTTGCAAGTTTCAGCTACTCAATTTATTGAATCCTGGGCCATTTTGAAAAGGTGCGGCACGCAAGTGAGGGGAGCATCCTGGCTGTTGAGTCGGTCGTACCGACCGCCCCACCTGCCACTCAAGTCACAAGAGGAGGCTGTTATGGGTGCTCAAGAAAACCCGACAGTGACGAACGAAAGGCTCAGCATTCACAACGAGGCCGACGCAGCCGCACTGTGGGACGAACTGGCGGCACGCCATGAAGAACTGCCCACACTGCTCAAGGGCCTGCAGAGTCGCCTGGGCCTCGCCAACCCCGAGGCTCTCGACGCCCTTGCCGGAGGAGTCGTCGGCTACAGCGGGGAGATGACCCTGAGCGGCAACGTACACCCGCCGGCGAGTCTTCCGACCACGGAACAAGACATGCAGGTGAACAAGGTCACCGCCACCCTCGTCGCCAAAACCTACGAGGGCGCCGGCAATCAACAGGTGGCGGCCTGTGCCACCGTCCTGCGGGGCGACCCGGCTGGGAAAGAGGAGGTCGACGCTTTCGTCCTCATCGGGCAGAAGGGCTCCCTTCTCGACACCGCCGACGAACTCGTAGCCGGTCCAGCAGGGACCCTGGTTCCCCGGGACGGCTGGTGGGACGCGCTCACGAAGTGCCTCGGAGGTTGTGGCTCCACGTGCCTCAGCGCCGCAGTGGGCTGTCCCAAGGCGACGTGGCAGATATTCCTGATCTGCCTCGCCGGCCGCTGCGGACTCTGCGTGGTCAAATGCGCCGCCTGTGCGACGTGCGACTGCACCTGGTGGTGCCGGATCGCCGCTGGATGCTGCCACCGCTGACAGAGGAGGTCTCGGCATGAACACGGTTCACTGGCTGCAAGTCCCGACGCTCCCGCCAGAGAGTGGGAGCGGCACACCCAGCCCCAAGTACGAGGTCGGTAGTGCGGTGGTGGTGTACGGCGAAGGCTCGGCGTATGTCGGCTTGGCCGACGAGGCCCTGGCCTCGGTGCTCCTGGCCCAAGAGGATGTGCATCTCCTCACCGCCGAGCGCAGAAGTCAGATACAGCCTGTACCAGGTCTCCCCATGACCTGGGAGCAGCTGGAGGACCAGGTATCCGCTCTGGGCGCCGGCCACCATCTGCACCGTCGCTCGATCGGGCTTGGCGACCTTATCGCGGCGATCACCAGACAGGTACGCATTTCCGAATGCGGAAGCTGCGCTCGGCGCCGCCATGGGTTGAACCGCATTAGGGTATGGGGCTGGTGGCGCGACCGCCCGGCCCAGGCCACCGCATAGGCAACGTTCCTTCCCCTGGAGGCCGTGACCGTCAACAGGCCCGCGCCTCCGCACCAGGGTGGTCCGGCCACGCGCCGGGCCATCCTGGTGCATGAGCGGCCAAACTGAGGTTGTTCCTGTTTGGCGAACAAGTCGATGTGTTGTTCAGGCTGCTGTGTACTCGGCTGGGCTTTGGTAGCCGAGGCTGCTGTGGAGTCGGCGGCTGTTGTACCAACCTTCGATGTACTCGAAGCGAGCGCTTCTGGCGGCAACGTGGGTGTGGCAGTTGTGTCGGCTGACCAGTTCGTTCTTCACGGTGGCGAAGAAGGACTCCGGCGCCGGCGTTGTCGGTGCCCGGCGGGCCTGGTACTGCGCACATCTGCCACTACGCGCTGACCGGTCACCGGCCTACGCGCCCAGCGGAAGTCGCGATCCGGCCCTGGATGAAGTGGACGACGCGGTGGACCAGTGGCAGACGTCGTCCAGCACCGAGCAGCGTGATCGCAATGCCTCTGGAAGCCACGACCGAGCTTGAGACCTCGTTGGCCAAAGGGCCGTGGCGCAACTCCTCGGAGTTAACAGAACAACCCCAAGCCAACGCGGCTGCTTGGCAGGGAAGGGGGTCGCTCACCCCTCGACGTACAGGAACTCCGGGCCGTAGGTTTTCGTGCTGCCGTCGGGCAGTTCCATCTGCACAAGCTTCCGCGCCTCTGCACGCATCTTGCGCATGTGGTTGATCGCCACGGGCAGCATGCCCGAGTCACCCGTCTGCCAAGCTGCCTGCAGTGTCCGCAGCATTGTGCTGAAGTGCGTGTTGAACGCGCCGAGCACTTGCTGAACTTCGGGCGTGGGCGCGTTCGGCCCGCTGTTGGCCCACCCGCCCTCGGGAACTCTGGCCATGGGGAAGGCCGGGGGCAACAGGATGTCGTCGCCTTTGAAGTCCCACATGACCGGGTCATCCGACACCTTGATCAGTTTCTTGCCGCGGAACATCTCCCGGAAGACGTAGAAGTGCGACAGCTCCCCGGGCTTGCCGGGGAAGGGGTTCTCGGGTGAGGCGGAGGTGCCCTCGCCCTGCTCCTTGATGATCTCGATGGCCTCTCGGACCTTCTCGATGGTGTCGAGCGGAACGATCTTGTTGCCCTGGCCGTGGCTCTCCAGGGAGAATTCGATCTGCCGGTCGCCGCTGATCAGATGCTGCTGATTTTCGAACGCCTCCGCGATTGCGGTGTAGAAGGCTCCGATGGTCGCGGAGCCGCCGGACCGGGCGACCGGATGCTCCGGGCGTTCGATTTCGGAGAACATCTCGACCGATTGCTTGGACAGGCCTTCGAGAAAGACGATGAGATCGGGACGCACGCCGCCCGGCAGCGCATGCTCGTACTTCGGCACCACCTTTGGATCAGCGAGGATCGGCGTTCCTCCGATGGTGGTGAGCATGTTGCACACGAGTCCCATATGGGTCATCTCGTCGAAGATGACCTCCCGGATGGCCTTGGCAATCGCCGCGCTGGGCTCCTTGACCGACCACAGGGCGCTCGCGTACGGACCGATGGTCGCGATCTCCACCATGATCGCCTGCTGAAGGGAGTCCTTCAGCCACTCCGCATCGCGCTCCGCGGGGAGGGTTCCCATCAGCTCGACGATGGCATTGCTCTCATACTCCAGGACCTGGGCCACGCCACGCCTCTCTCTTCTGTATGCAGACAGCAAGAAAGCCGTATCCGATCAGCGATTCGGTCAGGGGGTGTGTGCGCGAAACGCCTTGGCGGTTCACCCGATCGCGGCATCGCACTGCGCGTATGCCCCTTCATCCAGACACGCCGCAGATGTGGCGCACGCTATGGCGCTCCTGCTGGTACGTATAGGCAGAGTCAACTTGGAGGTGGTGCTGTGGTGAGTGCCGAGTGGGCATCAACTCCCGGCGTCCGGGAGAGCTGAGCGACTACGTCCAGGCGCTCGACCCTCTGCGCGCACGTCCGGCCGCCGATGCGGCGACCTGACCGGCTACGACTCCCAGGCCCAGGCCGCGCCGCACAGCGACGGCTCCGACGACCCGTGCGCATACGACAGCGGCCAGATCACCCTGGTGACACTCAGTACATGCCCTCCCCACGCCACGGGCGAGCCACGACAAACACCCGAGCTGATCGGGAATATCACGCTGAACAGCATCCTGACGGAGGTGTACGGCCAGCATGCGCACGCCCGTGTTCGAGCTCCATATCCGGCCCATGTTCCGCGCCACCGACAAGGCCCATATGGGGTTCGCAGTCGACCTGTGGGAATACGACGATGTCGTCGCAAACGCCGACGACATCCTGGAGCGGCTGCAGAGCGACATGCCGCCCACAGGAACCGGCGGACTGTGGCCGGAGGAGTGGATCACGCTCTTCAAGCGCTGGAAGGACGGTGCCCGCAAGCGCCTGGACCTCGGCACTGCCGCCTTCACCCTCCAGCAGACCGCCGCGAAGACCACCATCACCGCGACCGGCACCTTTCCGGCCGCCGACGTCGAGGGCTGGCTCCAGCTGGAGAGCGAGACGGATACCTCGAAGACGTACGTCCTGTACTTCGAGGCCCCGGACACCCCCGTCGGCGGCACACCCCAGCTCTTCACCCTGAAGGAGAGCTACCCCTCTACCGACACCCGGTCCGTCTTCATCCACAGCAGCTCCGGCACCCAGCAACTGCACTGACTGCGCCCCACCCCGACTCAGGCCCTGGGTGTAGGAGCGGAGATCTCGCCGTGGATCGAGGAACCCGAGGGCTGTGATACCCGCAAGAAAGTCATTTTGGCCGAGGCTGTTGAGGCACCGCTGGTTACGGCGGGCTGCAAGCTGACCGGGGGCAGCAGGCGCAGCCCGTACGACGACGTGGTCGTCACCGACGCCACCCGCCTCGACGTCGACCACTTCGTCCCGTTCGCCGAAGTCCACGACAGCGGGGCGGCGGCGTGGATGCCGGCACGCCGCGAGGCATATGCCACCGATCAGGGGCCGCGAATTCGCTGATCGCAGTCTCGTGCAGTTCGAACCGCTCGAAGGCAGACAAGGACCCAGCGGACTGACTGCCGGGGCGGAATCAGTGCAAGTACGCCGCCGACTGGGTCGCCGACAAGCTGCGCCGGCAGCCGGCCGCGGATGCCGGCGAACCGGACTCGCTGACTCGTCTCGCCGAGGCCACCGTCAGCTACGAGCAGGCTCCCTAGCTGCTACCTCTGCCGCCCTACCAGGCCGCCGCCGTGTAGCCGCGCCAACCGCCTATCACCACGGTGCGGTCAGGCGGAGGGCTCCTCGCGGTGGATCCCACCGACGGGACGTCGCCGTGGTCGGTCGAAGCGGATCGACGGATGGTGGTCGACCCGCTGCCGTACGCCGACGGCCTCCGGGTGGGGGACGACACTGGCGGCATCAGGCAGTTGGGGCTCGACGGGCGAACCGTGGAGGGATGTTCCCTGCCGGGTCGGCGCGTGGACGCACTGGCCGCGGCCAGCGACGGGGGCTGTTCTTCGCGGCGAAGGGCACCTTCGGCTCCTTCACCTCGAAAGCCTGTACAGCGTACCGATCGGCACAGACATGCCATACGCCTGACGACGCCCAGCAGGCCACGGGTTGATCATGGCCCGTCCGGCCACCGCTCGGGCCCTGGTGAAGGAGGCAGCGGGCCTCTGACCGGCAGGGCCACGACATGAGGGAATCCGGCTTCATGGCGTGCCTGTATGCCCGGCGGAGCCAGTTTCCGATACCGGGCACGGCCCGGCGCTCTCAGGGTTCGCCGTTTTCGCCCTCGTTTTCCTGGCTGTGATCGTCCTGGCGATTCCGGCGATCGCGGTCGGCTTCGTCGAGCTCTCGCATGCGGCGCTCGATGCGTTCCTTCAGGCTTTCCTGCTCCGGAGACTCGGGCTCGGTCTCGGGCTGCTGGATCCTGTCGCGCAGGCGATCCGCGCGCTCCTTGCGTTGCTGGGCGTCCTCGCTCACGACAGCCTCTCTGGCAGGTGGGACGAGGGTCGTCCGGGAACGATCGTCCTCACTTCGCCTTCTTCCCCTTGGCCTTGGTCTTGAAGGCCTTGGCCGCCGGGTTTGCCCCCTTCAGCCGCTCGATCTGGGCGCGCCATTTGTCGGCCTGGGCGCCGGTGGAGTCCTTGACGCGTGCGGTGAGGGTCCGCGCGGCCAGGTAGGGCTTGGAGGAGGGGCCGGTGGCGGCCAGGCGGCTGACGGTCTTGGTCTGGGCGTCGATGGCTTCGCGGATGCTGCCGCTGCCCGACAGTTTGCCGAGTCTGCGGAACGTCGGCTCCTTGCCCGAGAACCAGGTCTGCTGCCACCACTCGCCGGTGGCCGTGTCCTCCCAGCTGATGTATCCGCCGCGCAGGATCGTCCGGGGCGCCGTGATGTGGCCGCCGAAGCTGTAGCGCGTGCCCGGGACGGTGACCGGGTCGTAGAAGCGCGGGGTGAAGAAGTCGGAGACGAGCAGCCCGTTGACGGTGTAGCCGAACTCCTCGGCCTCCGAGGGGTCGGCGACCTCGACGAGGAACCGGGCCTGTCCCTGCTCGGGGTGGGGAGACTTGCCGGACACCAGGCGGTTCCCGAACGGGTCGGCCAGCATCTCCAGCATCTCGTGGCTTGCGGTCAGCGACCAGCTTTCGCTGAACTCGATCAGGGAGAAGGGCTGGCCGTTCTCGTCCGTGTGGTACCCCGCGGCGTCGGGAACGTCGTCAACCACGATCAGCGGCCAGTACCCGACGGGAACGTCCTCCAGCCTGTCGAAGGCGTCCACCGTCGCGTTCACTTGCCACAGCGGTGCGAAGTCACGAGTCGCCTGTTTCTGGAGCGCGGCGGCGACCCGGGTGATCTGCGAGGGGTTGATCTTGTTGATCTTGGTCTCGGAGACGAGGGCGAGCTGGTTGATGAGCATGGTCGCGGCTGACCTTCCGTTTCGGGGCAGCGGCGGCTTGGAACCACTCCGGCTCCCCACGCCGCCAGACCCGCCGAGCTTCACAGAACGCCGGCCCGATGATGCGCGCACACGTCCGAACGCGGGGAGATTTCAGTCGCATGGCGGTTTACGAAAAGCGGTCTGCTCTCGCGGGCGAGCCCGCTCCGGTGCCGACACCACCGCCCTCTTTGTCTGACCTGGGGCGATGCCGGGTGGCTCGTCGGTGCGCCGAACGCCGGCACCGACCGAGAGCAGCTTCCAGCCGTCGCGGCGGGGTCCGCTGCACAGCGCTGACTAAGAGGCAGCAAGCGCGTGCCGCGCCTGATCGTGACCTGCCGCGCGGCCGGGGAGTGCCGGGTTCAGATGGGTTGTGGTGCTTCCTTCGTATGGCGGACGCTGTGGCGCGGTGTGGGCGGGCGTGTTGGATGCTGGCTGCGATCCCTGGTGAGCGCGCGCGAGCAACGGAGGAGGCGGTCGTGGCACCTCTGACCCGGATCCGTCTGGAGGGCGGGGGCGGTGTGCTGGTGGAGGGGGCGGCCGGCCTTGAGGGGCCGGTGAAGGCCGGGCGGGCCGGGGATATCGTCCGTGAGCTCCCGGGCACGTTCCAAGATGCTCTGGAGCCGGTCACCCGGGCGGCGCAGACGGCCCTCGAGCAGCTGCGCAAGGCGCGGCCCGATGAGATCACGATCGAGTTCGGGGTGGACCTCGCGGTCGAGGCCAGCGCGGTGATCACCAAGGGCACGGCCACCTGCCATCTACAGGTGACCATGTCCTGGCGGAGCGGCCATGACTAGCGCAGGACGACGGGCGGAGCAGGAGACTCCGTCGGAGCTGCCCACGGCGGTGGCGCAGATCCTCGGGCCGGACGGGAGCGTGGCCGGGGCGGGCTTCATGGTGGCCGAGGACGTCCTGGTCACCTGTGCGCACGTCGTTCTGGCCGCCGGGAGCGGGCCGGGGGACCGGGTGCCGCTGGCTTTCCCCCGTGTGACCGGGGCGGACGGCCTGGAGGGGGAGGTCCTCCCCGAACAGTGGCGCGCGCCGGAGGACGAGGACGTCGCCTTCGTCCGGCTGCTCGGTACACCGGCAGGCATCAGGGTGCTGCCGCTGGGCTCTGCGGAGGGCTGCCGCGGCCATAAGATGCGGTCGTTCGGCTTTCCGGCCCAGGCGCCGCATGCGGGGCACCTGGGCTTCGGGACGGTGGGCGATCTGCTCGCGCCCTCGGGGCGCGACGGGGAGCGGCTCCAGCTGACCGATGCCAACGACCTCACCACCGGCTTCAGCGGCGGTCCCGTCCTTGACGAGGTGACGGGCCTGGTCATCGGCATGCTGACCGAGATCACGGCACCCGACATGTTCGACAAGGGGCAGAACATCGCCTATGTGACGCCGTCGCAGGTGCTGCGGAGCATCATGCCGGAGCTGGTCCCGCAGGATGTGTGCCCGTACCGGGGGTTGGAGCCGTTCACCGCGGAGCACGCCCGCTGGTTCCAGGGGCGAGAGGAGGCGGTGGGCCAGGTCCTGGCCGGCCTCGGCCTTCAGCAGCGGCTGACGCTGCTGCTCGGGCCGTCCGGGTCGGGTAAGTCTTCGCTGATCCAGGCGGGGGTACTGCCGGCGTTGGCGCGGGGAGAGGTGCCGGGAAGCGACCGGTGGCTGCCGGTGCTGGCCCGGCCCCGGCAGGACCTGCTGGCGGAGATCGAGCGGGCTGGCCTGCCCGGGGCCCGGCGTGACGGGATCACGGCGGCCGTCGGCCGGCGGCTGCGAAGCGAGCCCGATCACCACCGGGTTCTGCTGGTCGTCGATCAGTTCGAGGAGCTGCTGCTGCAGGGCGCCGATGCCGGGCTGGAGGAGTTCCTGGGCGCCATCGACGACATCACCCAGGCCGCCGACACGTTCACCGAGCTCAGCGTGATCCTGACCATGCGCGACGACTTCTATCCCCAACTGGCCGCACAGGCTCCACGGTTGCTGGAGGCCGCCACCCCCGGCCTCCTCAACGTGCCGGGCACGCTGAGCCGGAGGGAGCTCCACGACATCATCGTGCTGCCCGCCGAGAATGTGGGACTCCGCTTTCAGCCCGGGCTGCCCGAGCAGATCATCAGCGACGTCCTGGCGAGCAGCCCGGAACCGGCGGCCACCCTCCGGGCACCGGTCACCGTACTGCCTCTGCTTGAGATGACACTCAAACAGCTGTGGCTGCGCCGGCACGACGGCTACCTCACCCACGAGGCGTACCGGCAGATCGGAGCAGTCAGCGGAAGCCTTACCACATGGTGCGACAGCGCCCTCAACGAGCTGCCCCCCCGCCGGCAGCGCATCGCGAAGCGCATCCTCACCTCTCTGGTGCACCCCGCGGACCGCAGCCGCCGCACCCCTGCCGTCCGCACACAGGTCCCCCTTGACGAGTTGCGCGAGCTGACGGTCAGCTCTGACGGTGAATCTAAGGCAGACTTCGACGCTGTCATCGCAGCTCTCACCCACCATCGCCTCATCATCACGCATACGCTCCGCGACCCGGATCGGCCCGATGCCCCTTTGGGCGAGCCGGTGGCGGAGCTGATCCATGACGCGCTCATCCGCGACTGGAGTGCGCTACGGAAGTGGGTCCGTGAGGACCACCAGTTCCAGGAGTGGCTCAACCTTACCCGGGAACGGCAGCTCCGCTGGGTTGACAAGAAGGACCCGGGCGACCTGCTCGCAGGGACGGCACTCGCAGAAGGCGCCGAGTGGTCACGGGAGCGCGGCCTGCCGGAGGATATCGAGGCCTTTGTCTCCGCGAGCCGAAAACGCCAGAAGGCCATCGGTCGGCGGCGCAGGCATCTCATCGTCGTCCTTGCCAGCTTGCTGGGGCTCGCGCTGATTGCCGCCGGGATCGCGGTGCTGCAGTGGCGCACGGCGGTCGACGAGCGGCAAGCAGCCCTGTCACGACAGCTTGCGGCCCAGTCCGAGAGTCTCATCAGCCAGAATCCCGAACTAGCCTCACTGCTCGGCGTCCAGGCATACCGCATCAGCCCTACACCCGAGTCCGCGAAAAGTATACAAACCGCTGCAGGGCTCCCGTTCAATAAGCGCTTGTCTGGTTATCCTGACTCCGTTCTTTCGGTCGTATTCAGTCCCGACGGCCGCACTCTTGCAACCGCCAGCGGAAAGATAGTGCGTCTTTGGGACCTGACTGCCGAAAAAGTCCGCAGAACCCTGACCGGACACACTGACTGTGTGAATTCGGTCGCGTACAGTCCGGACGGCAAAATTATCGCCACCGGGAGCTGCGATAAGACAGCGCGCCTTTGGGAGGCGGATACCGGAAGAACCCTAAGGACTCTGCAAGGACACACCGGACCGGTGCTCGGTGTGGCGCTTAGCCCGGACGGTAAAACTCTCGTTACCTGCAGCGAAGACAAGACGGCACGCCTTTGGGACCTGGCTACCGGAAAAACCCGAACAACCCTGACTGGACACACGGACTGGGTGGAAGCGGTGGCGTTCAGCCCCGATGGAAAAACTGTTGTTACGGGCAGCGACGACAATACAGTGCGGCTGTGGGACGTGGCTACAGGGAAAACTAGCAGGGCCTCGACGACCGGCCACACTGCTGGGGTGTTCGGGGTGGCGTTCAGCCCCGACGGTAAAATCCTCGCCACAGGAAGCGAGGACAAGACAATACACCTGTGGGACCTGACCACTGGAAAAACCCGCAGAATCCTGATCGGGCACAATAACTCGGTGAATTCAGTGGCTTTCAGTCCCGATGGTAAAACTCTCGCGACCGCAAGTGGGGACCACACAGTAAGGCTCTGGGACGTGGCCACTGGCGTGACCCTCGCAACGCTGATCGGACACACCGACTTGCTGTATGCCGTGGCTTTCAGTCCTGACGGCCGCACTGTGGCTACCGGCAGCGACGACAAGACTGCAAGGATCTGGAGTGTGCCGACCGGAAATACCCTACTCGGTCACACCGGTTCGGTGATTGAGGTCGCGTTCAGCCCCGATGGCAAGACTGTCGCCACCGGCAGCTCCGACAAGACAGCCCGGCTGTGGAACGCAGCCACCGGAAGAACCATGAGAACCCTGACTGGATACACCGACCCGGTGACTGGGGTGGCCTTCAGTCTCGACGGTAAAATCCTCGCCACTGGAGGTTATGGTAATGCAGTAAAACTATGGGACGTGGCAACCGGAAAACTCCTCAGGACTCTCATCGGGGGCATAGGTGCCGTGAATGCTGTTGTGTTCAGCCCGGACGGAAAGGCCCTCGTCATCGGTAGCGACGACGCGACGCTATACCTTATGGATGTGGCTACAGGAAAAAAGCGTAGAACCCTGGCCGGACCCACTGATTCGGTACTTGAGGTGGCGTTCAGCCCCGACGGAAAGACTGTCGCCGCAGGTATCTCTGATAAGATAGTGCGCCTGTGGGATGCGAGCACCGGGCAAATGCTCAAAACCCTTAACGGGCACGTAGATCTCGTTAATTCGGTGGCGTTCAGCCCTGACGGCAAGACCCTCGCCACCGGTAGTTTCGACCGGACTGTGCGGCTGTGGGACGTGGCCACTGGAAAAACGCGAAAAACCCTTATCGGGCATAATAACTCGGTGAATTCGGTGGCGTTCAGCCCTGACGGCAAGACCCTCGCCACTGGTAGTTTCGACCGCACCGTGCGGCTGTGGGATTCAGCGACTGGAATAACCCGCAGAACCCTGACCGGACATGCCGGACCGGTCATTTCAGTGGCGTTCAGCCCCGATGGCAAGACCCTCGCCACCGGCAGCTCCGACAACACAGCACGGCTGTGGAATGTTGTACTCCCCCAACTTCCCGCAGCGATCCAGAAAATCTGTGGCGCCGTCCACCGCAACCTCTCCCCACTGGAACGCACGGCATACCTGCCAGGCCAGTCCGTAGGCCCCGCCTGCCCGACCGAACATTAATGGTCGCGCAGACGCAGGGTCCTGTTCACGACCAGCTCGGCGCGTACGTCACCGGTCTGCTGGGCCGCTGCACCACCGCGTGCGACATCAGACCCACCCTGACCGAGGACCGCGACCACCCCGACCGGCACGGCCTGACCGGGGGCGGCGTGATCGAGGACGGTGCGCGCCTCGCTGGCACGGTCACCGTCCAGCCCGGCGCCTGCATCGAGTCCGGCGCCCGCGTCGTGGATCGATCCGGGTCTGCGGGACGCAGTCATAGCCGCCGGCGCCTTCGTCCGCGAGTCACCGCGCATGACAAGGCCGCCGAGATGGCCCAGGAGGACGAGCACTTCCTCCGCCTCACCGAGGCCGGAGCCCTCCGGCCCAACTACCGCGTCGACGCCGGGGCTTGGGCCGGAGGTCGGTGGCTCGCGGTCGGCTGGGTCGACGGCGTCCCGCTCTGGAGGGCGCTCGCCGTGGCCCGCGGCCCGGAAGGCGACCGCCCGCCGGTCTGGCCCTGGCTCCAGCTGATTGCACACCTAGGTGCAGATCCGGCAGGCTCGCGGCCTCGGCCGCTGAGAGGTGAAGCACGTCGGGGCCTGAGACTAGCAGCCCGCCCGGGAGCAGTGCGACCAGGGCCAGGCTGCCCTGGCCGACTAGCGGGCCGCCGAGCAGGGGCAAGCCAAGAGGAAGGCCGCAGCGGCGCAGCGGAGGGCTTAAACCACTAGGACGAGAACCCTGGACCGGTCACCCGTTTGGCGCTCACGATGCGCAGGTCTATCGGTGTGCGAAGAGAATCGTTCTGGTGGCTGCGGCTCCGAATCCTGCTCCACTCACATGGAGGGTACATGCGGTACCTCAACCACCCTCTTCTAGCGTGCGCCATGACAGCAATCGCGCTCCTGACGGCCTGCGGCAGCCAGGAAGGCGGAGCACTGGCAGGAGCAGCGGCACAGCCGACAGGTAGCGGATGGATCGAGTCCTGGACGAACCAGGTCAAGCAGAACCCGGCTCAGGACGTGGGAGCCCAAGACCTCCCCACCCCGTCGTTCCAGGAGCTGATCGCTGACTGGCGTACCCAACAGGTGGTAGAAGCCGCACTCGCCGAGGATTTCCGCAATGCCGCGCCCCCGCTCGTCGCCGGCTCGCGCATCAAGGGCTGGATTTTCTTCAACGCAAGCGACCTGGACACCTTCGCCAGTGGTGCCTGCTCGGACGCGAAAGGAGCCGCTATAGCGCTGGCCCGGAAGCTGCCCGGCCTGTCCGCAGAGCACGCTCCCCTCATCGATCGGACCATGCAACTGATCCCCCACCACTGCGGGAGGCTAGATCCAAGCGTGCTGGATGCGGCAAGTAACGTCTTCTTCACGACCATGGTCCACAATGAGCAGATATCAAGTACTGAACGGCAGACGAGCGCGACGCCGGCCCCAGCGCCGTCAAGCACGGCAGACCAAGTCCGCTACCAGGCTGTGTGCGCAATGGGGCAAGCGCTGGGCCAATACCTCAACGGGCGTGCCAAGGATGAGAGAGCCAAGGCATTCGGGGTCGTGGCCCTCGCCGCAGCTGGGGTGTATTGCCGTGATGCACTGAAGGGGCTGTTCGACTAACGAGCTCGTGCATGGTTGGCGTGGCGGTGGCCAGGCCACGTCGTTGGTCTCTTCGTGGTGGGGAATCCTGCTCCAACGCCGAGGGCTGGGCTGATTGAACGGCTCGGCCTGGGAGTGGTGCCGAACTCCAGCGTCGTTGATCGCCCTCACGGAATGTGTGCCAGAACCCACAACCGTGCATAAAACCAGTTGTGGACAGCACCCACTGCGGCGCCACGATTCCGGCGTGCGCACGGTGCTGGGTGGGGTGTTCGGGGATCACTGAGGCAGCGACGGGCGCGGCGTCTTCGGCAGGGAGCTTGAGCCAGCCCTGGCCGCGATCGACGCCGAGAACCAGGCGGTGGTGGCGGATACGTCACGGTGGCGCTGATGACGCCGCTGACCAAGGACGGCAAGAGCCTGACGGGGGACCGTGCGGTGCCTCAGGTCGAGAGGGCCTTCATCGTCCAGCACGAGGCGAACAAGGACAAGGCGTATCCCAGGATCCGGCTGGTGGGGGCCAACTGGACAACAACGAATCGGACTAGCAGGCACGTGAGAGCGGCCTCCCCTTGGAGGATGAGGGGAGGCCGATCTGTACAAGCGGTATGCGCGGCGGCTGGTTCAGATGACCCTGGACGTGGTGGCGCGCTGGGTCCAGGTTCGGGGGTTGTCAGTACTCTCCGTGCTGCTCGCCCTTGTAGTGGCCGTCCTTGAGGCCGCCGTCGTTGATGCAGGTGTTGCCGAAGGCGGGGTTGAGGAGCCCGACGATGTTGACGGTGTTGCCGCAGATGTTGATCGGAATGTGGATGGGGACCTGGACGACGTTGCCGGACAGGACACCGGGGGAGCCGATGGCAGCACCCTCAGCGGTGGCGTCGGCGGCGGCCATGCCGGCCCCGCCTGCCAGGAGGGCGCCAGCGGCGGCGGTAACGGCTACGGCCTTGGCGATACGCGACATCGAAATCTCCTTGAACACGCGATTTGCTGGGGATACAACAGCACGACGTCCCCCACAACCGCCCCCGTCGCCTGGCCGTCACGGGCATTGGGCCGAATCAGGGACCTGCCACCGGTGCGGCTGTCGAACCGCCCGCTCTCGCACGTCTCCGCTCACTGCCTGTTGGCTGCGTAAGATCCAGGGCTGGTTCGGGGCGGCCAGCGGCGAGCCGGGTACGGGTAGGCGTTGGCCCGATTGTCGGGGCGTGGCTGCAACTCGACGTCTCGCATGTGCTGCGGCGTGCGCTACCCCGCAGCCCCAGGGCCCGTTCGGCCCGACTCCCGAGCAGAGGAAACCCGAGCTCACCGCTTGATCGCCGGGCCTGTGCCGGGGCTTCCGTTGTGGGCAATCCGGCAGTCGCTGATCGTGTCGTCATCGCCGGGGCTACGGGCGCGGCTAGGGTCTGTTGCGAAAGTGGATCTTGTTCGTTGATGATCACCTGTCGTGGGACGTGGTGATCTGACGAATGGCCAGTGGGCCCCCGGCTTGAGCCGTTGCTGCCGACGGGCATCAAGCCGGGCCGTCCGCAGGTATGGACGCGGCGGCAGTTGATAGACGGCATACGGTGGCGGACCCGGACCGGTGCTCCGTGGCGGGACGTGCCCGAACGCTACGGGCCATGGGACCGGGTCTACGACCTGTTCCGGCGCTGGCAGCGAGACGGGACGTGGGCCCGGATCCTCACCCAGTTCCAGGCCGAAGCTGACGCCAAGGGTCTGATCACCTGGGACGTGAACGTTGACTCCACCGTCTGCCGGGCCCACCAGCACGCCGCCGGAGCTGCGAAAAGGGGGACCTGCAGAAGGAGCCGCCCGGCGGCGTCTTCGTCGAGCCCGCCGACCACGGTCTCGGACGCTCCCGCGGCGGACTGACCAGCAAGATTCACCTCGCGGTCGAGCAGGGACAAAAGCCGCTGTCGGTGGTGATCACGGCAGGGCAGCGGGGTGACTCCCCGCAGTTCGAACCCGTCCTGGAGGCGATCCGGGTGCCCCGGGCCGGGCGCGGAAGGCCGCGCAAGCGGCCGGACCGTGTGCGGGCCGACAAGGCGTACGACTCCCGGAGCAACCGCTCCTACCTGCGCAGACGCGGAATCAAGCCAACGATTCCGGTCCCTGCGGACCGGGTCCGCAACCGGCTGAAGCGTGGCTCGCGCGGCGGCCGCCCGCCGAAGTTCGACAAGGACGACTACAAGCAGCGGCACGCGGTCGAGTGCGGGATCAACCGCCTCAAAACGCCACCGGGCTGTCGCCACCAGGTACGACAAACTCGCCGTCCGCTACGAAGCGACCGTGCTGGTCGAGTGACGTCGGGCGGCAGAACATAGACGATCAGCCCCCGTACTGCGTCCGCCGCGCCGCCCGCCTTGCAGGACGCCCCCAGAGGCGACGCGCCCACCCCGTAACGGCAGGTGGCGGCGTGGCTTCTCTGCACTTTCCTCGGATGCGTCTGGATCAGATGAAGCCTCGCGTGTTCCACCGAGTGGTGGCCGCTGGTCGCTGAGCCGCGGGAAGCAGCGTAGAGAGGAGGTGAGCGGTTTGCGCCGTTCCCCGGTGGCGATCCCGGGCACGTGAGCGACGAAGCACAGGAGGGGCCATGTCCAGTTCCGAGACCGAGTGCCGCGGTCCTGGCGGCGCTGCGGTGCACGAGCGGGGAAGCGCGTCGAGCGGGCCGTTCGACCGGACCACTGCGGTGGGCGCTGCCCGGTACTTCCAGCACTGCGTGCGTTCCGGTGATTTGGATGCCGCGATGGACTGTTTCGACGCCGATTCCATCTACGTCACAGGCGCCGGGGCGTACGTGCGGGGGTTGGAGGAGATCCGCAGGGCGGTCTCGGTGTACGTGAGCGCACGGCCGGATCTGCGGGCGCATCGCTGGGCCGGTCTTGCCACCGGGGACATCGTCGCTTGGGTGGATGAGTGGACCATCAGGGCGACCTTGCCCGACGGCACGGCGCTCGACATGAGCGGCGTGTCGTCCGACGTGCTGCGCCGCCGCCCCGACGGCACTTACATCTACCTGGTCGACAACCCCTACGGCCACCGGTACCTCGACGCCTGACATGCTTGCGGCCGGCAGTACTGTCGGCCGCGCCGACCCACCGTTCACCGGCTCCTCCACAACCACCGGCATGTGCACCGGCCCGTGGCCCGCGGCGCGCTCCGCACGGCGTCTGCGCCACCCGATGGTCTTCCGGGCGCCCCAGAGGAGCAGTGCCAAGAGGATCCCCGATACGACATTCTCGACGATGTTCATGCATCCACCCTCCCAATGCCCAACCGCCGAAATAGACAGACAGCCGCGATGGACGAAAGTCTCCGGAGGCCCGGCCGGTTCGCCCGCAGACGGCAGCGCCATGCCCCGGGGCCGCCCGCCAGCCGGGTACTGGTTCACCCTCGAATGCGTCGTCATCCTCGAAGCCGGCCAACCAAAAGCGTATGGAGCGGCACTGCTGTCCTCGTTTGGCGCACTCGCCCGCTTCGCCCGTGCCGACCTGCGCCCCTTCGGCCTCGCCGACCTCGTCCGTCTTCCCCATCCGGGCGCCGGCTGTCAGTCCGTCCTGTTTACCGTCGACTCCCCGGCTCGCCTCGCCGAAAGGTTAGGGTGCGGGTAGCCCGTGCCGATGTGGCGTGTGCGGGCGAGGCCCGGCGCCCAGTTCGATGGGGGCAGTACCGCCGGGCCGTCCCGCTCTCTCGGCTTTGTCCGTCTGCCCGCGTTTTCTTCCTCGCCGCCGTCATTGGCTTTAAGGCACCTTCAGGCGGGGTGCCCGTCACTCATCTCGCTGACTGCGACGGCGACGACCTCACGTCCCAGCAGCGGACCGGCCGCAGCAGCGCAGCGCCCCGGCTCACGGCATGCGGCGCTGCGCCTTGTCTCGGCCAGTACGCCGCAGCCGACGACCCGGGGCGAGGCAGAGTTGCTGGCAGGCCTTCCGCGGGCGACCCGGGTACCGGCCACTGGCACGGCGGTGAGGAGCTCATCGGCACGCGGCCACCAGTGGACGTTCCTGACCAACCACGCACGGGTGCTGCTGTGGCTCGCGCGGGACCCGGAAGTCCGGCTGCGGGATGTCGCCGCCGGCAGCGGCATTACCGAGCGGGCGGTGCAGATCATCATCGCGGACCTGGAGGCGGCCGGATACATCACCCGGACCCGGGTCGGGCGCCGCAACTGCTACACCATCGACCCGACCGTCGCGCTGCGCCACCCGGCCGAGGCCGACCATCGCGTCGGTGACCTCCTGGGCGCCCTCCTCCAACGCGAGGACACCGCGGACCCCGTCCCGTCGAGGCGGAGGCGGCGACGCGGTGACCCAGGAGACGCTGCCGCCCAGGGTGCGCGAGGCCATCGCGGGCGTCGTCGAGGCGGTGAGCGCCGGGGACGACGCCCGGATCGACCGGCTGCTGGAGCAACTCGTCCGCGTCGCTCCCCCCAATGTGCTCTACGAGCTGCGAAGGCAGCTCGCCAGGGGTTCAGGGCCGCCGTAGAGGGCGGCATGCGGGGCTCGCTGCCCGATCTTTGCCGTCCACGTCGTGCAGCACGAAGTAGACGGGGCCGGCGGAGGAGTTAAGGCGGAGTTGTCCGCCGCGGCGAAAGCCGCCGCTGGCCGCACGGCCGAGCTGCTAGACGCCGCACCGGTGCCGCAGGAGGATTCGGCGCCGCTGGTGAACGAGTGGCGGCGATGGGCGGCCAAGTACCTTCAGGGCGCGATCGCCGCCGAGGAGGGCATGAGCAAGCATGGCGAGCGGAACCCGGTGTTCGGGCGGGTGACGGCCGCCGCGGCGAGGCTGCTGCGGACGAAGGAGACCGAGGGCCTGACCACCGTCTGCCTGCCCCTGGGCGCCACCGACGAGACGGACCGACCATCGGCGCGCTGTCCGCGACAGCCCCCGGAACCCTCATCGACATGGCCATGCAGAACGGCTTCGGTCCCGACAAGGCGATGGCCCTGAGCCTGTTCGTCGCCAAGGTCCACGGCCTGGCCGTCGCCGAACACGCCCGCGGCCAGGGCATCGCCGGCGCGCTGCTCAAGCGGGCCTGGCAGGTCTACCAGCAGCTGGGCTACTACTTGGTGTACGGCTCGTACGAGGCCGATCGCGATCGCGGCGCCTTCTACACCCGACACGGATGGACCGTCCACGCCCCCGGAGAGCCTTCTCCCTCGACCCATCGCCCTACCGTTCCGACTCCGGGGGCGACGACCAGTGCATGTTCACCCGCTGGCGCCCCCCGCCGCTGACGAGCGGGCCGGTGGGTGACCCGGACGGCTAGGACGGCGTTGAAGAAGGCGTGACCACGACGATGCGGCTCCCACCCGCCACCGGCGCCCAGCGCACCGGGAGCGAAACGGTTCCGCGCCCCGAGGAGCCGATCTTCACCGCGCTCGCCGCCCGGTGGGAGACCGAGGCCCGCACTCGTGCCCGGCCGGGCGGATGAGGAGTGGACGGTCCTCGCCCGCCGCTACCCCTGGCCCATACGCTGACCGCGCGGTGGGGGCACGGCTCCCACCGCCACCCGCACGCACCCCCAAAGGAGCCCGCCGGCGGCCGTACGGCGCCATGCGCTCCCGGGCTGCCGGACCATCACCGTGGTTGGGCCCCGGTCCGGCAGCCCCACCAGTCCACCATCCCCGCCGGGGTCGGACGCAACGACGCCCGACAGCAGGAGGGCCCTGACCGCTCGGGGATGATCAGGACCTTCGTGACGGGGAAGCTAACCGAGACCCCCCCGGTCCAGCCCGGCCGCCTTAGCGGCGACGTGGGGGCGGACCGACCAACCGCTGCCGCCGTTCTGCTGATGCGCTTTCCTCTTCGGGGTGGGCGACGGCTCCTCCACATCCGCCGGGGAGCCCGCGCGGCCGAGCCCTGCATCGCCGAGCACGCACGGAAACTGATGGTCCCAACCACGGGATCCCGCAGGCGCTTCACCCCGAACCGCCTGCGGCCCGACCTGTCCCTCACGATGCTCAGTCGATGCCAGGGTGGGCGAGGGCTGCGAGTTGTTGAGGGGTGAGTCGGTCGTCGGCGTTGTTTCCGGTTGACGATCCACACCCCAGTGCTCGCCCGGGGAGGCCGCCGCCTTCCCGGGCGATGTATTGCGTGAGGGCCTGGGGCTTCCGAGCCCCGTCGGGACGTGGCGTTCGGGCCCGGCTCCACGGCGGCCGTACGGGCCCGTAGGGCCGCCGTGGGCTTCACCCGAGCGAGGCCAGTCGGCGTTGCTGCTCCTCGGCGGTGTCGTCGTTGAACCAGTAGTCGCCGGCGGCCAGGTAGCGGAAGTGGTGGGTGCTGTGGGCGGGGAGGGTGACGGTGACTGCGCGGGTTCCGTCGCCGCGCGCGGTGAGAGGGTGGGCGGCGGGGTTCCAGTGGTTGAAGTCGCCGACGACGCTGACCGGACCGGCCGGGCTGTCTTCGGGACCGCCTTCGGAAGCCCGCCCTGTGGATCAGTAGGCGTCGTACTCGCCGAACCAGTCGACGATGTAGTGGACCTCCCGGCTGCTCTGGTTCCAGAGGTCGATGACACCGTGAGGGCCGGTCTTGGCCTGGACCAGGTTGGAGACGTCCTTTCCCGCCGTCCAGTTCAGCGCGGAGGTGGTGGGGCGGGGCGGTTTGACCGCGTACCCGTACTGGTATGCGTGGGCCGAGTTCGGGTCGGGGGCGACGGAGAGGTGTCCCGCTCCGGTCGTGGTGGTGACGGTGAGGTTCGTGACGTGGGCCTCGATGGGGAGGTCGTCGCGGTTCCCCGAGTTCAGGTGCAGGGCGTAGTAGCCGCCGGAGAGACAGGGCCAGGTGTTGGGAGGCAGGCTCCTGGAGTCGAGGTGACGGAACGGGCCTCCTTCCGGCGGGAGGCCGCGCCTCCACGTGGCGAAGGCCGCCTTGCTGCCGGCACCGTAGTAGCCGACGACGTCGATGATCACGTCGGTTCCGGCCCAGGCGCCGTTGCGGACGTTGATCTTTCCGTCGGTGCTGACCGGGACGATGACGGAGTTGGCGACGGTCTGTGAGGCAGTGAAGTTCAAACTGGAGGTGGACGGGGCGGGCTGACCGCTCGGAAAGACCGTCAGGTGCCCCGCCTCCCGGGGGTTGGTGACCGTCACGTTGAGCGCCACGGCGGTCGCCCCGGCGGGGATGCCGTTCCGGCCGGTGATCTGGACTCCGAGGGTGTCCTGTCCGGCGACCTGCCCGCGCGCCGCGCCGAGGCCTTCGCGGGTGTCGACGAAACGGACCGGGTTCAGCGCGGTGTAGCCGTCGGCAGCCGCACGGTCGAAGTAGCCGGTGACGTCCGCGATCAGGTCCACGGCGTTCCAGCCGCCGTTGTACAGCTCGATGTACCCGTCCTTGCCGACCGGCACGATCACTTGGTTCGGGACGGTCTGGCCTGCGGTGTAGTTCACGTTCGAGGTCTTCGGCCTGTCTCTGCCCGAGGGATATACGCTGACGTGCCCCCCGGCGGTGGCATTGGTCGCCGTGACGTTGAGGACGACCGCGGTGACCCCCGCGGGCACGTTCGCGTTGCCCGCGATCTTCAGCCGTACCGGCGTGTACGCACCGACCTTCGCCTTGGCCGAGCCGATTCCGGCCCGGGTGTCGAGCAGCCGGGTGGGAGCATGCGCTGCGAAGAAGGAACCCGGCGTCGCGAACGGGAGCCGGTTGACCGCCTGGACGTTGTTCACAGTGTCCGTGGCCGTCACGGTCACGGTGTACTCGCCCGGCCGGGGGTAGGTGTGCCTAACGTCGTACAGAATCTCACCGCCGGTGACGGTGGCCGTGTGCGTCGTGCCGTCCCCCCAGGCAATGACGACCTCGTGGGGGACGGGCGCCCCTTGGTAGAGGTTGACGCCGACGGAGATGCTGCGCGCAGTCCTGGCTTCGCCCCACATGTAAAGTTCAAGGTTCGAGGCACCGGCGGAGGCCTGTGCTGACCCGCCCCGCGCGGTGTCGGAGGGCAGGACCGTACGGACCGTGTTCTCGCCCGGGCTGCGGAAAGTCCCGGCGTCATCGGCGGCAGCAGCCCCGTCGGGAGCAGCTTCAGGGGGCGGTGCGGAAACCCCGGGCGCTGCAGGGCCGGTGGCCTGCGCCACGCCCGGTATGAGACCCACGCCGACTGCGAAAGCGGCAGCTGGGACAACGAGTCGGCGACTGCGCACCGGCCCCCCAATTTCGTTGTTGATCGAACGAGCTCGAAAGCCTGTACAGCGTACCGATCGTCACGGACACGCCATACGCCTGCCCGACACCCAGCAGGCCACGGTTTGATCACGCCGCGTCCGGCCGCCGCTCGGGCCGGGCTGGACGCCGAGGACGGCCTGCCCCGCGACGGGCGGGGCTGGGAACACACCTTCGACGCCAACGAGCGGATCGAAGCCCCCGGCCTGAAACTCCGACTGCTCCACCCCCATGCTCCGGCACTCCTTCCCGCCGAAGTGGTACGCGATCGGCCGACTGCTCTTCGCCACTCCGCGCGGTCACCTCAGCGAGGACGAGCAGCCCGACTTCCGCGAGCAGTTCGGCAGCGTCTCGCATCTGGTCCAGACGATGCTGGGGCACCGTCGGGTGGAGACCACGAAGAACGTGTATCCCGAGCCGTTTCGGACACTGGAGGTCGAACCTCTGCTGCCCCCTGGCCGCCGGCGCGGAGGACGATGGAGTCATGGGCGAGCACGACGAGGACCAGGACGCCGTCGCCGAACCGGCGCGGCCGCCGCTGCCCAGGCCCGGGAGGCGTCGGCGGGCTGCGCGGCTCGCTGGAGGCAGCGGGGCGAGATACGTCGGCTTGTCGCGGTCGTTGTCATGGTCCTTGCTAATACGTGCTGCACGGTGCGCTACAAAGCGTGGGTCGTAGGCGGGATACCGCCGCGGCGCCCCGAGCGGTCAGTGGCGCGGCCAGGTCTGACCCGCACACCACCCCTCCTGCCGAGCCGGGGCCGCGCCACAGGTAGCGGCCCGGGCCCGGCACGTCTCACGCCTGCGAAACCTCCGCACGGCTCGCGAGCGGTACGGAGCGCCGCTGGCCGTGCCGGTCCGGACGTGGTCGTTGGCCGGTGTGGCGGTCGGCGGACTGTCCGAGCGGTGGGGTAAGCCTGCTGCTGCCCGCGCCCCGCGCCCCGCGGCCGATGCCGATGCCGATGCCGATACCGGCGGCTATGAAGAGGATCAGCGCGGTGCGCTGCGACAAGAGCGCCGGCTTCACGGCGGGGGCGGGCGGAGCGGGGACCTGGTCGCCGTCTGCTCGCGCGGCCCTGCAGGTCAGGAGCAGGGTCTGCGACTGGCCGCGGGCCCGTTCGATGTCGTATGACAGCTGCCCGGCGGCAGCGTCCGGCGTGCCCGGCGCCGGGGTGGCGTGCAGGCGCACCGTGAAGTCGACGGGGGTCAGGCCAGCCCGTCCGTCACGGCCCGGGCCGGTATGTGGTCCAGGCTGTGGCCGGACTTGACCCTCTCCTCGACCTCGGCGCGCGGCCGGTTGCGGCGTCCACGGTGAGCCGGAAGCAGACCGGCCATGCGCCGGCGTGGCGACCTCAGGGGTCCCTTCCAGGCGGCGGGAACCCGCAAAGCCGCCCGACATGCCGTGGCCACGAGTTCGTAACGAGCCATTGACAGTGGCTTCGGCTGGAGGCAGTCTCATCTTCACACGGTTGGCTAAACGATTAGGCAAGCCGTTATCGACCAATTTGAGAAGGTTCAAGGATGCGCCGGATCGGAATCAAGGACGTGGCTGCGGCGGCAGGTGTGTCGACCGCGACCGTCTCGCATGTCCTGAACCGGGTCGAGGGCAAGCGGATCAGCGAAGAGACGCGTCAGCGCGTCTGGAAGGCTGCCGATGAGCTCGGGTACGCGCCCAACGGACTGGCTCGCGGGCTGAGGACGCAGCGGTCGCAGACCATCGGCTTCGTCAGCGACCAGATCGCCACCACCCCCCACGCGGGCCGGATGATCCTGGGAGCCCAGGAGGCCGCCGCGGCCGAGGGTGTGGTTCTGCTGCTGGTCAACACCGGCGGGGATGCCGAACTGGAACGCACAAGCATCGAGATGCTGCTCCAGCGGCAGGTGGACGGGGTGGTGTACGCGGCCATGTACCACCGCATCGTGGAACTGCCCGGCGCCCTGCACGCCACGCCGACCGTGCTGCTCGACGCGGGCTCGGCCGATCCTGCCGTCCCCTCGGTGGTACCCGATGAGGTCCAGGGTGGCTACGCGGCGGTGCGCGAGCTGACCGATCACGGCCATCGCCGGATCGGAGTGACCGTGCAGACCGTCGACCTTCCCGCCCGACGGGGCCGCCTGGAGGGCTACCGCAAGGCGCTGGCGGAAGTCGGCGTCGCCTACGACCCGTCGCTGGTCGCTGCCGAGACGGCGGTGCTGTTCAACACGGTCGGCGGTGACGTGGAGGCGGGCTACCGGGCCGCGCGGCGGCTGCTGACGGCGGAGCACCGCCCCACGGCGTTGTTCTGCTTCAACGACCGGATGGCTGCCGGTGCTTACCGAGCTGCTGCCGAGCTGGGGCTGTCCATCCCCGGTGACCTGTCGGTCATCGGGTTCGACAACCAGGAGCTGGTCTGTGAGTCGGTTTACCCGCAGCTGAGCACGGTTCAGCTGCCGCACTACGAGATGGGGGCACGGGCTGTGGCTCGGTTGTTCGCTCTCACCAAGTCTCCGGGCCGGCCACCGGGTCCGGACATGAAGGAATTGCTGCCTTGCCCGCTGGTGGCGCGGGCATCGGTCGCTTCGCCGCCCCGACTCTGACCCCAGGACGGCGAAGCACTTCACACCGTGACAGGCGACCGTTGCGACCGGTCGTCGGTCCTGTCAGTACATGGAACACAGTGAGGGTACACAGATGTCGCCCGAGATTTTCGATGAGCGCTCCAGGCGGCATTCCCGCCTGATGTCCGACAGCGCCTCGGAGTACTGAGCCGCGCTCTTCCCGCCGTCCCTGTGCCGGCACTTCAGACCGCCTTAGCACCCTTAGCCGTCGGCATCACGCCGTGCCGGCCCTCCCATGCTCTGCCGTGAGGGCTGGCAGCGGTTGCCGGGGGCAGGCGTTTTCACCGAGTCCCCGAGGGGATCGTGGCCGGCTGCGTCCGGCGCCCGTCGTCCTCGCATGCTCTGCTGCACATACCGAAAGGCACGCGTGTGTCCACCGCGCCCTGCGATCCGTACCGGCCGATCGCGCATCTGCGCCCGCCCCGGAACTGGATCAACGACCCCAACGGGCTGGTCTTCCATGACGGCCACTATCACGTCTTCTACCAGTACAACCCCTCTGGCGCGACGCACGCGAACATGCACTGGGGTCACTTCCGCAGCCCCGACCTGCTGAGCTGGGAACCGCTGCCGATCGCCCTCGCCCCGGCCCCCGGCGGCGTGGACGCGGACGGGTGCTTCTCCGGCAACGCCGTCTCCGACGGCGACCGCCTCGTCGTCTTCTACTCCGCGAACCGCTGGGAGCGCTCGCCCCAGCACCAGCCGGTCGCCACCGCGACCTCCCTGGACGGCGGCCGGACCTTCACCCCACACAACGACCTGGTCATTCCCGCATGGCCCGACGACTGCACGATGTACCGCGACCCGTATGTGTGGCGGGACGGCGGGCGGTGGCGGATGCTGGTCGGCGCCGCCCTCGCGGACGGCCGGGGCGCGGCCCTGCTGTACGAGTCGGCGGACCTGGAGACCTGGACCTATCTGGGCCCCTTCGAGGGGCGCGAGCAGGAGCCGGTCGGCGGCACCGGCCTGCACACCGGCGAGGGCTGGGAGTGCCCCCAGTACCTGCCGCCGCGGTCCGGACACCGCGGTGCCCTGATCTTCAGTGCCTGGAACGACCACGACGGCGACCGCTGCGTCACAGCCTTGATCGGGGAGGAGAACGGGGACGCCTTCGAAGCCGGCCGGCCCGTTCTCGTCGACTACGGACCGGACTGCTACGCGCCCGCCCTCTTGCGTGCACCGGGCGGCCGATGGCTGCTGTGGGGCTGGTCCGCAGAGGCCCGCGAGGAAAGCTGGGCGGTCGCCGAAGGATGGGCTGGGGTGCTCACGCTGCCTCGCGAAATCCAGGTCGGCGGCGACGGTACACTCCGGCAGCAGCCGGCGGCTGAACTGCTCGCCCTGCGAGGCGGGCACGCCGTCCATGCCTCGGGCGAAATGCACGGCCCGGATCCGGTGGACCTCGGTTCCATCGGCCGCGCCTTCGACCTGGTGGCCCGCCTGGAGCCCGCCGAAGGGGCCGGTCTGCGACTGCTCACCACCCCCGACGGCTCCGAATACCTCGACATCCGCTGTGACGCCGCCACCGGCGAGCTGGTCGTGGACCGCGAGCACGCCTCGCTGGACGCCCGCGCACGGGCCGGTTCCTACCGGATGCCCTGCCCGGTCGGCCGACCGGTCGAGTTGCGTGTGGTCGTCGACCACTCCGTCGCCGAAGTCTTCCTGACCTCCACCGGTCAGGTCCTCACCCTGCGCTTCTACCCAACCGGCGACGGCCCGTGGCGCTTGCAGGCCCGCAGCGCACTGGACACGCGCCTGGGCTACAGCGTCGATGCCTGGAACCTGCGCCCACTGGTCGTCAAGGAGCCGAGCGCCGACACCGGACTGCTGCACGAGCAGTCCCGCTGACCGATCCGTCGTCACGCCGCCGTGGCCCCGGCCTGGGGCGATCCGAATCCCCCATGCACCTGCGCACCACCCACCCTCACCCGCACCGACACGGAGGAACCCACCATGAACAGCCCGAGCAGGAGATCACGCCGGACAGCCTGTACGGCCCTGGCCCTCACCCTGCCTCTGGCGGCACTGGCTGCCTGCGGGGGCGGCAGCAACACCGACACCTCCGCCGAGGAGGGCAGCGGAACCGGCACCATCACCGTCTGGGCCCACCAGGGACAGGCCAGTGAGTCGACCGCCCTGCAGAACGCGGTGAAGTCGTTCAACTCCTCCCAGAACAAGGTCCAGGTCAAGCTGACCCTGATTCCGGACACCGACTACACCAAGGCCCTCACCGCGACCGACGCCTCCAAGCTGCCGGACGTGATGGAGTTCGACGGTCCGACCATGGCGAACTTCGTCTACAACAAGAAGCTCGCCGCGATCGACGACTACGTTTCCGTCAAGACCATGGCCAACGCCACGGACGCCATCAAGGTCCAGGGCGAGATCAACGGCAAGCACTACGGCCTGGGCATGTACGACTCCGGGCTCGGTATCTACGGCAACAAGAAGCTTCTGGACGCGGCCGGGATCAAGTACCCCACGGGGCTGTCCGACGACTGGACCGCGGCCGAGTTCACAGCCGCCGTCACGAACCTCGCCGCCAAGGACCCCGACGGCAAGAGCCTGGACCTCCAGGAGAGCGGCGGTTACGCCAACGAATGGGGCACCTACGGCTTCGCCCCGATCATCTGGTCGGCCGGCGGCTCGCTGCTGAAGAACGGCAAGGCGGAAGGCGTCCTGGACACCCCGGCCGTGGCGTCGGCGCTGAAGACGTTCCAGGGATGGAAGAAGTACACCGACCCCAACACCGACGGCAACGCCTTCGCCAAGGGCCGCGTTGCCCTGAGCTGGGTCGGCCACTGGATGTACCCCACCTACAGCAAGGCCCTCGGCGACGACCTGGTCGTCCTGCCGCTGCCCGACTTCGGCAACGGCCCCAAGACCGGTCAGGGCTCCTGGCAGTGGGGCATCGGTGCCCACACCAAGAACGGCAAGGCCGCCGGCGCCTTCCTCGACTCCCTCCTCAACGACGCCAACGTCACCGCGATGACCACAGCCAACGGTGCCCCTCCCGGGACCGCGTCCGTGCTCGCCAAGAGCGACCTGTACAAGCAGGGCGGCCCGCTCCAGCTCTTCGCCGACCAGCTCGCCAAGCCCTGCGGCGACTCCCACAGCGACAAGTCCTGCGTCGCCGTGACCCGCCCGGTCACCGCCGGATACCCCACGGTCACCGCCAAGTTCAGCCAGGCGCTGGCCGGCATCTACGGCGGGGCCGACCCGGAGACCGCCCTCGAGAAGGCCGCCCGCGCCATCGACCAGGACTTCTCGGACAACGCCGGCTACAAGCTGCCGTAGCCGGCGGTCAGTCGCCATAGCCGGCATCCAGCAGCCGGGAGAGGACCCCTACCGTGACCACCGTGAGCCCCGCACCCGCCGCCCCCGCAGGAAGGAAACCGCCCCCGCCATCGACCTCCCGGACTCGCAGACGACCCGGGCGCAGGAACCGCGACTGGCTGCGCGGACTACTGATGTCGGCGCCCGCCCTCGGCGGACTGATCGCCTTCGTCGGCGTACCTTTCGTCTACGCGGTCGTGCTCTCCTTCTACAACGTCCGCCTCGGCTCCCCGCTGCCGCCCCGCTTCTTCGGCATCGAGCAGTACCGGCGCCTGTTCACCGACCCCGACGTGTCCGGCCCGTTCCTGCGGGCCCTGCTGAACAACCTCACCTTCACCGTGGTCGTGGTCCCCGTACAGACCGGCCTCGCGCTGGCACTCGCGATCCTGCTCAACCGCAAACTCAAGGCCATCGGCGTCTTCCGGTCGCTGTTCTTCCTGCCGGTCGTCTTCCCCATGGCCCTGGTCGCCGTCATCTGGCGGCTCATCCTCGCCCGCAGCGGCGACGGCCTGCTCAACTCCGCTCTGGACGCAGTGAGTTTCGGCAACTGGGGGGCCTTCGACTGGCTCGGCGACGGTCTGACCGCCATGGCCTCGATCATCGTGCTGTCCATCTGGCAAGGCGTCGGCTTCCAGATGGTCATCCTCCTCGCAGGACTCCAGCAGATCCCCGGCGAGCTCTACGAGGCCGCCGAACTCGACCGGGCCTCCCGCTGGCAGCAGTTCCGCCACGTCACCCTGCCCGGCATCCGCGGCACCCTCGCCTTCGTCGCCATGCTCACCTCGGTGCTGTCCTTCCGCGTCTTCGACCAGGTCTACGTCCTCGTCAAGGGCGGCGGACTCGACGAGGACGCCACCCGCACCGTGATGTACCAGGCCGTCACCACCGCCTTCGACCAGAACAACATCGGCCAGGCATCCGCGATCACCGTCGTCTTCTTCCTGATCGTCGTCGCCCTGACCCTCATCCAGCGCCGCGTCGTCCGCACCGGCCACGAGGACTGATCCCCATGGCCCAGACCCGAAACTCCCTGCGCCGCTTCCTCGACTACGCCGTCCTGAGCGTGCTGTCCTTCATCTTCGTCCTGCCCGTCCTCTACCTGATCCTCGGCAGCTTCAAGCCCTCCGACGAAGTCCTCAGCGGCCTCACCGGCTTCCTGCCCACCCACCTCTCCTTCGACAACTACAGCGCCGTCCTGGACAGCTTCGACTCGGACGCCACCGGCTACTTCTGGCGCTTCATGGGCATCTCCCTGCTGCTGTCCACCGTCGTCGTCCTCGGCGGCCTGATCGTCAACTCCATGGCCGCCTATGGGCTGACCCGCCTGCGCTGGAAAGGTCAGGGCGTCGTCTTCGCCCTCATCCTGCTGCTGATGCTGGTCCCGTTCGAAGCGGTGGCCGTGCCGCTGTTCTACCTGTTCAACAACCAGCGCAACACCATCTACATGCAGGCGATCCCCTTCATCGCCAACGCCTTCTCCATCTACCAGTTCGCCACCTTCTTCCGTGCCATCCCGCCCAGCATCGAAGAAGCAGCCCGCATCGACGGCGCCGGCCCCTGGCGCACCTTCTTCGCGATCATCGTCCCGATGTCGAAGCCGGTCTTCGCCTCGGTCGCCATCCTGACCTTCCTCACCCAGTGGGGCTCGTTCCTCTGGCCCGTCCTCATGGTCTCCGATCCCTCGGTTCGCCCCCTGCCGCTGGAAATGAGCGTCTTCCAGGGACAGACGCCCGTCGACTGGGGCCAGGTCCTCGCCTTCGGCGTCCTGCTCGTCCTGCCCGTCCTGATCGTCTTCGCGTTCTTCCAGCGGTGGTTCGTCCAGAGCGTCGCCAGCTCCGCCGTCAAGGGCTGACCCACCGACCGAGCACCCGCACCTGCGTGCGCACCCCACGTCCATCCCCGCAGAGAGACACTTCATGAGCACGGCCCCCTGCGGCATCACCGTCATCGGCGAATGCGTCGCCGACGCCTTCACCGACGCTTCCCACTCGGTCCCCGCTCAACTCGCCTTGAACGTCCTCCCCGGCGGCGGCCCCGCCAACACGGCCGTCGCCCTCGCCCGGCTCGGCACCCCCACCCGCTTCCTTGCCCGCATCTCCCACGACGTCTTCGGCACCCTCTTCCGCAACCACCTCACCGCCTCCGGCGTCGACCTGGCCGACAGCGTGAACGCCCCCGAGCCCAGCACCCTCGCCATCGCCCACCTCGACGAGGCCGGCCAGGCCACCTACTCCTTCTTCGCCGACGGTGCCGCCGACTGGCAGTGGAATCCCGACGAACTGACCACCGCACCGGACGGGCACACCGCCGCCCTGCACACCGGATCCCTGGCACTGATCCGCCAGCCCGGCGGAAGCCACATCGAGGACCACCTCGCCGACGCACGCGAGCACGCCAGCGTTTCCATCGACCCCAATGTCCGCCCCCTGCTCGTGCCGCCCGCCGCCTACCGCAGGAAACTCCACCGCTGGTGCGCCCTCGCCGACATCCTCCGCCTCAGCGAAGACGACCTCGCCCTGCTTCTTCCCGGAGCCACTCCCGAGCAGGCCTGCGACACCTGGCACGAGGCCGGAGCCCGCCTCGTCGTCATCACCCTCGGCAGCCGCGGCGCCCTCGCCTCCCTCGACGGCCACCGCGTCACCGTCCCCGCACCGGCCGTCGAAGTCGTCGACACCGTCGGCGCCGGCGACTCCTTCACCGCCGGGCTGCTCCACCGCCTCACCGCACTCGGTCACCTCGGCGGCCGACTCGACACCCTGACCCTCGATGACACCGCCAACGCCTGCTCCTTCGCCGCCCACGTGGCCGCCCTCACCTGCTCCGTCCCCGGCGCCGACCCGCCCTGGGCAGCACGCTTGACATCCCTCGCCACCGACGACGACCACCTGCATCGGCAAGCATGAGGCGCCTTCGCCCCCTCGCCTCAAAGCGAACACACCACCGGCACGCAAGCGGATACGCCTGATCACCGTGACTGATGCACACAGCGGGCGTCGGGGAATTCCTCGAACGGCTCCGAGCCGCCGGGTGACACCGCAACGTGCCCGACCGCCCGAACCGCGTTCACGCGGATTCCGGACGACGGGCAGCCGGCCGGCTGCTTCCTCCTGGTCCGCGACGCGCGGCGGCGGGCGATGACCTGCCGCGGCGCAAGTCGCAGCTGCTTGTTGTAGATCTACCGCGGCGGGGGCGGGGTCGGCGGTGGTGACCGTGGCGGGGGTTTCGGCGGGCCCAGCGGCGGTGGCGGCTCCCAGCTGCGGAGGGGTCGGCTCAGCCGGCGGCGGTTTCTGACCCCGGAGGCCGGTGCGGACGCGGCTGCCGTGGGGGAGGCAGGCTCGACCGTCAGGCCGGTGGCCGTTGCTGCCGAGGCGGCCCCACCGTCACCCGCCCCCTGGCGGTGGCCGGCTGGTGCGGTGACCTCCTTCGGGGGTAGGCCAGGGGGCGGGAGGGCGTGGGGCGGGGACCGGGAGGGCGGCGGTGATGGTCTTGCCGTGGGGGTGGGTGTGGATGTGGGTGGTGGGGGCGAGGGTGGTGATCACGCGCCAGCCGAACCCGCCGGGAGTGTGCACCGACGGTCTGCGGAGCTGGGGTGGGTGGGGGGAGCGGTCGGACACCTCGACGACGACCTGCCCGGGCCGGACGGTGACGTCGAACCTGGTGAGTCCTTGCCCGTGACGGTGGGCGTTGGAGACGAGCTCGCTGACCACGATCAGCACGTCGGCGATCAGGGTGTCGGGCAGGTCGTGCCCGGCCAGGGTCTGAGCCCCGCCCCGAACAGCTCACCACCGAAGGCACCGGGCTGCTCCCCTTCGCCTACATCGAAGGAACCGGCGCCTACCTCTACTGGCTTACCGACGAACACAGCAAGCCCGAGGACTGGACCGTCCTGGCCAACGCCGGCCGCGGACCGGAATGGGAACACCACCCCATGAACAGCACCCGCTTCATCGTCTCGGTCCTTACCGGCGCGACCCGCTCTGGCATCCTCGCCAACCTTCCCGCCGACGAACACACCTTCGACTCCAACGACGACATCCTCGAAGCCTGAGTAATTCGGCTGGACACCTGAGCGACGCCATCCGGTCGGCCGGTCCGAGGAACCGATTTACGGGACAACCTCAGGAGAGCTCGAGGAGTCCGCCGAGAGTCAGGAAGAGGCCCCCGAAGGCCATTGCTGTGGCCAGGAAGCGGTAGACCCCGGCGGACATGACGAGCGGGGCCGGTCCGAGATCGCCTCGGGCGTGCATGGCCCCTTGGCTGTTGGCGGCGGCTCGGCGTGCCAGCGCCTGGGCGCTGCCGCGGATGTTCAGTGCGATGCTGCCTCCGGCGATGATGCATATCGGTCCGGCTGTCAGCAGTGCTGCGGCGAGGCTCATGAAGTACTCCTTGGTGTGGTGGAGTCGGCGAGCGGTCCGTTCGACAAGTTGGGTCTGCGGGTTTCGACACATGTGCGGGCGGCGGCTGGCTCGAAGACCGTGCCGCCCCCCGCATGCTGTTTGTCGGTGCCTGTACCTGTCGTGGTTGTGCCGTTGCCGGGCTCCGTGGTGCCAGTCGGCGTTGGGTGTGTGAGGGTGCGGCTGGGCGTATGCCCAGCCGCACCGTCGTGTGGGGTCAGCCGATGGTGAGGAAGGTATTCCAGCCGTCTTCGTCCCGGCCGCTTGCGCCGCCGATCGCCGTTCGGGACCCCAGGAAGAGGAACTGGCTCGCGTCGGTGCCGGTGGCCCAGACGTCGGGGATGCCGTCGCCGTTGGTGTCCGGTGTTCCGAGGATCATCGGGCGTTCGGCTCTGCTCCAGCCGGTGGTGGCGTAGGTGTAGTCCTGGCCGCCTTCGGCGTTGACGGCGGCCTGCAGGGAGGTGATGTCGACACCGCCGTTGGCTGCGGCTTTGCCCTTGCGCAGGACGAGTCCGCGGCTGGCGTTGGCGTCGTCGCGGTAGAGGAGGTCGGGGATGTTGTCGCCGGAGATGTCGCGGACGCCGACGATGTCGCGGGGGGCCCAGTTGGCCGCGAGCTTCTTGTAGGAGGTGAAGCTTGCGCCGGTCCAGCCGTTGAAGAACCAGAAGCCGCCTGCGGTGTCGAGGGCGAACATGTCGGCCAAGCCGTCTCCGGTGACGTCCTCGGTGGCCACGATCTGCCGGAAGGTTGCAGGGTCGGGTGCGTTCGCGGGGAGGATGATCTCCAGGCGGCGGCCGACGTCGAACTGTCCGGTGCCGGTGCCGGGGTACACGTAGAGCTTGCCGTCATCGGGCATGCGGGCGATGAGGTCGGTGATGCCGTCGCCCGGGTACCAGTCGGTTGAGTGGGCGATCAGGGCCCGCCTGCCGTTGGCGTCCTTCCAGTAGCCGGGTGCGATGGTCATGCCGTCCTTGACGGCGCCGGGGAGGTAGGCGTCGGTGTCGCCGCGCTCGTCACCCGCGTACGTGCGCAGGTTGCCCTGGCTGTCCACGGCCAGGAGGTCGGGATGCCCGTCGCCGGTGACGTCGCCGGGGGTGTCCTGGACCGCG
Organism: Streptomyces sp. NPDC046866; assembly: GCF_040704625.1. Classification (NCBI taxonomy): domain Bacteria; kingdom Bacillati; phylum Actinomycetota; class Actinomycetes; order Kitasatosporales; family Streptomycetaceae; genus Streptomyces; species Streptomyces sp. NPDC046866. The sequence goes on from NZ_JBEYXN010000027.1 coordinate 60,357, forward strand.
CCGGGGGTGACGTAGAAGAGGTACTCGGTCTGTGGGGAGATGTTGCCCGACTTGGTGACGGTGCGGGCGTAGAGGACGTTGGGGCCCGCCGTGTTGACCTGGAGCTTGAGCTCGGCGGTGCCGTCGGCTGCCGGTAGGGCCTTCTGGTCCCACGCGGGGCGGTTGAGGCTCCACTGGTACTCGCGGATGTCTGCGGCCGCGGCGCCGTTGCCCAGGAGCTTGATCACCTGGTCCTTGGTGCCGGCCGGCTTGATGCTCCACTGCGGCGCGGGATCGTTGTCGCGGTTGGCGCCGGGGAAGTCGGTCGAGCTCACGCCCGGGGCCGGCGGGATGACGTGGTCGACGGTGAAGGTGCACCAGCCGCCGCCACCGGAGTCCAGTGGGCCGCTGCCGGGCGAACCGACGCCGTCCCAGTCGACTGCGCGCGAGAGCCAGTAGTACTTTCTGCCGGACGTGAACTTGGTCAGCGGGACTTCGCTGGTGACGACGCCGTCGCTGTTGACGGCGATCCACGCGCTGTGGATCGACTGCCCACTCTCGGCGTCCCACACCTCGATCTGCAGCTGGTTGAGGTTGGAGAGGCCGTCGCGGTCGTTGCCCTTGACCTGGAAGGTGATGTTCGTCTTGCCGATGCTGGTGCCCGCGCCGGTGGTCACGCAGGGACCACCCGGGTAGGTGCTCATGTTCGCCGCGATCGGGACGTCCGGCGGCGTGGTGTAGGTGATGTCGAGGTAGGGGGCGTACTCACCGTTGGCGAGGAGCTTCTTCCAGTAGTACGAGTCCGACTCGTTCGGGGCGGCGAAGCCGAGGGAGAGTGCGGCCCACCGGTTGTTGGCTGCGTCGGCGACGAGTCCGGTGATGTCGGGGGCGACCCAGTTGTCGGGGCAGGAGCTGTTGTAGCCGTAGCCGGCGGTCTCGGTGGCGACTTTCCGGGTCCAGTAGGAGGTGGTGTTGTTCCAGGTGCTCGACGAGGTGATGTAGGGCGTCGAGTAGATGTCCATCGCCTTGCGGTCACACGACCAGGAGTAGGTCTGCAGCGCGTACACGGCGGCGCGCTTGATCGCAGTGCCGTGGAGTTCGGTACCGAAGTCGAAGTTGAAGATGGACCGGGACGTTCCGCCGGTGGTGGACTCGTACCCCACGCGCGCTTCGTTCGTGCCGCTGGCGTTGTAGTTCTGCCCGTTGTAGAAACTGGAGTTCCCCTCCGTCTTGTAGAGGAGGGTCCAGGCCTGCTTGTGCCCCTTGAACGAGGGGTCGACGAAGACCGGGTACACCGTCTCAGGCGCGTTCAGCAGCGAGCTGTCCGGCGTGAGCGACAGAGTGTTGTCGGTGAGGGCGGCCTTGGCGACCTTCAGGTGGGCGCCCTCCGCACCCCCCAGCCCGGGAAGTCCCAGCGTCGGGTGTTGCCGCGCGGCCTCCGACGGCTTCCAGGCAGGGGCGTTGTCAGTGGTGGCGATCTTGCCGGACGAGTCCCACATCAGCGGCGACGGCGCCCCCGCGACCTCCTCGCCGGCCTCGTTGCGGGCGCTGACCGCCCCGGACTCGCCGTCGAGGCGGAACGCCAGGTCAGGAGAAGAGAGTCGGTACTTGAGTTCACCCAGCAGAGGGTCTGCCGCGGCCTGCTTGTCCTTGATCACCAGGACGTGCGAGTAGCCGCCGTCCTGCGCGGTCAGCACCAGGTCGATGCCGGGCCGGACGTTCTCGTACAGCGCCCGCGACTCGTCGATGACCGGCTCGGGCAGCACTCCGGGCCAGGCGACGACCAGCTCGTGCCCGTCGGTGTTCAACCGCACCAGCTCGGTCCAGGTCTCGGCGGGTGCGTCCTCGGCCAGGGTCAGAGATGCCCGGGACACCGCGCGCGAGGCCCGCTTCGTGCCGGCACTGAACACGACACGCCCGTTGACGGCCTTCGGTGCGAAACCGCCCTCCACCCGCTCCAGCCGGGTGTCGATCGGCTTCCACTGCCCGTCGACCTTTGCCCGGATCGCCGAGGCGTAGACCTTCTTCCGGTACTGGCCGTCAGGCTGTGCCCACGTCGTGCTGTTCGCCGTGCGGGCGGCAGTGACCTCGACGTCCTTGCCGGTGCGTTCGGCCAGGTGACGTGCCTCGGGCGCGGCAACGGGTGTGTCCTGGTCCGGGCGCTTGTGCGGCTTGTCCTCTCCGAGCACATGCACGCCGACAGGCAGCGCGACAGCCAGTGCCAGGCCGGCGGCGAGGCCTGCCCACGTACGGCGGCTCCTGAATCGGCGCCCTGGCAGCACCTCAAGTCCCTTTTTTTCAGCCGCTGTTTGCAGGCTTTCGTCCACGGACGAATCACTGACGGACACGAGCGTAGTTCTCCCCCCTCGGGCGCGCCCATAGAAAGCGGCCTTCGGTGCTCACTGATGCTTTCGGCGTTCTGCCGGGAAAATTTGGGAGGCGCACTCCCCGTCCTTCGCCCCTTGCGTGAAGGAGCGTCAGCAGAGCATGAACCATCCCGCGGACATCTTCACCTGCGCCGCAGTCCGACTGGCATGCCATTTGCGCCCGATTAGCGCTCTTTGTGTGAATGTATTCCGCGCCTAAAGTGACAAAGCCCACACGGAATGCCGGAACCGTAGCTTTTCTGTCATCGCAGCCGCAGAATCAGCTGGCTCATTGTCAGTTTTTCTGCCGACCGTGTGACATCACCACGGCGGCAGCTCGTGGGGGGTCACTATGTCGCCGTTCTCGGCGAACAATTTCTGCCTGCCCGGAAGCAGGAAGGCCCGCGCGAGACGCGCGCGCCTGGCCAGACGCACCGGCGTCGCGTTGGCCGTCCTGTTGGTCACGACTCTGCTTCCGACAGAGGCTTGGGCGGCGCCGCCAGGCAGCCGCATCGCAGTACAGCTGCCCGACCTGCAACCGGACCTCAAGGCCAAGCTGGACCAGGTTGCGGCGGCCAAGCTCCAGGGATGGGACGGCCAGGCAGCACCGCCGCCGGCAGGGTACGAGCCGTCGATGGTGGCACCGCCACCGGCAGGCAGCGCCAGCGTCGCGTTGACGCCGACTTCCGGCGACCTCGTCCAGGCGGGCTCCCTCCCGGTGAGCATCGGCAAGGTCCAGGCTCCGGAGAACAGCCCTGCCCCGCCCGCTCCGTCGGGCACGTGGTCGGTGTCGGTCGAATCCCGTGCCGCGACCGAGGCCGCGAATGTCGACGGCGCTCTGATCAAGGTGACGCCGCCCGCAGAAGGATCGGCTCCCGCCGACGTCCTGCTCGACTACACGAAGTTCAGGGACCTCTACGGCACCGAGTGGGCTACCCGCCTGCAGCTCAAGCAGTACCCGGAGTGCTTCCTCACCACGCCGACACTTCCCGAGTGCTCCGCCTCCAAAGACGTCCCCACCACCAACGACCCGACCACCAATACCGTCCGCGCCACCGTCGACCCGGCCACTGCGCCTACCCAGGGTCTGACCACCATGGCCCTGAGCGCCGCCTCGGGCGGCGGATCCATGGTTCTGGCTGCCTCCGACGGTGCCGTCGGCGCAGTCGGCAGCTACAAAGCCACCCCCCTGACCCCCTCGGGCTCCTGGTCGGCGGGCGGCAGCGGCGGCGGATTCTCCTGGACGTATCCCCTCAGTGTCCCCCCGGCACCAGCCGGTCCCACGCCCGCCATCGCCTTCACCTACGCCTCCCAGGCAGTGGACGGCAAGACATCCGTCTCCAACGGCCAGGCGTCGTGGGTCGGTGACGGCTGGGACTACAACCCCGGGTTCATCGAGCGCCGGTACCGCTCCTGCGCCGACGACCGCGCAGCCAAGCCGAGCGCACCGAACAACGACAACACCACCGACAAGAAGAAGGCGGACCTCTGCTGGGCCGGCGACAGCATGGTCATGTCGCTCGGCGGAGGCACGACCGAACTGGTCCACGACACCGCTTCCGGACAGTGGGTCCCGGCCTCCGACGACGGCTCCAAGGTGGAGCGCCTCACGGGAAGCACCAACGGCGCCCAGGATGGCGAGTACTGGGTCGTTACCACCCGTGACGGCATGCGGTACCACTTCGGCCGCCACAACGTGGGTACCCACGGCGACGGCACCACGCCGGCAGTCGTCACCAACTCCGTCTTCACCGTGCCGGTCTTCGGCAACCACCCCGGCGAGCCCTGCCACAAGACGGCCTTCGCCGACTCCTCCTGCACCCAGGCATGGCGCTGGAACCTCGACTACGTCGAGGACATCCACGGCAACTCCATGATCATCGACTGGGCGCAGGAGAAGAACCGCTACGCCAGGAACCAGAAGTTCCAGGAGAAGGACCCCGCCAAGGTCGAGTACGTCCGCGGCGGCTACCCGACCCGGATCCTCTACGGTCTGCGCGCCGACAACCTCGCGGGCGCTCCCGTCGGACGCGTCGAGTTCGGCGTGAAGGAACGCTGCGTCGAGGAGGGCAGTATCAAATGCGGTGACACCCAGTTCGAGTCCAAGAACTACGGCGACAAGCAGGCCTGGTGGGACACACCGTCCACCCTGCACTGCAAGGCGGACGCCGAGAACTGCTACATCTCCTCGCCCACCTTCTGGACCCGCAAGCGCCTCACCACTGTCACCACCTACGGCCAGCGCACCGAGGGCTCCACAGCTCTGTCCAAGGTGGACCAGTGGACGCTGACCCAGTCCTTCCCCAAGCAGCGCACCTCGACCCACCCGCCCCTGTGGCTTGAGTCGATCACACGCACCGGCTACGGCCCGAAGAACAGCGAGCAGGGCACGTCCCTGCCCGCGGTGTCCTTCATCGCCAACGCCGTCGACATGCCCAACCGCGTGCGCACCCAGACCCAGGACCCCCGACCCGGCTTCGACCGCCTGCGCGTGGAGACGATCCGCACCGAGACGGGTGGCGAGATCCAGGTCGACTACTCCGACCCCTGCCCCATCGGCACCTCGCACCCGGATCCCGACAAGAACACCACCCGCTGCTTCCCCGTCCACTGGTCGCCGGACAGCGATCTGGAGAAGCCCCCGCTGGAGTGGTTCAACAAGTACGTCGTCGACAAGGTCGTCGAGAAGGACCGCGTCGGGCGCCGACCGGATGTCACCACCTCCTACACCTACGAGGGCGACGCCGCCTGGGCCAAGGACGACGACGAGTTCGTCAAGCCGGAACTGCGCACCTACAGCCAGTGGCGCGGCTACGCCAGCGTCGTGACCAAGCACGGCGTCACCGCCAACACGGGCGCTCCCGACGCCACCGAGCAGTCCCAGACCCGCACCCGCTACTTCCGCGGCATGTCAGGCGATGCCGGACGCGCCGAGATCACCGTCAAGGACTCCAGCGGAGCAGAGGTACTCGGGGTCGACTACCCGCAGTTCCAGGGGCAGGCCGCCGAGACCCTCAGCTACGACAAGGCCGGGGGCAGCGTCGTCTCACGCGTCCTGACCTGGCCGTGGCGAAGCGCCAAGACCGCCAGCCGCCCCAGGGACGGCACCACGGCACTCGAGGCATACCGCCGCAGTGTCGAGCGCAGCGAGGAGATCCAGTCCCTCAGCGGCGGAAAGTCCCGGAAGGTGCAGACCCGCACCGCGTACGAGGGCACGTACGGCTTGCCGCAGACCGTGCAGGTCACCGCCATGACCTACGACGGCACCAGCTGGACGACGGCCGAGCAGACCTGCACGGCGACCAGCTACGTCCACAATCCCGACAAGAACCTGATCGGCCTGCCGCAGCGCGTCACCAAGACAGCGGGCGACTGCACGCAGACCCAGACCGGAACCGTCCTCGCCGACGCACGCACCGCCTACGACGCCAAGGACGCCTTCGGCACAGCCCCGGTCAAGGGCCTTGTCGCCCAGGTCGACAGCCGCGACGCGGCCGGCACCGGATGGGTGACGACGGCGCGCGTCGAGTACGACGCGCTCGGCCGGGAGGTCAAGAAGTACGACGCCGCGGGCAACGCCTCGTCCTCCTCCTTCAACCCGCCGACGGGGGCGGTGTTCTCCGTCACCGGAACCAACGCCCTGGGCCACATCACCACGACCAAGGTCGACCCAGCCCGCGGAACCGTGCTCGAGGCAATCGACGCGAACGGCCGCAAGGTCACCACCGCGTACGACGACCTCGGCCGCTCGGTCAAGGTGTGGGCCCCCTCCCAGAACCCGGTCACTGACCAGGCCGCCTACACGTTCGAGTACCAGGTCTCCGAACACAACACACCGACCGTCATCACGAGGGCGCGCAAGGACGACGGCTCCTACAGCACCTCGCTCACGATCTACGACGGTCTGCTGCGCCCCCGCCAGACCCAGTCCGAGGCTCTCGGCGGAGGCCGTATCGTCTCGGACACCCTCTACGGCGCGAACGGCACCGTCAGCCAGACGAACAACGGCTACCACGCCGAGGGCGCTCCGGACACGAAGATCTTCGTGCCGGAGTCTATGACGGCCGTCCGGAGCTCTACCCAGACCGCCTACGACGGCCTCGGCCGGCCCGTGCGCACCACGACCCTCCACGAGGGCGTGCCCCAGCAGTCCAGCACCGTCGAGTACGGCGGTGACTGGACGCGCACCCGCACCGGCATGTCGGCAACGGGCACGGCACCGCTCCCGGGCAGCCGCGCGGTCAAGACCACGACCGACGCCTTCAACCGGACCACCGCGGTCGAGCACTACACCACCACCAACCTCGACCCGGCAGCCAATCCCACCACCAACAAGACGGTCTACACCTACGACGTCCGCGGCAAGCTGGCCAAGGTCACCGACCCAGCAGGCAACAACTGGACGTACACCTACGACGCCCGCGGCCGCATGACGTCCTCCGACGACCCCGACACGGGCAAGTCGACCTTCACCTACGACAACCTCGACCAGCAGGTCTCCGTCACCGATTCACTCGGCCAGGCCCAGTACTCGACGTACGACGCCCTCGGCCGCAAGACCGCAGTGCGCGACAACGCAGCCGACGGCCCCCTCGTCTCGTCCTGGACCTACGACACCCTGCCCGGCGCGAAGGGGCTGCCCGTCGCGTCGACCCAGTACTGGGGTGCGGCCGCGTACAAGAGCGAGGTCACGGCCTACGACGCCGAGTACCGCCCCACGGGATCCAGGATCACCGTCCCGGACACGGCCACGACCAAGGGCCTGGCTGGCACCTACGCGTACAGCACCACCTACACCCCGACGGGCCAGGTGCAGTCCACCACGGTCCCCGCGACACCCGGCGGCCTGGCCGCCGAGAAGCTCATCACCCGCTACGACCGCGACGGCATGCCCCTGACCATGTCGGGCCTTGCCTGGTACACCGCCGACACGGTCTACAGCCCCCTCGGCGAGGTCCTGCGCGCAGCGTCCGGCAGCGCACCCAACCGGGTGTGGTCGACCAACCGCTTCGACCCCCACAACGGACGACTCCTCGAATCCACGAGCGACCGCGAGACGGCCAACCCCAACCGCATCTCGTCCCTCTCCTACACCTACGACGCGGTCGGCAACCCGACCTCCATCACCGACACCCAGGACGGAGGCCGCACCGACCGCCAGTGCTTCCAGTACGACCCCATGGGCCAGCTCACCAAGGCCTGGACCGGCAAGACCAAGGACTGCACGGGCCCCACCCTGAGCGATGTCACCCCCGGTCCCGACGGTGACGGCTACTGGCAGGAATACGAGTTCGACGCGATCGGCAACCGCACCAAACTCGTCAACCGCGACCTGACCAGCACGAGCCTGGACGACACCACCACGTACACCTACGGCGTGAGCGTCACCGGCAACGGCACCCAGCCGCCCACCACCACCCAGCCCCATGCCCTCACCAAGGCGGACACGACCACCAAGAGCGCCGGCTCCACCGTCAACTCCGTCTCCACCTACACCTACGACGCGGTCGGCAACACCAAGACACGGCGCATCGCCGGCGACACCCAGACGCTGAACTGGGACCGGCGAGGCAAGCTCACGTCCGCCACCAGCCCCGGCATCGGAGCGGTGGCCGTCACCGGCCTCTCCGGCAAATGCCTGGACGTCGAAAACGGCCAGACCGCAGACGGCACCCCGGTTCAGCTGCAGTCCTGCAACGAGTCCAGGCCGCAGCAATGGCGCATCAGCGGCAACACCGTCCAGGCCCTCGGCAAGTGCCTCACCGCCGACAGCGGCAAGGCCCGCCTGTCCGCATGCAACACCGCCGATGCCCGCCAGCAGTTCACCTACAAGGCCGCGGACAAGACCCTGGTCAGCCAGACCACGGGCCAGTGCCTCACCGTCCCGAACGCCAACGACGCCGACGGCAACGACCTCGCCATCTCCGACTGCCAGACCGGATCCGCCGCCCAGCAGTGGGCCTTCTCCGACACGACCACCTACCTCTATGACACCTCGGGCAACCGCGTCGTCGAGGCGACCGGCAGCTCCCGTACGCTCCACCTCGGCGAAGCCGAGATCACGGTCGACACGACCGGGCAAGCCATGGACGCCGTCCGCTACTACGCAGGCTCCGGCGGCCTCACCACCGTCCGCCGCACCGGCGGAAAGACCCAGGGCCACAAGCTCTCGGTCCTGCTCTCCGACCACCACAACACCGCCACCACCAGCATCGACCAGACCGCAGGTCAGGCGATCACGCGCCGCAAGTCCGACCCGTACGGCACCCCGCGCGGCAACCAGCCCTCGGACTGGCCCAGCAGCCGCACGTTCCTGGGCACCGGTGTCGACGACAACACCACGGCACTGACTCACATCGGCGCACGTGAGTACGACCCCGCCACGGGCCGCTTCATATCCGTCGACCCGGTCATCGACATCACCGACCCGCTCCAGATGAACGGGTACACCTACGCAGCCGGCAACCCCGTCTCCGGCGCAGACCCGTCGGGCCTGCGCACCGAGGAGTGCGGCACGCTCTACGACTGCCACGGCAACACGGTCATCACCGCATCCAACTCACACGACATCACCTACGTCTCGACGAACCGGCAGATCCGCTACTACGAGACCCACGCCCCGTCACCGGATTACCACGGCGGCCGCGGGGCCCGGGACGAGTCCTGGACCTTCACTCGGTACATCAAGCAGGTCTTCATCAACCAGGGCATGAAGTACCCCACAGGGTTCGACTTCAAGCCGGGCCACTTCCTTGCCGGCATGGTGCAGGGAACGTTCGACCTGGCGGACAAGGCGAATCCCGTCACAGCCCTCAGCGGTGCCTTCGGCGGCCCCACCAACGGCGGCCTCTACCGCTCGGTCATGCAGAAGCTGGGCGTCGACACCAACCGTTACGACTACCAGGTCGGCGAACTCCTGTCGCCGGTCCCGGGTGGCGGTGCTGCCAAGTTCCTAGAGAAGGCAGCAGTCCGCGCCGAAAAGACCGAAGCCCGAATCGCAACGGCCGAAGCACGTATTGCGTCGGACGGATGCAACAGCTTCGCGCCCGGGGCGCTCGTCCTCATGGCCGACGGCTCGTCCAGGCCGATCGAGGATCTCGAACCAGGCGACAAGGTCGTCGCCACCGATCCCGCAACCGGTGAAACCGTCGCCAAGGACGTGACTGCCACGATCCAGGGTGAAGGAACGAAGCACCTGGTCGAGCTCACGATCAATGCCAACGAAGACACCGGCTCCTCCAACACCATCACCGCCACCGACAATCACCCGTTCTGGGTGGCGGACCTCGCCAAGTGGGTCGATGCCACCGACCTCCAGCCTGGGCAGTGGCTCCGAACCAGCGTCGGCACGCTGGTCCAGATCACAGCGGTCAAGCGCCACACCTCTCAGCATGCAACGGTCCACAACCTCACCGTTGCCGACCTCCACACGTACTATGTGCTGGCGGGGGCTACTCCGGTCCTGGTTCATAACTGCGGAGTTACGCGTGGCGGTAACGAAAGCACTTACTCTATCTCGCATGATGCGAGTGGAAGTGGCGTGATTGCCGACCTCGATAGTGACGGCATTCTGACCATGATGATGCACAACAATCCCGGCAAGGGTTCGCCGTTGCGGGGTAAGGCGATGTTCGACGAAGTTATGGGCCACTTCGGGGACCGAGTTCAGGGCGTTCAGGGGATCTGGGTCTATGGAGATAACCTTGGAGGCTTCAATGAAGCTGTCCGTGGAGGTGCGAGCCTCGTGTCGGCAGCCAAGGGAACCTGGACTGGAAGACAGGCAGCCAGATATGGCTTCACTCGCGCGAGGATCGATGAAGCAGTTCCGAGGCTCGACGGGGACTTCCAGCAAGTCCTGGCCACATTCCGAAGATGAGGGAACTGATGGACGAGGAAAATGAACGATTGGCACGCTTGGCCGTCGAGTACCACGAAATTGGGTGCAGCATCGCGGAGATCGCCGATCTCCTAATCGACAAGCATCCGAACTTGAGGTTGGCGCCGTTCCGGCTGGCCCAGGTACTTCGATCGGCCTTCGGTCTTTCGGTTCGTGACCTGCAATACGTCACCGCGTGGGTGCAAGGTGAGATTTCACTGGAAACCCTGGAGGAGCGCCTTCGGGTGACTCGGTAAGTCAGCTTCAGTCCATAACACTGCTGTGGACATTTCGAGAGGCCCCACCGAATGGATATGGTGGGGCCTCTCGGGCGTTTGATGGCACCGCTGACGGCAACGTCAGCGGACGCCTGCCGCGGCGGGTGGGTCGTCTGGGTTGTCGTTGACAGGGCCGAGGGCGCCGTTCAGGGTGTCGATGGCTTGGCGACCTCACCGCCAGTCTCCTGAGCGACTGGCGCGGCTCTCGGGCCTGGAAGATCGAAGGGACTCGGGGAGCGGTGGCCTTGAAGGCGAACAGCCCCGACGAGGCGACCGCCCGGGACAAGGCCGCCGAGATGGCCCAGGAGGACGGACACCTCCTCCGCCTCACCGCAGCTGGGGCCCTTCGCCCCGACTACCGCATCGACGCCGGCCCTTGGGACGGGGGCCGGTGGCTCGCGGTCGGCTGGGTCGACGGCGTTCCGCTGTGGCGGGCGCTCGCCCTGGCCCGCGGCCCCGAAGGCGACCGTCCGTCGGTCCGGCCCTGGCTCCAGCAGATCGCCCGCAGCTGGGCCGAGCACCTGGCCGGCATGCACGCGGCCGGCTGGGCTCACGCCGACGTCCAGCCCACCAACACCCTCATCGCCGCAGGCGGCCGCGCCGAGGTCATCGACTACGCCCTCGCCTGCGGCCCCGAACCGGATGGGCGCTTGCCGTACCGCGGCGCTCTGACCCACACCACCGCCCCGGAGATCGCCGCCGCCGTCCTTGCGACCCCAGACGACGCACACGTTCAGGCGCGGCCTGCCGCCGACGTGTGGAGTCTGGGCGCCTCCATGTTCTGGTGCTGGACCGGCCACCGCCCCGTCCCCTACGACGACAGCCTCGACCGCCCGGACAAGCTGGCCGTCATCGCCCAAGGCCGCACCACCCCGCTGGCCGACGTACGGCCCTGGCCGTTCGCCGACTTCGAGGCCACCATCACCGCCTGCCTGGCCCCCGACCCCGCCGACCGCCCCACGGCCAAGGAACTGACCGCAGCATGGTGACCCTGCGCGCCCTGACCCTCGACGACGCCCCCGCCCTCACCCGCATCTACAGCGGCGCATCCGTCCGCTACACCACCGGCCGCGCGCTCCCCCTCGACCAAGCCCAGGAGAAGATCCGCAGCGCCCTTGCCCGGGCGGCCGAGACGCCGAGGGCACAGTGGAGCTGGGGCATCTTCGCCGCCGACGAGATGATCGGCCTCATCGCTCTGCGCCGCCGCTCGCCCGTCATAGGCACCATCAGCTACATCCTGCGCGAGGACACCTGGGGCCGCGGCCACGCCACCGACGCAGCCCGGCAGGTCGTCGCCTTTGCCTTCACCACCGCCGGCCTGGACCGAGTGGAAGCCATGCACCATCCCGCCAATCCGGCCTCCGGCCGCGTCCTGGCCAAGGCCGGCTTCATCCACACCGGCACCGCCGATCACCCCTCCGCCGACGGCACGGCCGTGCCGTACGAGACGTACGCAATCCGACACCAGAGGAGCTAAGGCACAGGAGAGGGTCGCACCGGGAGGGGCCTGTGAGTGTCCGGGGCTGGCCGCGCCGTCAGGACAGCTTGCCCCGGCTCGGCGGGTCAGCGGCGGCCGACGGTGCCGCGGACGAGGGCGTAGGGCATCACGCAGAAGGCCCCGACGGTGACGGCGACGATCAGGGTGAGGAACAGCCAGTAGGCGAAGCCGTGGCCGTTGGAGGAGGCGAGGAACCACCCGTACGTGAGGCTGGTGAGGATGCCGGTGAGGGCGATACCGGCGGCCCATCCCACCAGGGTGAGTCCGAAGCCGAGACCGATGTACGCCCAGAACAGGGCGGGGCCGGCCACGGCCGCGATGGCCAGGAACACCGGGTAGTCGATGTCCCGGCCGCCGATGTAGTCCGTGAGCTGAGGGACGGAGATGAAGGCCCATAAGCCCATGTAGGCAACGGCGATGGCGACGGCGACGGTCGTGATCACGCGGGCGGGGCGGGTGGTGGGAGGGGTGTTCGCGGCGTCGGTCATGAGGCGGTGGACTCCTTCTCCTACGGCGAGCAGGGCAGTCGGCTCCGCTCCGGTATAGCCGCTCCGGGCCACAGGGGTGCGTGCTTCCCGGTAAGGCCACCCCGGCCGCGAAGAACGCGCCACTCGAAGCGGTGACGATCGCCGCGCTTTCCGCGGCCCGTTCCGGGTCCTTGCCCAAGCCGTTCTTCGCTCCCTTCCTGCGGAGGTTGGCCATGTGCTGTCCGACGGGAACCATCTCGTCGTCCTCGCCCCACGCCGCGTCCTGCCGGGGCGCAAGGGGTCCGGTGGCTCCGCCGGTACGACCGCAGGGCGGCGAGCTTGGCCTCCCACGCCTCCTCGCCCGGTTCCCACACCATCCCGGCCTCCGGCGCGCCCAGCAGGGTCTTGCGCCGGTCCTCAAGCTCCCCGGCCCGCAGAGCCTTGCGCTGCTGGTGCACCCACCGCCCCAGCGGGAACGCCTTCGTGACCCCGACCTCGGTCTTGGTGTCGTACGGGACCGCGTGCAGGCCGGTGATCCCGTTCTCCGCGCGCCACCGCAGCAGTGCCTGGTAGCCCTCCAACCACACCAGTGACTCCGGCTGGTAGACCCTGGTGCGCAGGAACGCGGCGATTGTGGCCGCGTCCCGGGGCGAAGAGAAGTGCAGCAGCGCCGACTCGGCCGCCGCGTCGGAGCCGTCCTCCTGCTCCCCGCGTGGAACGAGGCCGTTTCCGGGGCGGCTGCTGCATCACGTCGCTGGCAGAAGTCCGCACTCATCATCCTCTTGATCGGGAGAGCCGATCGGCGTTAACGTCGCCCTTTACTTTGTGTTACGAGAAGAGCACCACCTGCACGTGTGATGGGGTCTGGTGCTTCCCGGGGGGTGTCGTGCCAGAACGCACTGCGATGGCGGCTGGTCTACCGCCGATCAGTTTCGTGGCTCATCAGATGCGTACGGGTGGGATGGGCGGCGCCCGGGACGACTTTGAGAAAATGATCACCGAGCTCGCGGACGCCACGATGCCCGGTGTCCGCACCATCACCGCCAACCCGGGTGACTGGGGCATCGACGCGTTCGCCGGCGACCTCGGTGGCTCCATCACGGTCTGGCAGTCCAAGTACTTCCATCCCGTCACCGCGGCTACACACCAGCGGACGATCAGGGAGTCCTTGCAGTCGGTGATCAAGCAGGCGGCCGAGCACGGGCACACGGTGAAGATGTGGATCCTGTGCATCCCGTCCAGCATGGATGGACCGACCGCGAAATGGTGGGACAAGTGGAAGAAGACCCAGGAACGTGACCACAACCTGGTCATCGACCTGTGGGACGAGACGCAGCTTACGGTCAGACTGCGGACTCCAGAAGCCGATCATGTGCGCCGCGCTTACTACGAACCATTCACGGCAGCGCCTCCCGATCACGAGGAAGCTCGGACCGTCCTGGAAGTAGACGAGGACAAGGCGGTTGCCTTCGACTCTGCGCTCTTCGTCAGACAGATGAGGGAGGCCGGCCATCTTGAGCTCGATGGCGCCAAGCGCCAGTTCTTCAACGCGGACTTGGTCGCACGCGAGATCGCCCATAAGGGCGTGCCGTCGGAGGTCAACGCCCTGGTGTCCACGGACGCGACCCTCCATGGCGTATGGGAATCCCGCTTCAACGAGTGCTGTGCTGACGACAGCCTGCGCAAGTTGCACAGCCTGGTCTGGGCCGACGTCCGGACAGAGCACCCACAGCTGCCCAAACAACTGAGGCTGGAGGTAGCGCACGCCTGGGGACTGGTTCACCGGCTCGTGGACAACCGAAAGGCCGGCTGGGTCAAGCACTGGCGCACCGTTGCCGCCGCTCACAGCGAAACCGATCAACACAGTCAGCAGCCCCCGCATGAGCCTCCGACCGACGATGAGGAGTCGCCGTGGACATCGACCGCCCGGTAGTCATGCCGGAGGACGAGGTCCAGTTCCGGCTGGCTCAGCTCCTTCTCCTCATGAATGCCATGGCCAACCAGAAGCCGTATGGCGCGAATCTGGAACGCATTGCTTACTACGACTTCCTCTCAGCGAACCCATTCCTGGTGGTGGAACCGGACAGCCGGGAGGCGTCCCTGCTGCGTCTTGCGGGCTTCGACCCGAGGGTGCTCTCATACGCGTCCTCGGGACAGCGATTCACCAGCCGCCGAGAACGCATTCAGCATGACCTGAGCCTGCTGGTGGCCTACGGATGCTGCAGCGTCGTGAATGAGCAGGGCGGACTCGTCTACCGCATCACCTCTGCCGGACGTGATCTGAGCACTCACCTCACCACGATCTACGCCAGATCCTTCACCCCCGCAGCCGAAATGGTTGTTGGAAAGCTCCGTCGCCTTAGCGACGCCCGCCTGCGTAAGGAGACCGCAGGCTGGCTGCGTGTCGACGGCAACAACCGGACCGCCGCAGCTCTCGCCAGCGTTCTTGGAACCGTAGACAACGGCAGGACAGTACTTCAGCCGCTTGACCAGCCCTTCGCGGAGGACGACCGATGACCGAAGCACATGGCATCCGCGTACGACGTCTGCGCCTGGTGGGTATCGCTCGCAACTACGACATCGACTTCACAACAGAGGGCCGCGTCCGAGATCTCTCTGTCATCTCGGGAGCCTTCAGCTCCGGCAAGACAGCCGTCCTCGAGTTCGTCGCCTACTGCCTTGGCGCCAAGAACCACCCCAGACACCCCGAAGTCCTCCGCAAGGTCCGCTCGGCCCTGTTGGAAGTCGAGCTCTCCGGCGACAGCCACATCATCGAACGCGCCGTAGGCGAGCCCTCCACCGTGGCCTTCGTCCGCCAAGGACGACTGGACCAGCCCTCCTTCTCCACCATCGAGAAGAAGATCATCGCGCCGGCTGGCGACCCCCAAAGCCTGTCCTCTCTCCTGCTGAGCCACTGCAAGCTGGAAGGCGTGGAACTGCGGGAAGCGCCAACCAACGCAGAATCACGCACCGACCCGCTCAGCATCCGCGACCTGATGTGGCTGACCTTCCTGCCCAACGAACGAGTCGCTGACAAGAACTTCCTCTTCGAAAACAGCCCCCCGCGCAAGCACAAGCTGCGCCAGGTCGTCGACGTCGTCTTCGGCGTCCACGACGACCGCGCCGTAGAACTCGGATCACGCATCAAACAGCTCGAGGGACGCCTCAACCGTTCGCAGGCCGAGCTAGCCGCAGCCACCGCCTTCGTCGCCGAACAAGACGGTGAAACTGCCACCGACCCGCAGACCCGCCTGACCGCCGAGGCCCAGCTAACGGCGATCACCGCACAGCTCGAAGAACTCGATCAGCAGGCCCATGCAGCCACCAGCTTCGCCGAAGAGCTGCGCCAGACTCACCGGCGCTCCGCAGAGGAGGCCCGCACAGGCTCCGCCGTTCTGCGTGACCGGGAAACACAGCTTGCACGCATGCTTCCCCTGCGCGCTCAATACGCCGACGACCTCCTCAAACTCGGCATGCTGGCTCAAGCGCGGCAGCTGTTCGACCCTCTCCGTGTCCGCACGTGTCCCGCCTGCCTGAACCGGTTGTCTGTCCCGCCCCACGTCCTCGACGGGCACTGCAGCATGTGTGACCACGACCTGCCGGAGATGCCTGGCCTGACCCTCGGGGCTGCGGCCGACAACAGCATCAGCGCACAAGCTGAGCAGCTGGACGTCGCGGCCGAGATCCGTTCGACGAAGGCCCGGCTCAAAGAGATCACTACGTACATCGAGGAACTCGATGCCTCACTCTCCTCTGCCAGACAGCGGGCTCAGACCGCCAGCTTGGAGGAACAACGTGCGGCGAAAGCCCTCGACGAAGCCACCTCACCCACCGTCTCAACCTTCCTCGTGGCCCGAGACGAGCTGCATCGCCGCAGAGAGGCGGTCACCCGCCAGATCGATCAGTTGAACACCGCGTTCAAACTCCAAGAAGGTTTGGCCAAGCGGGCCGGAGTCGTGAACCGCCAAGAGGCGAACCTGAGCCAGCTTCGTGAGGAACTTGCGCAACTGGGTGATGCCACCCAGGACCGAAATGAAGTACTCCGACAGATCAGCACGCGGTTTGGCCGTCTCCTTGCTGAGTGGCACTACCCCAAACTCAGCCAGGCCCACATGGCGAACGACCTGACACCCTTTGTACGTGGCGAGCCCTACCAGGTGGCGTCTTCAGGAGCCAGAACGCTCATCACCCTCGCCTGGCAACTGGCCGTCTTCGAAACCGCCTACGAGAGCGGGGCAGCGCACCCCGGATTCCTCATGATCGACAGCCCTCAGAAGAATCTCGGACACGGCACCGGCCGCGACACCCTCATCGCGGACGCTGTCAGCACCGACGACTTCTACCGACACCTCACACAATGGCTGGCACATCATGGCAACGGGGCGCAGGTCATCGTCGCCGACAACAGCCCCCCCGAGCTGATCGAGGACCGCGTCATCGTCCGCTTCAGCCGCGACGAGACAGAGCCGCCCTACGGCTTGATCGATGACGAGACGGGCTGAAAACAAGACCATCCGAATCAGGTCCTGCCCGGAGACCGGACAGGACCTGAAGTCCAGGGTCACGCCCACCGCATGCCCAGCTCGCGCAGTGCGGCGAGCTGGTCGGCCGTGAGCTTGTCTCGCCTGCTCTTGGTGTTCGAGACCCATACGCCGAGCTTCACGTTCACCGGCTCCGTCTCGCCCTGGATCGCGATCTCCTCCCCGTGGGCCCTCGGGACGGGCCGGTGGGCGCCTTCCCGTTCCACCCACTGGGTGAGGGCTGTCAGGCCGCGCTGGAACGCCTGCTGCGTCTTGCTCGGTCCCTTCGCTCCGCGGCTGGTCGCGGGGGCGGGAGAAGGCGCTTGGTCGGGCCGTACGCCGATCGCGGTCAGCCGTGCCTGTTGCTCGGGCAGCAGCCGGGCCCAGATGGCTGGCTGTTTCTGCTGCTGGAGCCACCGTCCGATGTCGTCGCCGTCGAAGACGACGCCCGGGGCGATGTGGGGCAGGACGCCGTCGGCGTCGACCAGGTCCGCCAGGACGCGGTAGTGGCGTTGCCAGTCGAGTGGCCACGGGCAGTCCCAGTCGGGGTCGATTGCGGTCAGCTGGGCCGCGCGTTCCGCGGCGCGGTCCGGGGCCTTGCCCAGGCCGTTCTTGGCGCCCTTCCTGCGGAGGTTGGCGATGTGCTGTCCGACGGGGACCATCTTGTCGTCCTCGCCCCAGAGGGCGTCTTATCGGGGTGCGAGGTGTCCGGTGGCCTTCCGGTAGGAGCGGAGTACGGCCAGCTTGTTCTCCCACGCCTCCTCGCCGGGCTCCCAGACCATCCCGGCCTCTGGGGCGTCCAGCAGGTTCTTGCGACGGTCTTCGAGCTCCCCGGCGCGCAGGGCTTTGCGCTGTTGGTGGACCCACCGGCCGAGGGGGAACGCCTTGGTGACGCCGACCTCGGTTTCGGTGTCGTATGGGACCGCGTACAGGCCGGTGATGCCGTTCTCGGCGCGCCATCGGATCAGGGCCTGGTAGCCCTCCAGCCAGACCAGGGATTCGGGTCGGTAGACGCGGGTGCGCAGGAACGCGGCGATGGTGGCGGCGTCGCGCGGGCTGGAGAAGTGCAGCAGTGCCGACTCCGCTGCGGTGTCGGCGCCGTCCTCCTGGTCCTTGCCTTCCCCGCCGGGGCCGACGATCTGTCCGTCCTCGTCGCGGTGCAGGTGGACCTTGCGCTGGCCGTGGGTGAGGGCGCGGGAGGCGAGCTGCTCGACCAGTCGCTCGTCATGACTGCGCAGGCCTTGGAGCACGGCAACCAAGCCGGCATACGACGCGGAGGCGACCATGTCGGTGGGGTCCTCGCCTGGCTCCAGGAACACCGGCACGATGATGCGGGCGACCTTGGTGGAGCCGTCGCGGTCGAGTCGGAGGGCGCGGCCGATGTTGTGGACGATTTCGACTTGGGAGCTGCGGGTGTCGGCGAAGCAGATGGCTTCGACCCCCCTCTTGCCGGTGATGTCGACGCCTTCGCCGAGGACGCGTACGGAGGCGAGGAAGGCTCGGTGGACTCGGTGGCCGGTGGCGTCGATGCCGTTGGCGAACTGCCGCAGGACCTCCCGGCGCTCGGTGACGAGGTGGTCTCCGCACAGCCAGGCCGACCAGACCCGGTCCGGGGGTACGTGGCGGCCGGTCTCCAGCTCGTAGAACTCGGCCTCGATGGACGACTTCGGCAGCTTGGCGTCGGCCGCGAGGTCGGCGCCTGTGGCGTCGGTGAGGTACAGCTCGGCCGCCGTCTCGGGCAGCTTCTCGGCGAACGCGGCAGCTTCCTCGACCTTCTGGTGGAAGGTCATGACCGTACGCAGGTTGTACGCCGCGGCGTGCTCCAAGAGGGCTGCCTGCAGCAGCGCCAGGCGCCGGCCCCGCTGCGCTTTCTCGGACTCGCCGAGTACAGGGGAGGGTCGCGGATCTCCAGCACGTCGATCTCGAACCCGGCGAGGATCTCCCGTTCGATCGCCTCCGAGAGGCCCAGCTCGGCGAGCCACCTGCCGTAGGTTCCGTCCGGGTCGTCGGCCATGCTCGCGATCTCGGCCTCTTGGCCGCCGGCCTTCTGCGGGCGGGCCGCAGCCAGGATCCGCGGGGTCGCGGTCAGGTAGAGCCGGAAGTCGCCGGGATCCGGGCGTGGTCGTGGATCGCAGCCCAGGGCCGTCCGAGGTCGCCGACGGTGCCGTGGGCCTCGTCGACGCTGGCGAGGTCGAAGCCCGCCATCTGCTGCCCGTACAGCCGCTCCCCGCCTGCCAGCGCGGCCTCCAGCGGCCCGCGGACCTTCCGCTTGCCCTCGGGTGCGTCGATGTCCTCGCGGTCCATCAGGGAGGCGTACGTGGCGAACACGACGACCGGACTGTACGCGGCCCACAGGGCGAGCTGGATCGGGTTCGTGGTGGTGCGTACCTCGAGCTCGCCCAGGACGGGGGTCGTTCTCCAGGGAGCAGACTGCGATCGTCGGGGATCGGTGGCCCACCGGGCGCCCCGCCTGGGCGGTCTGGGCGAGCAGGTCCAGGGTAGGGACGGTGACGAGGATCCGGCCGTCCTGCCTGAGCAGGCAAGCCGGCCGCGTCCGGCGGACCCGGGGCCGTATCACCGGGCGCATCGGGGACGCGGTGGAGGACCGTCACCGGCCGCCCGCACAGCCGCGCACCGCGGCCTGCCCCGCCCGTCCGCTCCGCAGTTCCCACCGCCGCGAGACGGGCTCGCGGCGTGCTCCGGGGCTCCGGGATGGCTGTGGGGCGCGGGCCAGTGCCCAAGGAGCGGCGGTCGGTCACTGGCCGCGGAGCGGCCGGTCTGTTCGGGCTCAGCTGGTGAGGGTGTGCCCGAGGCCCAGGCGGCGGCGTCTGCTCGGCGCGGGCGCGGATGCCGGCCGGGCGAGGGATGTGGCGACGGCGGCCACGGCGGCGAGACGGTCCCGGCTCTCTGTTGGGGCCGGTGCCGAGGGAGTGGTGGGGACGGGGCCGGTGCCCAGAGGGCGACGCTCGATCATTCCGCCAGTGTGCCCCGGGCGTCGCCGGCGCTCCCTCCAGGGGTTGTTCGGGCCCGGGGCGGTCCGGGGTCAGGTGGTGGTCTGGTCGGTGTTGTCGTTTCGGTTGCGGTTCTTGGTGCGGATCTTCTTGGCTGTGTATCCGGCTCCGGCGACGAGGAGTGTCGCGAGGACGTTGCCGATCAGGTCGTGGCTAAGGAAGGCGTAGAGCGTGGACAGCGTCACCGCGGTCTCCCCGAGGGTGTCGTCGTTGTGTGTCGGGGAGAGGCTGGCCGCCCACCGGCTTGGCGCGGGACGGCGAGTTGGCGTTTTGCCTGGTGGCAGGCGTTTTTCGCATTGGACAGCGCGTGGTCATGGTTGGACATGGGGCTACGAAAGGAGACGGGATGGCGCGGAAGCGGGAGATCCCGGAGGACACGGCCGCTGGTGAGCTGGCCACGTTTCTCGTGGGGCTGGTTCGGCAGGCGACGCTCCGCGAGCTGGCGGAGGAGTTCGGTAAGAGCAGCTCGACGTGGGGGAACTACCTCAACGGCGCGCAGCTGATCCCGAAGGAGTTACTGAGCCGTCTCCTCGAGGCCTATACAGTTCCCGGCCAGGATCGGCGGGTCAAGGAGCGACTAGCGAGCGCGCTGTGGATTGCCGCAGCGCGAGAACGCCGGAGTAATCCGGGTGGGAGGCTGGTGCGTCAGCATCAGCGCCGTGAGGACGCGTTGCACCAGGTGGTGAAGTACCAGGAATTAGCCGCGAACGCGGAGCGGCACTTGGCGGAGCTGCGCCCGATGCTTGCGTACACCCAGGGCCGGCTGGAGAACGTGCAGCTGCAGTTGAAGCAGGCGGGAGAGCGGGAGAAGGCGCGGATCGAGCTGCAGCTGAGCCAGGCCAGGGAACGGCTGAGCCGGGTGCAGCTCCAGCAGGAACGAGCGCGTAGTCGCAGGCTGATGGCGGAGGAGCAGCAGGAGTTCTGGATGAGGGAGGCCCTGGCCGCCCAGGACGAGATCAATCGCCTGGAGCGGGAGGCCCAGGACTTGGCGGTCCCGGAGGGCACCATGGCCGTCAGCCGGCCGGAGCCCGCCGAGGACACCGACAGCGACACCGAAATCGACATCCGGCTCGAGCACATCGAGGCAGAGGGCCTCGAGGACGAGGCGCGCATCAAACTCGACCTCGATGCGGATGACGTCGAGACGACCTCCGCTCCAGGGCAGCAGCCCTGCGACGACAGCGGCACGCCCATGGACACCCGACCGGCGGCGGAGAACGCGAGCGCCCTGGTGGTCGACCAGCGCCCAGAGCCGTCCGATGGACAGGCCGATGTCCAACTCTTGTCCAAGGGCTCGTTGGACAGCCCTTCTGCCAGCGCTTCCACCCGACCTGCATCGGTGGCGACGAGGTCGTCGGAAGCGCGTGGCCGGTCCGAGGCCAGCCTTGGCGCCGTGGTGTTGGCGCTTGGGTTGGCACAGACTTCCCAGGACGTGGCGGTTATGTTCTCTTTGTTGTGTGAGCGCGAACGAGGCCACGTCCGGTTCTTGGAGATGAGGCTGATCTATCGGGCGTTCGGCATCACCGCGACCCGGGCCCAGCGAGCGGCGGTGACCTCCTTGATGCACGGTTACCTTCCGGCCGCCTGGGGTGACCTGCAGAGACTGCTGGAGGTGTTGAAGGCCACACCAGAAGAGATCATTGCCTTCCACCAGGCATACGAACGCGTGCCCCGGACACCCCCGCATGACCACGCGTCGTCTCCGACGCCACGTGAGCCGCTCGGCGTCGTGCGAATGCCCGAGCCGGTCCAGTACCTGGTGGTGCTCGCTGCGCTCTACACCATTGCCGCAGGGCTTATGGCGGGCATCCGTGCTGACCCAGGCCCGGCCATTTGGAAGCTGGCCGTCTACGCCGTCGGTGGCGGGCTGGTTGCGTTGGTGTTGTGGTTCTTCGCCACGGGGTCTGCTCTATATGTCGCTGGCATCCACGGGCGCGGCATGTTTGCCGCGATCGTGAGACCCCTATATGTGGCTGCCCTCCTTCTGGGCCTGGTGGTGTCCGGTGCCGGCGTTGACATACCGGGGCGCTGGATCGCGGATGCCGTGGGACTTCTGTGACCTCCGCTGGCCGGCAGGTGCGCTGACCCGGCGCCTGATTCCAGCCGCCCGCCGGGCGGCTGGCTCCCAACACGCCGCCGCCGGTGCGCCGGTGGTTTGAGATGTGGCTATGCAGTTGCGCGCTACGGTCACCCGCATGGGCAAGACGACGGCACCGAGCCGGCGTGGTACAGCGGGCCCGTGCCCACACCCGGCCCCGAGCCGGCACCGGAGACGGAGACGGACGATACGGCAGAGTCGCCCGCGCCGCGCCGTCGTCTCTGGCTGTACGCCGCAGCCCTCGCGGCTCTGACCATCGCGGCTGCAGGTGTGTGGCAGACCGGTTCCCAAGAGCACCGCCGCGAGGACAGAAAAGAGCAGGCTGCCGCCTACAAGGGCAGCTCCGGGGCCGCGCTGACTATCGACAGAGTCAGTACCGACGTGGTGGCCCGCTGGAACAGCGATAAGAGCAGCGTCACCATCGAACTGCGCGCGTCTTTCGACCGGAACGCTCGATACCTGCAAATGGACGCTGCCGGGGAGAGCGCCCGCAGCGTGGGCGAGGACGGTTGGTTCCCCAAGGCCCCTGAGATCGTGGTGCCGGTGAAGGACCCTGTCGCCGAGGTGACCGTGCGCGTAGCGGTGGGCGGCAAGGACTGGAAGGAAGGGGCGCAGGCGCCCGCCCGGACCGTACGGCTATCGCCGACCGGTATCGCAGTCGACGCCGAGACCGGCCAGAGACTCCCTTTCGACCTGTGACGCCCCGCCACAGCTGATGGCCCGCAACCCCGAGAGCGCTGGGTGCGGGTTATCAGCGCGCGGCCGCGTTCACGATCCGCCAGCGTCCGGGGCCCACACGGCCGGCCCGCCGCCGCGCCACTCGATCAGCAGCGCATCGTCAAGGCCGACGTCGTCAGGGTCCAGGCCGGCCCGCCGCAGGAACTCCAGCAGATCGCCAGGGCCGAGGGCGCGGCCGAGGATCTCGCCGTCGACACGGACACGCCGCCCGCCCTGGGCGTCCGGCGGATACACGACGACACGCAGGCGGCCCATGCCTCCACCCTGGCGGTACCCGGTCACTCCAGCACCCCAGGGCGGTGTCCGGGCGGCAATGGATGCAGGCGGGCACGCCCTCGGCCAGGAGTCGGCGCACCTGTTCCGCGGCCGCGGGTACGCAGCGCTTGCCGGTGGCCCAGCACTCCCCGGTGTGCAGGCGCACCGGGAGCCGGCCGACCCCGATCCCGCGCTCGACCAGCCAAGCCGGGGGCTCGGGCGCCGGCTGCTGCCGGGCGGTGGCGGCCTCGAGCGCCTCGGCGGCCGCAAGCGCCTGTTCGGTGCGGCCGAGCTCCCCGCGCAGATAGGTGACCAGGGTCCGCAGCCGGGGGACGTCGGGCGGCAGGACAGACACGTTCAGCCCCCGTACTGCGCCTGCCGCGCGACCTTGCAGGACGCGCACAGCGGCGAGGCGCCCACCCCGTAGCGGCAGGTGGGGGCGTGGCAGCGCGAACAGGGCCCGGTTTGGCTGGGAGCCCAGGTGACGGGTTCGGGTCTGGCGGGGGGCTCGGAGGTGGCCATGGCTGGACTCCTGGGCGATCGAATGCGTCACTCCTATTAGATCTCATGTTCGAATTCCTCGGCGAGTGCGACGCGACCGCCTCGCCCGGTCGGTTGTGCGGCTGTGCTGTGACAGCGAGTGTTGATCGTTGCCATCGAAGTTTGATGATCAGTACGTTCGCGCCATCGAAGTTTGAGCGGCAGACAGATCGCTTGACCTGCTCCTACGCCGAGTCGCCAAGGGAAGACCGGATGGATCCGAACATTGAGTTCGCCGCGCAGGCTGGCGATCCGGCCGCAATGAGGATGCTGGGCCAGGCCAAGCTCCGTGAGGGGCCTGACCCTGAGCTGGCCAGAGATTGGTTGCTTGCCGCTGCCGAAGCCGGGGACCCAGACGCGATGTATGACCTGGCCAAAACTCCACATGTACTGCGTGGCGCAGACGGCTCGAAGGGTCGTGCCGAGCTTGCCACCTATTGGTTGAGGCGTGCAGCAGAGGCAGGCAGCGTTGCTGCGATGACGTCTATGGCAGAAGGCGCCACTAGCGCGGACGAGCGCGAGTTCTGGCTTCGGCGAGCCATCGAATGTGGCGCTTGGTGGGCGATGTGCGACCTTGGCGAGCTGCTGGAGGCTGAAGGGCGAGAGGCCGAAGCGGAACACTGGTATCGAGCAGGCAACGCTCACCGCAGCCTCGCCGACCTTCTAATCAGCCAGGGCCGTGAGAAAGAAGCCGAGCGATGCCTGACGTCGGCGGCCGAAGCAGGCTCGTGGGAGGCTGCCGACGTGCTGGCCGAAATCTACGCACGGATGGGCTGGCGGGGCGAAGCCAGCTGGTGGCGCAAGGAGAGCGCGAGGATGCGCACCCGTCCCCAATACTGCATGGTGTCAAGGTTTTCAGAGGTCGCGCTCACTGCGGTGGTCACCACCGCCCTCGTGCCGTTCTTGCAGGCCTTGACATCCAAAGTTGCCGAAGACGCTTACGGGCAGGCTCGGCAGATGGTCCTCAGGCTGTTGTGCAGGAACCCGCGGAACGACGAGGTTGCCGAGCCGGGCCTTGCCATCGTCCAGGATCCGGATAAGGGCATCACGCTCTTCCTCTGGTCGAATGCGTCGGATGAGGCACTACGGGCTCTGTCGTCCCTCGACCTGGGTGAGCTGACGCTTCGTAGGCCGTATCAGGGACAGATCCACCTGGTGTGGCACCCGGCATCTGGTACGTGGCGTATCCGCGGCTCTCAATGACGGTTTAGTGACCCATGCCACTCAAGCTTCGATGGCACGGACTCAAGGTTCCTTGTCAGAGGACAGCGGCAGGTCACATCGGCGGGGGTTGCGGGGCTAAGGGGCGGCGGTGTAGCGCATGTGCGAACTCCCCTCGACCGCGCTCTGACCTGCGGATACGTGGGATTTGCGGGGCTAACCCCTCGGCGCTCCACAGTGCGGATCACACCTCCGGCCGGAGGTGTGATCCGAGGTTTCACGTAAGGAGTTGTCTGTCATGAGCACGTCAGAAGTGGGTGGGGAGTCGACGGGCGAGGAATCCGAGCAGGAGCCGGCGCCGCGCCGCCGCCAGCCCCGCGGGCTGGCGGTCCGGGTGGGGGCGGCGCTGGCCGTTGAAGTGGCACAGGCCGCGGTGTCCGCGTGGGCGCCGGAGTGGTCGGATGCGGCACAGGCCCTGACCGCGGCCGCGCGGGTCGCGGTACGGCTCCGCCGGGGTCGGGGCGGGCGGCCGCGCGGCTAGGCGCACCTGCGGGTTCCCGGGCCGCCGGGGCAGCCCGGGAACTGTTCGGAGGTCGCTGTACGGAAAATGTCATTCTCTGTGCTTGAATCCATTTATGGGTCTTGCTGAAAAATTTTACCAATCGGAAGCGCTTTGGCTGGCCGTTGCCGCTCTGGGCGGTCTGATGGTCGGATTTCTCTCAGCCTTCGTAGCCCACAGGGTGGGATTTCCGAAAATGCGATTGCAATATGGCATGCCGCGAATCACGCCGCTCCTGAGTGCACCTTCCGGTGTACGCCCAGATCTTGAATTGCGTCACCGTGTCGAGGACGACAAATGGGAAGCCCTCACACATCCGCAGATTGTCGACGTCTGTCTCGTCAGCCGAGGAGCCAAAGACATCGATACAGAAACGTACGACAATGAGGAGCCGATCACCCTTGATGTAGGTGCCCTCATCGTCCGGCATCTAGACGACCACACGAGCGACGATGCGATCCCGGCGCCGCCTTGGAATCTGAATGGAAAAAAAATCCTGGTCGGCCCAGGGCTGATTAAAAAGCGAGGAACGGTAACTTATACGTTGCTCGTCGATGGCCCCAAGCCCACTCTTAAATGCCAGGCGCGACTGAAGAACGTAGAAACGCGTCGACTTAAACCGCGAAGCGATGCGCTTAGGGGTACGCTTTGGGGCCTAGGCGGAGCGCTAATCACGGCAGCGCTCGGCCTATTCGGCCTTCTAGCCCAACGCTAGCTAAAGATCGCTTTGCGAGGAGCCGGCCGGGCGCGCCGGGAGCCGGCCCCGCGCGGCCGCTGGCCCGGCGGGCGCGGGCTGGCGGTCCCGGTGGCTGTGACGCTCGCCGTTGAGGTGGCGCAGGCTGCGGTGTCCGCGTGGGCACCGGAGTGGTCGGAAGCGGCGCAGGCCCTGACCACGGCCGCGCGAGTCGCGTTACGGCTCCGCCGGGGCCTGGGTGGGCGGCCGCGCGGCTAGCCGTACCCGCGGGTTCCCGGGCTGTCCACACTGGCCTGGGAACCGAGGGTCCCCGGCCGGACCTGATGCTCCGCACATGCTGCCGGCCGCACCTCAACAGCTAGGGGTGCGGGCCAGCAGCGCGCGGCCGCCGTGCCCGCTGTCAACGGCCGCCCGCCGCCGCGCCACTCGATCAGCAGGGCATCGTCCAGGCGGACGTCGTCGGGGCCGAGACCGGCCCACCGCAAGAATCGGTGTCCTGGCTGGCTGCCGAACGTTGCACCGCCTTTACAGCGGAGCCCTTCCAGCGCTCAGCGGGAGGCCTCTCACTGGCCATGTAGACGCGATCTATTTGGCTCCTCGCTTCACTGCGACTCGCTTGCCGGCGACAAATGTGCCAACCATTCCGAGTGCACCAGTGCAGATAATGGCGGCACCTTCTACATGATACCCTTGGTCAAAGGCGTACCATGACAGAATGATCAATAGAACGACGGTTACTAGCGCACAACCATTCCCGACGAGCTGCAGAATGATCCCCAACCGCTGAATGCTTTGCTGCCCAAGGTTCAGCTGGTGTTGACGCTCCATCTGGCGCTCGTCACGTTCTAGAAGAGCTTGAAATACATCGGGAGAGTGGGAAGCAAGAAGAGCGGAGTCATCCGAGAGGGTAGGCGTCCTGACAGTAGCAGTCTTTGCCTCTTTGCTCTGCTTAGCCTTAGCGTTCACACCTGCCCCCCACCCGGACCGCACTTATCCGTTGCGCTGGGTTCCTTCAAGCCCAATGCAACACAAGCGTGGCTCACGTCCTCATAGAACATGCTGCGGATTGTTGCTGCAGGTGTCACTTGACCCCTCTGAGCACTCTCCGAGATAGCGAATACTCCACCGAAGCCGATCAGGAAGTCAGCCCAACCTGCCCCTGCCGGTCCACTTCTTTCGTGAGCGAGTGCATCAGATCTCAGCAAATCGACAAGGGCTGATTCCACAACTGGGTCGACACCGACGAACAGTTCCCTGGAAGGTCGCACGATCTCTTCGTCACCTTGATTGGCGATTTTAACAAGCGACTTAGCTCGGCGTAGGCGCTGCTCTAGGCGCCTATCTAGGTCCTCCTGAATTTCGTCTAGACGGCGATTAAGCCAGCGTCGAAACCATTCCAAGAGCACCGCGAATGCCTTTTTTTCTCGACGGACGCCGCCTTGGACTTTCTCCTGTAATGCATCATGGGTATACGCCATGAAGGCAGTCTCTACTCAGTGAAGAGAAGTGCGCCAGTGACCGGAGCCATACGAGTGACCCTTTAAGGGCCTGCGGTGTAGTGCATGCGCGAGAAGCACCTATTTGCCCTCTGACCTGCGTTGACGCTGGACTTGCGAGGCAAACCCGCGCGTCAGATGCTCAGATCACTCCGAGCTCGTCCAGTACCGCGACGCGGTCCGCTGGCAGACTCGCGCGCCGGCTGCGCGCGTTGGACAGCCACACGCCGAGCTTCACGGCGTGTTCTTGGCCCTCGTGCACGACGTGCTCGACGTGCACGCGGGGGACCCCGCTCAGGGTGCCCTCTCGGGCGAGGTAGCCGCGCGCGGCGGCAACGCTCCGTTCCCATGCCGCGGCCCGGCCGCCGCTCTTGGGTGTGGCGGCCGGCTCGGGCGCGCTCACCCCGAGCTCGGTCAGCCGTGCGCGCTGCTCCGGCGACAGCTCGGTCCAGGTCTCGCGCTGCCGGTGCAGCCACCGGCCGACGTCGGCGCCGTGCGCGGTCACCCCAGGGACGATCTCGTTCACCGCCGCGCCCCCGTCGAACACGAGGGCGCGTACGTCGGCGTAGTGGCGCTGCCAGTGGGTCGGTCAATCCGTGGGGTTCCAGTCGGGGTCGATCTCGGCGAGCTGTGCGGCCCGCTCCGGCGTGAGCGCGCCCCGGGCGGCGGCAAGTATGGACAGCTCCTGTCCGATCGGCCGCTCTAGGGGCCTTGCGGGGCCGTTCAGGGCCCGTTCGGGCTGCCCGCCGCCCTCGGCGATGACCGCGCTGCGCGGGGCCGCCAGCGTCCCCTACCGGCCTATGTACAGCCGGGCGGCCGGGAGATTGTCCTGCCAGTCCGCCTCGGCGGGGTCCCACACCATCCCCAGACGCTCCAGCCGCGCCGCCCGGCGCCCTCCAGCAGCCCGAACGCGTACGCGGGTCCCTGCCGGCGGATCCACCGCCCCAGCGGGTACCCCCACGCCATCTCCGCGCCCAGCGGCACCCGCAGGTGACCATGCAGCGCCGACCCCCTCCGCGCCGCCCAGTAGCCGCGCATCCAGTCCTGCCGTTCGGTGGCCGCGAGCGCGTACGTCCGTGGGTCACGGGCTCTTTGTGGACCGGCAGCTCGGCGGTGCCCCTTGAGCGGTGATGCTGGGGGCGTTCGGTAGGGTTCCGGGGTGCTGGCTGTCTGGTCGGTGCCCCTGGGGGGATGACGAGACGAGGAACATGCCGGAGCAAGCGAGCCCGCCTGTAATAGCCCCGAGCCCGCCAGTGGCCGGGTCGGTCGAGGCGGCGCGGATGGCGGCGGTGCGTCGTTACGACATTCTCGACACTCCACCGGACGGCGCGTACGACAGAGTCGCGGCGCTGGCGGCACGGTTGTTCGAGGTGTCGGTGGCGACGGTGACGATCGTGGACGAGGACCGGATCTGGTTCAAGGCTGCGCACGGCCTGGAAGGTGTCAGCGAGATCGGTCGCGATCCGGGCCTGTGTGCCTCGGCGGTGCTCACCGATGACACCACCGTCATATCCGACACTCTGCTGGACCCGGTCGCCTGCTCCAACCCGCTGGTCGCCGGCCCGATGGGGGTACGGTTCTACGCCGCCGCTCCGATCATCACCGCCGACGGGTACCGGCTGGGCACGGTCAACATCCTCGACACCCGCCCCCGCGAGATCAGCGAGGCCGATGCCTCCACCCTCGGGGACCTGGCCGCGATCGTGCGTGACCAGCTTGAGCTGCGGCTGTCGGCACTGAACGCGGTACGCGCCGAGCAAGAGCGCCGCAGGGTCGAGCAGGAGAGGCGCCAGGCGGAGGAAGAGGGCCGCCGGCGTGCGGAGCGGGACAAGGCGGCCATCGCCGCGTTCGCCTCTACCCTGCAGCGCACCCTGGTGCCCCCGGCACTGCCCGCGGTACCGGGCCTGGAGCTGGCCTGCCATTACAAGACCGCCTCTCCGCAGGACGTGGGCGGTGACTTCTACGACGTCTTCCCCGTGGGCGGCGGCCGGTGGGCGTTCTTCCTGGGCGATGTGTGCGGCAAGGGCGCCGAAGCCGCCTCGATCACCTCACTGACCCGTTACACGCTGCGGGCCGCAGCTCTCGTCGACGCGGACCCCACGGCTGCGCTCAAGGCTTTGAACACCGCGCTGCTGCTGGACGCGGCGGTCGGTACCCGCTTTTGCACCGCAGTCTTCGGCCTGCTCGATCCGGCCCGGGAGGGCGGTTTCACCGTCACGCTGGCCACCGGCGGTCACCCGCCCGCCTACCACCTGAGCCCCGTCGAGGGCAGCGGCGTGCGAGTGGAGGCGGTCCGTGCCAAGGGGGGCATGTTGGTCGGCGCGTTCGCCGAAGCCGCCTTCGCCTCGCGCACCCTGCACCTGGCACCCGGCGAGGGACTGCTGCTGTACACCGACGGGCTGACCGAGGCCCGCACTGCCGATGGCCGCATGCTCGCCGAGACGGGCCTGACCGACTTCCTGGCCCGGCGGCCGGCGCCGGTCAGTGCCGGCGCTCTGATCGATGACACCGTCGCGCTCCTGGACACCCTCCCCGGCGCCGAACGCGACGACGTGGCCCTGCTGGCCCTGTCCGTCCCCACCCCCGATGGTGCTCCCGTCGGCATCACCACCACGGCCCACAGTGTCGCCCCGACCGCAGACGTCTGCGTCGGGCAGGAGAACCCACGCCCATGACCGACGCATTCCACATCGACGTCCCGCACACCGACGGAGCCTGGGCCGTGATCGCCCTGTCCGGCGAGTTCGACCTCGCCACCGCACCCGCCGTACGGGCCCGCGCCCTGGAACTCATCGCGAACGGCCACCCTGACCTGGTTGTCGACCTCTCGGGCGTCACCTTCTGCGACTCCTCCGGACTGGGCGCCCTCATCGGCATCTGGCGATGCGCCGAGAACGCCGACGGCTCCCTGACGCTGGCGGCCATCCCCGGCCGGCTGAGCCGCCTGCTCAGCGTCACCGGGATGGACACCTTCCTGCCCGCCTACTCCAGCGCCGACGCCGCGCTCGCCGCAGGCCAAGGCAACTGCACCACTGCCTGAAGCCTGGCTCGCCAGCCGATAGCCGGCTAGTACCGCATCAGGCAACCTTGGCCCTGTCGGCGACCGCGCGTAGGCGCCGGTCATCGGCATGGCGGTTCCGCCAGATGATGTAGCGGCGGATCATGCTGCCCTGCTCTTTGTGGGAGGCGTGGTCGGTGCCGTCGAGGGTGAAGTACGGCAGGGCGGTGAACTGGGCCTCGATCCGGTTCAGCCAGGAGGGGTTCGTCGGCGTGTGGGTGTTCTCGACGTGGTGCAACCGGCCGACTGGGGCCTGTGCGTTCCCGTGCACCGGCACCCGGTGAGCGGCGTCGTCTTGGCGGAGGCCCAGGTGACCTTCATGCGCCGCCGGTGGCCGGGCCTGGGGCTGTTGCTGCAACACGCGATCCCGCGTTGCAGCCGACCTGCGGTGACAGTAACTGAAGTCCGTCCGGGACCGCTGTTGCACCACCGTGTTGCAGCGTCCAGAGGCACGAGACCCCGAGACCATCGCGGCCCAGGGGTCTCTGCACTCCGGCTCAGCGCCGAACTGGGTCAGGCCCAGTCGACGCCGAGCTTGGCGAGGGCGGTGAGTTGGTCGGTGGTGAGCTTGTCGCGTCGGCTCTTGGTGTTGGAGACCCACACGCCCAGCTTCACGATCACCGGCTCCGCCTCGCCCTCGACCGTGATCTCCTCCCCATGGGCCCTCGGGACCGGCCGGTGGGCGCCTTCCCTCTCTACCCACTGGGTGAGGGCTGCCAGGCCCCGCTGGAACGCCTGCTGCGCCTTGCTCGGCCCCTTCTCCCCACGACTGGCCGCGGGGGCGGGAGACGGCTTCTGGTCGGGCTGCACGCCCAGCGCGGTGAGCCGTGCCTGCTGCTCGGGCAGCAGCCGCGCCCAGGTGGCCGGCTGCTTCTGCTGCTGGAGCCACCGTCCGATGTCGTCGCCGTCCCACAGGACGCCGGGGGCGATGTCGGGCAGCTGTCCGTCGGCGTCGACCAGGTCGGCCAGGACGCGGTGGTGGCGCTGCCAGTCCAGTGGCCAGGGGCAGTTCCAGTCCTTGTCGATCTCGGCGAGCTGCGCGGCCCGGGTCGTGGCGGTGTCCTCGTTCTTCCCCAGCCCGTTCTTCGTTCCCTTCCTGCGGAGGTTGGCCATGTATTGCCCGATGGGCACCATCTCGTCGTCCTCGCCCCACATGGCGTCCTGCCGGGGCGCGAGGTGCCCGGTGGCCCGGCGGTAGGAGCGGAGTACGGCGAGCTTGGCCTCCCACGCCTGCTCGCCCGGCTCCCAGACCATCCCGGCCTCCGGGGCGTCCAGCAGCGTCTTGCGCCGTTCCTCGAGTTCGCCGGTGCGCAG
Source organism: Streptomyces sp. NPDC046866 (assembly GCF_040704625.1). Taxonomy (NCBI): domain Bacteria; kingdom Bacillati; phylum Actinomycetota; class Actinomycetes; order Kitasatosporales; family Streptomycetaceae; genus Streptomyces; species Streptomyces sp. NPDC046866. The sequence continues at coordinate 92,265 of NZ_JBEYXN010000027.1, forward strand.
GGCTTTGCGCTGTTGGTGCACCCACCGCCCGAGGGGGAACGCCTTGGTGACGCCGACCTCGACCTCCACGTCATACGGGACGGCGTGGACGCCGGTGATCGAGTTCTCCGCCCGCCAGCGCAGCAGTGCCTGGTAGCCCTCCAGCCACACCAGGGACTCCGGCCGGTAGACCCGCGTGCGCAGGAACGCGGCGATCGTGGCGGCGTCGCGCGGGCTGGAGAAGTGGAGCAGCGCCGACTCGGCGTCGGCGTCGGCGCCGTCCTCCTGGTCCTCGCCCTCGCCGCCAGTGCCGACGATTTGGCCGTCCTCGTCGCGCCGGACGTGGATCTTGCGCTTGCCGCTGGTGAGGGCGCGGGAGGCGAGCTGCTCGACCAGGCGCTCATCGTGCGAGCGCAGGCCCTGGAGGACAACTACGAGCGGCTTGAAGCTGGCGGAGGCGACCATGTCGGTCGGGTCCTCGCAGGGCTCCAGGAAGACCGGCACGATGATCCAGGCCGACGACGACGTCGACCAGGCCGACGACGCCGACGCCGCCGACGACTGGGCGGGGGAGACGTTGCCGGATGTCATCGACGCCCGGCACCACGATGTTCTGCAGGCTGCCCGAGAGGGCCGGTACAGCGAGGCGGCCCACCTTGCCGCTGTCTGTGAGCGCGAGGACATCCGTGCCCATGGCATCGCCTCGGACCAGGCCGTTTCGTGGCTCGTTACCCGGGCGCGGGTGGCTGAGATGTGCGGGGAGACGGACAAGGCTGTGCAGTTGCGCGCTACGGTCACCCGCATGGGCAAGGATCCTGCGTGGTTTGAGAGGACAGACGACGGCACAGAGCCGGCGTGGTACAGCGGGCCCGTGCCCATACCCGAGCCGGAACCGGAACCGGAACCGGAACCGGAACCGGAGACGGGGACGGACGGTATGGCAGAGCCGCCCGCGCCGCGCCGTCGTCTCTGGCTGTACGTCGCGGCCCTTGCGGCACTGTCCATCGCGGCCGCGGGCGTGTGGCAGACCGGTTCCCAAGAGCACCGCCGCGAGGACCGCAAAGAGCAGGCTGCCGCATACAAGGGCAGGTCCGGGGCCGCGCTGACTATCGACGGAGTCAGCACCGACGTGGTGGCCCACTGGAGCAGCGACAGGACCCGCGTCACCCTCGAACTGCGCGCGTCTTTCGACCGGAACGCCCGATACCTGCAAATCGATGCTGCCGGTGAGAGCGCCCGCAGCTTGAGCGAGGACGGTTGGTTCCCCAAGGCCCCCGAGATCGTGGTGCCGGTGAAGGATCCCCTTGCCGAGGTGACCGTGCGCGTAGCGGTGGGCGGCAAGGATTGGAAGGAAGGGGCGCAGGCGCCCGCCCGGATCGTGCGGCTGTCCCCGGCCGGTACCGCAGCTGACGCCGAGACCGGCCAGAGACTCCCGTCCGACCTGTGACGCCCCGCTACAGCTGATGGCCCGCACCCCAAGCGCAGGGTGCGGGCCATCAGCGCGCGCGGCCGCGTTCTCGATCCGCCAGTGTCCGGGGCCCACACGGTGGGCCCGCCGCCGCGCCACTCGATCAGCAGCGCATCGTCAAGGCGGACGTCGTCAGGGTCCAGGCCGGCCCTTCGCAGGAAGTCCAGGAGATCGCCGGGGCCGAGGGCGCGGCCGAGGATCTCGCCGTCGACACGGATGCGCCGAGCCCTGGGGGTCCGGCGGGTACACGACGACACGCAGGCGGCTCATCCCTCCACCCTGGGGGTACCCGGTCACTCCAGCACCCCAGGGCGGTGTCGGGGCGGCAGTGGATGCAGGCGGGCACGCCCTCGGCCAGGAGTCGGCGCACCTGTTCCGCGGCCGCGGGTACGCAGCGCTTGCCGGTGGCCCAGCACTCCCCGGTGTGCAGGCGCACCGGGAGCCGGCCGACGCCGATCCCGCGCTCGACCAGCCAAGCCGGGGGCTCGGGCGCCGGCTGCTGCCGGGCGGTGGCGGCCTCGTGCGCCTCGGCGGCGGCAAGGGCCTGTTCCGTGTGGCCGAGCTCCCCGCGCAGGTAGGTGACCAGGGTTCGCAGCCGAGGGACGTCGGGCGGCAGGACAGACACGCTCAGACCCCGTACTGCGCCTGCCGCGCGACCTTGCAGGACGCACATAGCGGCGAGGCGCCTGACTTTGTCACTCAACCGAAGCCGAGAGCGGCGACTCGCGCGCCTGCACCACTCATGGCCGGCAGTGGAGGAAGATCCGTCTGACCTTCATCCACGCGATGTGATGGGAACCTACGATGTCTCGCTCGTACTGGGACTTCGTCCTGGCCTGCGCTTTCGCGATCAATGCGATTGGTCCGGCGTATGACGTCTGGGAGAACACTCGTGGGAGCACGTCGGACAGGCTGCTAGCGGCGCATACCTCCCTGGCTCAGCAAGCGGGAGCGACGGGCGGAGCGACGCTGGTTGGTGTGGGTGTCGCAGCAATGATCTGGATCTGGGTTCCGATCCACGAGCCGGTTCTCTCATGGATCGGAGCTGGTGCGACCTTGGGACTTCTGGCTGGTCTGCATATCTGGACCGCCCGCAGCCTGGTGCCGGAGGCATGGAGTCCATCCTTCACGGAAGGATGGAGCAAAGTCATCATTTGGCCCTTACAGGCGGGCCTCTTGGTCGTGTCGGCCGGACTCATCCTTGTGGTGAGCTGGATCCTGATGCAGTTCACTCAGTTCCTATACTCGTTTTTGTGAGCCATGCGCTTGCTCTCTGTGTCAGCGGAGATATGAAGATGGCCCCTCAGCTGAGGGGCCATCTTCATATCCGGTGGGGTGGGTCAGATCACTCCGAGCTCGGCCAGTACCGCGACGCGGTCCGCCGGCAGACTCGCGCGCCGAGTACGGCAGTTGGAAAGCCACACCCCCAGTTTCACGGCGTGCTCCTGGTCGTCGTGCACGACGTGCTCGACATGCCCGCGGGAGACCACGCTCAGGGTGCCCTCCCGGGCGAGGTAGGCACGCGCGGCGGCAACGCTCCGCTCCCACGCTGCGGCCCGGCCGCCGCTCTTGGGTGTGGCGGCCGGCTCGGGCGCGCTCACCCCGAGCTCGGTCAGCCGTGCGCGCTGCTCCGGCGACAGCTCGGTCCAGGCCTCGCGCTGCCGGTGCAGCCACCGGCCGATGTCGGCGCCGTGCACGGTCACCCCAGGGACGATCTCATCCACCGCCGCGCCTCCATCGAACACAAGGGCCCGTACTCCGGCGTAGTGGCGCTGCCAGTCGATCGGCCAACCCGTGGGGTTCCAGTCAGGGTCGATCTCGGCGAGCTGTGCGGCCCTCTCGGGCGTGAGCGCGCCGGGCCTGCGGCAGTTGGACAGCCACTGTCCGATCGGGCGCCCTATGGCCCCTGCGGGGCCGTCCAGGGCTCGTTCCGCCTGCCCGCCGGGCTCGGCGACGACCGCACTGCGAGGGGCCGCCAGCGTCCCGTACCGGCCCATGTACAGCCGGGCGGCCGCCAAGTTGTCCTGCCAGTCCGCCTCGGCGGGGTCCCACACCATCCCCAGACGCTCCAACCGCGCCGCCCGCCGGCCGTCCAACTGCCCGGACGCGTACGCGGCCCGCTGCCGGCGGATCCACCGCCCCAGCGGGTACCCCCATGCCATCTCGGCACCCAGCGGGACCCGCAGATGCCCATGCAGCGCCGACCACCGCCGCGCCGCCCAGTAGCCGCGCGTCCAGTCCTGTCGCTCGGTGTCGATCACGCGCAGCGACACCAGTTCAGCGACAGCGGCAGGGTCCCGGGGAGTAGAAAAACGGAGCAACATGCGAGATTCTTCCTCCCCTTCCTCTGGCTCCGGGCCAATCCATTCACCCGGCAGACGCGGTGTGTTCTCCTGCGGAATGGCGAGCATTTCAACGGCGCGTTCATCATGCGCCCGCAGGCCAGCCAATACCTTCACCAAAGGCTTATACGAGGCAGACGTAACCATGGTGGAACTACTGGCTTTTTCATCCGGTTTCAGGAAAACCGGCACGATCAACGACGCGAGCTTTCCCGCGTTGGGCTTCTGGCGCAGTGCCCGACCGATCGCCTGCACGATATCGACCGACGAACCCTTTGGATCCAAAAGCGCCACGGCATCCACTGCCGGACAGTCCACTCCCTCACCCATAACGCGGCAATTGGAGAGCACCGCACGGCGCGCCGTCCCGCCGAACTCACCTAGCACCATTGCGCGGTGGTCCGCTTCATGCTCGCCCCGCAGCCACCCCGTCCAAACCGACTCCGGGTATGCCTCAGGGTTGAACGCGTGCAATTCCTCAGCCTTCTTTTCCAGGCCCTTACAGAAAGCCTCCGCCTCCACCGTGCGGTGATGAAAGGTGATGATTTTCTGCAACCCATGCTCAGCTGCCGTCCGCAGCAAAGCCGCTTGCAGCGCCCCGAGGCGCAAGCCGCGTACCTCCTCCTCGCGTGCCTCGGGCCCCGACAGCCGCGCCGCCACCGGGTCCCGCACTTCCACCACGAGGATCTGGTAACGGGCCAGTAGGCCCAGACTGATGGCGTCCGCCAGGTCCAGCTCATACACGATCGGGCCGAACACCGACTCGTCATCCATGGAGCACGCCAGCTCGGCCGGCAGCCGGTCCCGCGCTCCCTCCCGGACATCCCGGCTCGGTGGACGCTCCTGCCAAATCCGAGGCGTGGCGGTGAAATAGAGTCGCCTCGCTGCCGGAATTTCAGACTGCCAATGAATCGCCGCCCACGCTTTCCCCAGACTCCCCGAGGTCCGGTGCGCCTCATCAACCACCACGAGATCAAAGGGTTGCATCGGCGCACCGCATTCACCGCTGAAAGCCTTTGTGAGGACCGGCAAAGAGGCATAGGTGGCGTACATCGTCACAGGGCCTTTTCCGTACCGCTCGTCGAGCAGCACCGGGTTTGTGGTCGTCCGCACCCCTGCGGCATACAGGCCAGCGTCATCGTCCAGAGAACACACCGCCACCGACTTACCGTCATGCCCTTCCGTACGCCATTCCCTTACCGTCTGCGTCAGTAGGTCCAGGGTGGGCAGCATCACGAGAATCCGCCCACCCTTGGCGAGGCGCAGTGCGGAGTGCGCGGCGATCAGGGTTTTCCCGGTACCACATGCCGCTACTACGGATGCGCGCAACCCGTTGGCAGGAATTCCCTTCGGCGGAGTATCGAGGGCGCTCACGGCCGCCTCGACCGCCTCGACCTGATGCGGCCTGATTTCACGCGGTGCGCTCATTGGATCCCCATTCCATCCCCCTGTCTGGGGGTCCGCTCGTTCCGATCGCTCTACACAGTGCCAAGTAGTGATGCACAGGAGCTTTTCCGGATGGTCAGCGTCAGACGCTAGCAGAGTGGGGGCGGGCGCGTGGGGGTTTTGGTGGAGGGTCATCAGTTCGACTGTAGGCGTGCCCGGTTGGGTTCGGCGAGTTTGGTGGTTGGGGGTGTGGGGCCCGTCTCTCTGTGGGTATGCTGGTCGTGCTGGGCGGGGGTTGGGGCCGTAGGGCCGTGCTGGTCTCTGCTGGTGGGGGAGGCCTGCCGGGTGGATGGCCCATCGGGCCGCCGACCTGGGGGTTGTGGTGTTCCGTCACGTCTACACAGTCAGCCGGAGTGATGCACGGACCCCCTCCGGCTGCTGCCGGCCACCGCGCGGAGCGCGGTTGGGGATTGGAGCGCAGCGGAAATCCACGCCCCGTTTTGGAGCGGAGCGGAGAAACGGGGAGAATTGCGCGGAGCGCAATTCCAATTCCCGCGCGCAGCGCGGGAATTGACGGGAATTCACGCGAAGCGTGAATTTTTTAGTGGCGGGAAGCGCCACGTTTCTTTGCTAGGCGCGCAGCGCCTAGGGA